>NZ_PVLV01000400.1 GCF_002982015.1 Streptomyces solincola
GAAGACCGACTCCCTGTCCCCCGCACGTCCCCCCGTAAGGAAAGAACCGCCATGAGCGACCACCGCCTCCGCACCCTCGGCCGCCGCTCCCTCGGACCCGGTCAGCCCGTCTACGTCACCGGCGAGATCGGCATCAACCACAACGGCGACCTGGACAAGGCCGTCGCGCTGATCGACGCCGCCGCCGAGGCCGGCTGCGACGCCGTGAAGTTCCAGAAGCGCACCCCCGAGATCTGCACGCCGCGCGACCAGTGGGACGTCGAGCGCGACACTCCCTGGGGCCGGATGACCTACATCGACTACCGCCACCGCGTGGAGTTCGGCGAGGACGAGTACCGCGCCATCGACGCGCACTGCCGCGAGCGCGGCATCGACTGGTTCGCCTCCCCGTGGGACACCGAGGCCGTCGCCTTCCTGGAGAAGTTCGACGTGCCCGCCCACAAGGTGGCCTCCGCCTCGCTCACCGACGACGAGCTGCTGCGCGCCCTGCGCGCCACCGGCCGCACGGTGATCCTCTCCACCGGGATGTCCACCCCGCGCCAGATACGCCACGCGGTGGAGGTGCTGGGCAGCGACAACATCGTCATGTGCCACGCCACCTCCACCTACCCGGCGGTGCCCGAGGAGCTGAACCTCAAGGTCATCCAGTCCCTGCACCAGGAGTACCCGAACGTCCCGATCGGCTACAGCGGCCACGAGACCGGCCTTCAGACCACGCTGGCCGCCGTCGCCCTCGGCGCGGTCTTCGTGGAGCGGCACATCACCCTGGACCGCGCGCTGTGGGGCTCCGACCAGGCCGCCTCCGTCGAACCGCAGGGCCTGGTCCGGCTGGTGCGCGACATCCGCACCATCGAAGCCGCCCTCGGCGACGGCGTGAAGAAGGTCTACGACTCGGAGCTGGGCCCGATGAAGAAGCTCCGGCGCGTCGCGGCCACGGTATGACCACCGGCCGCCGCGGTGCGGGCGCCGGCGCGCCGGTCGCCTTCGTGGAGAGCCCGGTGCAGTTCCTGAACGTGCTGGAGTGGGCGCACGCCGGCGGGGCGCGGCCCGAGGTGGTCGTGCTCTCGCCGGTCGACCCGATGTCCCGCGGCCAGCTCCGGCGGATCGCCGGGCTGGCCCGGGACGAGGGCTATGCCGTCCGCTGGCAGGACGCGCGGGAGGACGGGGTCGCCGTTGCCCAGGCCCTGCGCCACCTGGGCCCGCTGATCGCCCGCGCCGAGCGGGTGGTGGTCGGCGACCCGTTCTCCCGCTACGTGCAGCTGCTGCTCGCCCTGTTCGGGGCGCGGCGGCTGACCGTGGTGGACGACGGCACCGCGACGCTGGAGTACCTGGCGCTGTCGGCCCGCGGCGAGCGGCTGGTGCGCTGGCACCGCCGGGGCGCCCGCGACCCCCGCGAACTGGTCCTCGCCCCGGTCGCCGCCCTGGCCCGGCGCAGGCTCGCGCCGGGGCGGGGCCGGGAGGTGGAGGTCTTCACCGCGCTGCCGGTCGAGACGGCCCCCGCGTCCGCGGTGATCACCGCGAACCGCTTCGCCTGGACCCGCTCCGCCTTCGGCCCGCCCCGGCTGACCGAGGGCGCCGACCTGGTCGGCACCTCGCTGGTGGAGACCGGGGTGGTGGACCCCGACCGGTACGCGGCGGCGGTCGGCGCGCTGGCCCGGGCGCACGGCGGCCGGCGCTACTTCGCCCACCGGCGCGAGAGCGTGGAGAAGCTGCACCGGATCGCGGTGGAGACCGGACTGGAGATCGTCCGCCCCGACCTGCCGCTGGAGCTGATCGCCCGCCGGGGCCCCATCGCCCGCACGGTGCTCAGCTTCCCGTCCACCGTGGTGCACACCCTGCCCCTGGTGCTGGCCGGCGACGGGGTGTCCATCCGGGTGTGCCCGGTGGAGCCGGAGTGGCTGCGCTCCTCGGTCACCGACCGGGCCCGGGGCTTCCTGGCCGGCGTCGCCGACTCCGCCCGCGCCGCCCACGGCCTGCCCTTCACCGGCGCCCCGCGCACCGCGGGCCCCTGACGCCGCACGGATCCGGTCACCCCGCGCGCCCCCGCCGTCACCCGGAGCACACCATCCCATAAGGGAACATCCGTCCGACTTCGGGCCGGAGGCGGGTGAGCTTACCCACCCTGACGCCCTGTCAAGCCCGCACACCGGGGTTTTCCTTCCCCAATGAGGCTGAAGTTTTGGAGATCACACGCCGGTCGGAGGGCAAACACGCCTACCCTTTGATGGGTGAACCAATTGATGTCCCGCGACCCCGAAACCGACGATCCGGGCGGAACGCCCCTCCTCGGCACGCTGCCGGACGCGCTGCGCGCCGAGCTGATCGCGTTCCGCCGGGACGTGCACATGCACCCCGAGCTGGGCTTCCAGGAGTTCCGCACCACCGCCGCGATCAAGGCGCGACTGGAGGCGGCCGGGCTCGCTCCCCGGGTCCTGCCCGGCGGCACGGGGTTGACCTGCGACATCGGCGCCTGGGACGGCGTGCGCCCGATGCTGGCGCTGCGGGCGGACATCGACGCGCTGCCCATTCCGGACACCAAGACGGACGTCCCGTACCGCTCCACCGTCCCGGACCGGGCGCACGCCTGCGGCCACGACGTGCACACCACCGTGGTGCTCGGCGCGGGCCTGGTGCTGGCCGACCTGGCCCGCCGCGACCTGCTGCCCAACGCCGTCCGGCTGGTCTTCCAGCCCGCCGAGGAGGTCATGCCCGGCGGCGCGATCACCGCGGTGGACGCCGGGGTGCTGGAGGGCGTCGGCCGGATCATGGCCCTGCACTGCGACCCGCGGGTGGACGTGGGGCGGATCGGGCTGCGCACCGGCCCGATCACCTCGGCCTGCGACCGCCTCGAAGTCGTCCTGGACGGGCCCGGCGGCCACACCGCCCGCCCGCACCTGACCACCGACCTTGTCACCGCGGTGGCCCGGGTCGCCGCCGACGCCCCCGCGCTGCTGGCCCGCCGGGTGGACGCCCGCTCCGGCCTCGTCCTGACCTGGGGGCGGATCGAGTCCGGCCACGCCCCCAACGTCATCCCGCAGCGCGCCGAACTGGGCGGCACCGTCCGCTGCCTGGAGCTGTCCGCCTGGCGGGACGCCCCCGACCAGGTGTACGCGGCGATCGACGAGGTCGCCCAGCTGCACGGGGCCAAGTGCCAGATCGAGTACGTCCGCGGCGTCCCGCCGGTGGTCAACGACGCCTCGGTGGCCCAGCACCTGCACGACGCGATGACCGCCCGGTTCGGCCCGCACGCGGTGGAGGACACCGAGCAGAGCCTGGGCGGCGAGGACTTCTCCTGGTACCTGGAGCACGTCCCCGGCGCGATGGCCCGCCTCGGCGTCCGCCGCCCCGGCGACAGCGCCCGGCTGGACCTGCACCGAGGCAACTTCGACGTCGACGAGCGCGCCATCCAGGTCGGCGTCGAGCTGTTCACCGCAGCCGCCCTGATCGAGCCGCCCCAGGCGGTCTGAGCCCTCGGCCGGCCGGCGTCCCGCGACGGGGCGCCGGCCGCTCGCGCACCCGGGCGCGGACCGTGGCCCGCAGCGCCCGCGAGGTCACGCAGAGTCGGATCCGGGGCCCGTCCGCGGCCGTACCGCGACGAATCGATAACGACTGCTGAACGGGGCTTTAACTGACATCTACGCGCGTTACGATCGCCGCGAACCAGCGCCCGGACAGAGGCGCTTCGGTCAGGTCGAAGGAGCCTCCCTTGCGCCGCATTACCAGGATCGCGACTGTGGGTGTCGCGTCTGCCGCACTCGCCCTCGGCGCCACCGCGTGTGGCGGGAAGTCGTCCTCGGACGCCGGGTCCGACAAGGACAACCCGAAGGCCGCCATCGCCTACGACATCGGCGGCCGCGGCGACCAGTCCTTCAACGACGCCGCCTACGCCGGCCTGGAGAAGGCCAAGGCGGACCTGGGCGTCCAGACCTCCGAGGCCGAGCCCAGCGAGGGCGAGGGCGACCCGGACAAGGTCCAGCGCCTGACCCAGCTGGCGCGCGCCGGCAACAACCCGGTCATCGGCGTCGGCTTCGCCTACGCCCCGGCCATCGCCGAGGTCGCGCCGAAGTTCCCGAAGACCACCTTCGGCCTGATCGACGACACCTCCAAGACCGGCAAGAACATCGCCAACCTGGTCTTCAACGAGGAGCAGGGCTCCTACCTGGCCGGCGTCGCCGCCGCCAAGGTGACCAAGACCAAGACGGTCGGCTTCATCGGCGGCGTCGAGACCCCGCTGATCAAGAAGTTCGAGGCCGGCTTCGCGCAGGGCGTCAAGGACACCAACAAGGACGTCAACGTCAAGGTCCAGTACCTGACGCAGCCGCCGGACTTCGGTGGCTTCTCCAAGCCCGACCTGGGCAAGGCCGCCGCCGAGGGCCAGCTCGACGCGGGCGCGGACGTCATCTACTCCGCCGCCGGCCTGGCCGGCTCGGGCGCCATCGAGGCCACCTCCAAGGCCAAGAAGTGGTCCATCGGCGTCGACTCCGACCAGTACAACCAGCAGGGCCTGGCGGCCTACCGGGACTACATCCTCACCTCGGTGACCAAGGACATCCCGGACTCCGTCTTCAACCTGATCAAGTCGGTCAAGGACGGCAAGCCGCAGTCCGGCGAGATCCGCTACGGCCTGGACAAGGACGGCGTCGGCCTGGCCGACTCCAACCCGGCGTACACCAAGATGACCGACGTGACCGCGGCCGTGGCCAAGGCCAAGGCCGACATCATCGCCGGCAAGATCACGGTCAAGACCGCCCCGTAAGGCGGCGGAACGACAGCGCGCCGTCACGGGCGCCGGGGCGGGCGGTGGACTCCACCGCGGCTCCGGTGCCCGGACGGCACTCGGCCCCGGGAGGCCGGCGGGCGCGCCGCCCCTCCCGCCCCCGGTGAGGCCCCGTTCGGTCCCCGGGTCCCGGGTTTCCATCTTCTGGCACCGCTACGCGCGTAGACGACACTCGGGCGCGATAGCTTCGGCGCCACCCCCCGCGTCCGTACCACGGCAGAGTCCTGCCCCACCTCCAGCCACTCGGTCCCCTCCGCTCCTTGCTCGACCCCGACTCGACGAGGAGCCCGCCAAGGAGAGTGCGTCATCAACGCGTCCAGTCCGTCCACACCGCCGGCCGCCGCCACCACGGCCGCCGCCGTCGAGCTGCACGGCATCACCAAACGGTTCCCCGGCGTCGTGGCCAACCACGACATCGACATCACCATCCGCAGGGGCACCGTGCACGCCCTGGTCGGCGAGAACGGGGCCGGCAAGTCGACCCTGATGAAGATCCTCTACGGCATGCAGAAGCCGGACGAGGGAACCATCACCGTCGACGGCGCCCAGGTGACCTTCTCCAGCCCGGCCGACGCCATCGCGGCCGGCATCGGCATGGTGCACCAGCACTTCATGCTGGCCGACAACCTCACCGTCCTGGAGAACGTCGTCCTCGGCGGCGAGAAGCTCCACGGCATCGGCTCCAAGGCGCGGCGCAAGATCAAGGAGATCTCCGACGCCTACGGGCTGAACGTGCGCCCCGACGCGCTGGTCGAGGAGCTGGGCGTCGCCGACCGCCAGCGGGTGGAGATCCTCAAGGTCCTCTACCGCGGCGCGCGCACCCTGATCCTGGACGAGCCGACCGCGGTGCTGGTGCCCCAGGAGGTCGACGCGCTCTTCGACAACCTGCGTGAGCTCAAGGCCGAGGGCCTGACCGTCATCTTCATCTCGCACAAGCTGGGCGAGGTGCTCTCGGTCGCCGACGACATCACCGTCATCCGGCGCGGCACCACCGTCGGCACCGCCGACCCGAAGCACACCACCACCAAGCAGCTCGCCGAGCTGATGGTGGGCAGCGAGCTGCCCTCGCCGGAGACCCGCGAGTCCACCGTCACCGACGTGCCGATGCTCACCGTGGACGCGCTGAGGCTGACCGCGGACGACGCCGACGGCGTGGTGCGCGAGGTGCTGGCCGGCATCGGCTTCACCATCCACAAGGGCGAGGTCCTGGGCATCGCCGGCGTCGAGGGCAACGGCCAGACCGAGCTGATCGAGGCCATCATGGGCATGCGCGCCCTGGACGGCGGCGTGATCACCCTGGACGGGCGGGACGTCTCCCGCACCTCCACCCGCAAGCGGCGCGAGGACGGCATCGGCTACATCCCCGAGGACCGCCACCGGCACGGCCTGCTGCTGGAGTCCCCGCTGTGGGAGAACCGCATCCTCGGCCACGTCACCGAGGCGCCCAACAGCCGCAAGGGCGGCCTGCTCGACCCCAAGGCGGCCCGCCGCGACACCGAGCGGATCGTGCGCGAGTACGACGTGCGCACCCCCGGCATCGACGTCACCGCCGCCTCGCTGTCCGGCGGCAACCAGCAGAAGCTGATCGTCGGCCGCGAGATGAGCCACCGGCCCAAGTTCCTGATCGCCGCCCACCCCACCCGCGGTGTGGACGTCGGCGCGCAGGCGCAGATCTGGGACCAGATCCGCGAGGCCCGCCGCGAAGGGCTGGCGGTGCTGCTGATCTCCGCCGACCTGGACGAGCTGATCGGGCTCTCCGACACCCTGCGGGTGATGTACCGCGGCCGGCTCGTCGCCGACGCGGACCCCGCCACGATCACCCCCGAGGAGCTGGGCTCGGCCATGACCGGCGCCGCCACCGGGCACCTCGAGCACAACCAGAACGGTGAGGGCCGATGAGGAAATTCGACAAGGACCGGCTGCTCCTGGGCCTGGCCGGCCCGGCGCTCGCCCTGGTCGTGGCCTTCCTGCTCACCTCCGTGGTGCTGCTGCTGTCCGGCCGCGACGCCATCGAGCCGTACCAGCTCATGGTGGAGAACGCCGAGTTCACCGACGTCCAGGTGCTGATCCTCAACCAGACCGGCACGTACTACCTGGCCGCCCTCGCCGTCGCCATCGGCTTCCGGATGAACCTGTTCAACATCGGCGTGGACGGCCAGTACCGCCTCGCCGCGATGGTCTCCGCGGTCGTCGGAGCCTCCGTCACCCTCCCCGGCCCGCTGCACATCCTCCTCATCGTCGTCGTCGCGATGCTCGTCGGCGCGTTCTGGGCCGGCATCGCGGGCATCCTGAAGACCACCCGCGGGGTCAGCGAGGTCGTCGCCACGATCATGCTGAACGCCATCGCGACCGCGCTGATCGCCTGGCTGATCCTGCCCGCCAACCTCGGCGTGCAGCCCGCCGGCTCCAACGACCTGACCACCGGCGAGATCGCCGAGTCCGGCTGGATGCCCGGCCTGGACGTCGAGGGCGGCACGGTCTACGGCTTCACCCTGGTGGCCTTCGCGCTCGGCGTCGTCTACTGGTTCGTCCTCAACCGCACCCGCTTCGGCTTCGACCTGCGCGCCACCGGCGCCAGCGAGTCCGCCGCGCAGGCCAGCGGCGTGGACGCCAAGAAGATGGTCCTCACCGCCATGCTGATCTCCGGCGCCGTCGCCGGACTGGCCGGCATGCCGCTGCTGCTGGGCCAGACCCACACCTACAGCCTGAGCTTCCCGGTCGGCGTCGGCTTCACCGGCATCACCATCGCCCTGCTCGGCCGCAACAGCCCCGTCGGCATCTTCTTCGCCGCGCTGCTGATCTCCTTCCTGGAGAAGACGTCCGCCTCGCTGGACACCTACGGATACGAGAAGGAGATCGCGATCATCATGCAGGGCCTGATCGTGATCTCGGTGGTCGTCTCCTACGAGCTGGTCCGGCAGTACGGCCTGCGCCGCCAGCAGCAGAAGGTCGGCGAGGAGCTTGCCGCCCAGGCCCGTAAGACCAAGAAGGAAGTGGCGGCATGAGCGAGTCCACGAGCACTGTTTCCGCCGTGGCGACCGCGCCGCGCAAGGGCGGCGGCCGCCGCCGCCTGACCCTGCCGGTCGTCCTGCTGATCATCGCCGGCGGCCTGGCCCTGTTCTCCCTGGTCCGGGTGATCAGCGGCGCCAACGACCTCACCTCCGTCGGACAGGTCTCCGGCGCCCTCCAGCTCGCCGTGCCGATCGGCCTGGCCGGCCTCGGCGGCCTGTGGGCCGAGCGGGCCGGCGTGGTCAACATCGGCCTCGAGGGCATGATGATCCTCGGCACCTGGTTCGGCGCCTGGGCCGGCTTCCAGTGGGGCCCGTGGACCGGCGTCGTGCTCGGCATCGTCGGCGGCGCCCTGGGCGGCCTCCTGCACGCGATCATGACGGTCACCTTCAACGTCAACCACATCGTCTCCGGCGTCGCCATCACCATCCTGGCCACCGGTCTGACCCGCTACCTCTCCAACTTCACCTTCGCCGAGGCCCCGGGCGGCTCCTCCAAGCAGTCGCCGCGCATCGAGGGCATCGACCGCATCACCATCCCCGGTCTCTCCGACTGGCTGGCCGACCTCCAGTCCCAGCACTGGTTCTTCGTCTCCGACCTGGCCGGCGTGCTCGGCGGCCTCGTCACCAACCTCTCCCTCCTCACCGTCGTCGCCCTGCTGCTGATCCCCGGCACCTGGTGGCTCCTCTGGCGCACCGCCTTCGGCCTGCGGCTGCGCTCCTGCGGCGAGAACCCGGTGGCCGCCGAGTCCCTCGGCGTCAACGTCTACAAGTACAAGTACATCGCCGTCGTCGTCTCCGGCGGCCTCGCCGGCCTCGCGGGCGCCTTCCTCGCCATCGTCTCCACCGGCATCTACCAGGAGGGCCAGACCGGCGGCCGCGGCTACATCGGCCTCGCCGCGATGATCTTCGGCAACTGGATGCCCGGAGGCATGGCGCTCGGCGCGGGCCTGTTCGGCTTCACCGACAGCCTCAAGCTGCGCGGCGGCGCGGAGAACGTCCACGCCATGCTGCTGCTCGTCGCGATCCTGCTGGTCGCCTGGGCGGGCTGGCAGCTCTACAAGAAGAAGTTCACCACCGGCGCGGTCTCCCTCGTCGTCGCCGCGGGCCTCTTCCTCTGGTACGCCAACACCGACCTGCTGCCCTCCCAGTTCGTGGACGCGGCCCCGTACATCACCACCCTCCTCGTCCTCGCCGTCTCCGCCCAGCGCCTGCGGATGCCCAAGGCCGACGGCCTGCCCTACAAGAAGGGCCAAGGCAAGTGACCGCGGCCGCCGCGCCCTACGACTGGTCGGGACTGCGCGCCGCCGCCCGCGAGGCCATGTCCCGCGCCTACGCCCCCTACTCCGGGTACGCGGTGGGCGCGGCGGCCCTGGCCGACGACGGCCGGACGGTCACCGGCTGCAACGTCGAGAACGCCTCGTACGGTCTGGGCCTGTGCGCCGAGTGCGGGCTGGTCTCCCAGCTCCAGGCCACCGGGGGAGGCCGGCTCACCCACTTCGTGTGCGTGGACGGCAAGGGCGAGGTCATCGTCCCCTGCGGCCGCTGCCGCCAGCTCCTCTACGAGTTCGGCGGCGAGGAGCTCCTGCTGGACACCCCCGCCGGCGAGCTCACGCTCTCCGCCATGCTGCCCCAGGCCTTCGGCCCGCAGCACCTCCCGTAGTCACCCGACGCCCCCNNCGCCCCCTCTCTCCTCTATGCGCGTAGAGTCCCCGTCGTAGAGGCCACCCGTTCGGAAGGAACCCACCCATGGACGCGATCTCCGTCATCCGCACCAAGCGGGACCGCGGCGAGCTGAGCCCCGAGCAGATCGACTGGGTCATCGACGCCTACACCCGCGGCGAGGTCGCCGACGAGCAGATGTCCTCGCTCGCCATGGCGATCCTGCTCAACGGCATGAACCGCACCGAGATCGCCCGCTGGACCGCCGCGATGATCGCCTCCGGCGAGCGCATGGACTTCTCCTCCCTCTCCCGCCCCACCGCCGACAAGCACTCCACCGGCGGCGTCGGCGACAAGATCACCCTTCCCCTGGCCCCCCTGGTCGCCGCCTGCGGCGCGGCCGTCCCCCAGCTCTCCGGCCGCGGCCTCGGCCACACCGGCGGCACCCTGGACAAGCTGGAGTCCATCCCCGGCTGGCGCGCCCTGCTCTCCAACGAGGAGATGCTGCACGTCCTGGACACCACCGGCGCCGTCATCTGCGCCGCCGGCGACGGCCTGGCCCCCGCCGACAAGAAGCTCTACGCCCTGCGCGACGTCACCGGCACCGTCGAGGCGATCCCCCTCATCGCCTCCTCCATCATGTCCAAGAAGATCGCCGAAGGCACCGGCTCCCTCGTCCTGGACGTCAAGGTCGGCTCCGGCGCCTTCATGAAGACCATCGAGGACGCCCGCGAGCTGGCCTCCACCATGGTGGCCCTCGGCACCGACAGCGGCGTCAGGACCGTCGCCCTCCTCACCGACATGTCCACCCCCCTCGGCCTCACCGCGGGCAACGCCCTGGAAGTCCGCGAGTCCGTGGAGGTCCTCGCCGGCGGCGGCCCCGCCGACGTGGTCGAGCTGACCGTCGCCCTCGCCCGCGAGATGCTCGACGCCGCCGGCATCAAGGACGCCGACCCCGCCAAGGCCCTGGCCGACGGCACCGCGATGGACGTCTGGCGCCGCATGATCGCCGCCCAGGGCGGCGACCCCGACGCCACCCTCCCCGTCGCCCGCGAGCAGCACGTCCTCACCGCCCCCGCCTCCGGCGTCCTCACCCGCCTGGACGCCTACGCCGTGGGCGTCGCCGCCTGGCGCCTCGGCGCCGGCCGCGCCCGCAAGGAGGACCCGGTGCAGGCCGGCGCCGGCATCGAGCTCCACGCCAAGCCCGGCGACACGGTCACCGCCGGCCAGCCCCTCCTCACCCTGCACACCGACACCCCCGAGAAGTTCGCCTACGCCCAGCAGTCCCTGGACTCCGCCTGGGACATCGCCCCCGCGGGCACGGCGCACGAGTCGACCCCGATCGTTCTCGACCGCATCGCCTGAGGCCCCAGGCCTCCTGGCACGGCCCCGGCCGCGTACGTGCTCCGTACGCGCCCGGGGCCGCCGCCGTCCGGGACGGACTGATGCAAACGGAGCCCGACGTTCAATCTCAGATGTTGCTCAACCTTTCGCTATTCCTGTGACATCGGAATTCCTCTCACGCTAAGTTCGCCTCACTGCACCGCCCGTGACCGGGGTGGCTGAGAGAATGTGGGGGAGCATGAAGAAGTATCTGGCCGTCATGGCGACGACTGCGGCGATGTTGGCGTGTGTGAATGCGCCGTACGTCGCCTATGCGGCAGAACCGGATGCTGCGGCATCGGAACCAGTGGTGGATGAGGGCGTTATCCAGCCGGGTCCGCCCGACGAGGCGGAGGAAGCACTCGTGCCCGCCCCTGAGAGTGACGCGCCGCTGCCTCTGCCCGACAAGAGCTCTGATGAACCGAACGCTGAATACTGCCAGCCCCGTAACGTGTACGTGCCGACGGCGAACAAGGGCAAGGTGCACAAGCCGATCGGCGCGCAGCAGGCGAATTACAACGGCACCAGCCGGACCGCCCGGTCCTGGTTCAAGTCCGAAGCAAGTGGTGAAGTCGGGGTTGAGATCTCCGGTGAGCTCAAAGTCGGTGTGAGCCCGATGATCGCCAGTATCGAGGGTAAGTACGGCGTAAACCTGTCCGCCAAGCTGAGCGTGAAAGTCGGCAACGAAATTCAGGTCGACACGCCGCCCAGAAAGACCACTTACGCCAAGTACGGGGTCTGGCGCATGAAGAACACCGGAACGAGCTACGTCATCTACAGCAACTGCAGAACTTCGGCGAAGAGCACGGTGACCAGTCACACGCCCTGGCATGTGGGTTGGTACCTGTGGGAGCGCTAGACGCCCCCGGCGTGCGCGCCTCCGTCCGCGGGGCCGTCGCCGGGCTCGCGGTTTCGCTTCTGCTCGGCGCATCCGCGTGCACGGTCGACGAGCCGCGTCAGGCTCAAGGTGCTCCCTCCGCTGGCGTCTCCTCGCCAGGACAGCCTGACCGGCCGTCGTCAGTTCCAACGCCGCCGTCCGCGGTCACCGCGCCTCCGGAGCTACCAGACGGCCACGCCGTGGCGTCGGTCGCTGGCGCCTCGGGCAACCGCCAGGTACCGATTCCGGGAGGAGTGCGCAAGGGTCCGCTCGGCATAGCCGTGAGTTGTGAGGGCGAGGGAGTCCTCCAGGTCCGTTTCGCGCCGTCCGGGCTGAGCTTTCCGCTGAGCTGCGTGTCCGGAGACGTCAGCACCACGTACAACCAGATCGATCTGAAGTACGACCGCGATCCCGCTTCCCTGGAGATCACCGCACCTTCTCCGGTGCGGTGGTCCCTGACGGTCGGCCAGCAGAAGCCCGGAGGGTAGCGGCTCGTCCTGTTACCGCTCCTCGGTCGCAGGGGAGGAGCGGTACGCCGGCGGATGGCGGTCCGCGACTTCGCCTCGGCCGCGTACGTCTCCGTACGCGGCCGAGGCCGCCGCCGTCCGCCGGAGTGTCCGCCCCGCTCCCCAGCGAAGCCGGGGAGCTTCCAGCCCAGCGACGTCGCCAGGGCGCTATGTCTCGATCGCGTGGTTAGTCTGGTCTGTGTGATCGATTCTGTCCGGCCGCGGCTCCGTCGGCGTCACGGCCGAGGAACGCTGGTGCGGCTGTCGCCGGTCATCCTGACCGTCGTGATCGCCAGCCTGGCCTACGCCACCCCTCCGGAAATGGCCTTCAGCCGCCTCCTGCCCGCGGCGCCGGCCCTGGCCGCCGCCATGTGGCCGGTCCTCCCCACCGTCCTGCTGGGCACGGTCTGCCTGCTGCTGATGATCGGCCTCAGCCTGGTCTTCCCCGACCTCGGGACGTGGTGGACCTGCGCGGGGATCATCGCGGTCACCGTGGCCGCCGCGTACGGAAGCCACGTCCGGCTCCAGCGCGAGCGCACCCTCTTCCATGTACGGCTCGTCGCCGACGCGGCGCAGCATGTGGTGCTGAGCCCCATGCCGCGCCGCTTCGGGCTGCTGGAGGTCGAGTCCCTGTACCTCGCGGCCGCGGCCGAGGCCCGCATCGGCGGGGACTTCTACGAGGTGGTGGACACCCCCTACGGGGTGAGGCTGCTCATCGGCGACGTACGCGGCAAGGGCCTGCCCGCCGTCGGCGCGGCCGCCGCGATCGTCAACGCCTTCCGCGAGGCGGCCTACGGCGAGGCCGACCTGGTCGACGTCGCGCGAAGACTCGACGCCAGCAGCGCCCGCTACAACGCCGCCTTCCCGCCGGACGGGCCCATGGAGCGCTTCGCCACCGCCCTCCTCGCGGAGATCCCGCACGAGGGCGGCCGTATCGACATCCTCAACTGCGGACACCCGCCACCGCTCCTGCTCACCCGCGGCCGGCTCCGCGTCCTGGAGTCCGCCGCCCCCTCACCCCTGCTCAGCCTCGCGGAGCTGATCGGCGACCACTACCACGTCGACTCCTTCGACGTCGCCCCCGGTGACCTGCTGCTCCTCTACACCGACGGCGTCGCCGAGACCCGCGCCCTCGACGGCGAGTTCTTCCCCCTGGCCGCCTGGATGCGCCGCCAGCCCCCGACCCCGCCCCGCGACCTGCTCACCGCCCT
>NZ_PVLV01000401.1 GCF_002982015.1 Streptomyces solincola
CGTACGGCGCCTGCGGCGCATGCCGCGCGCACGGCGCCGTACGGCCGCTTCACGGAGGTGTGCGACACCCATGACCACTGCGAAGGACATCATGCACCCGGGCGCCCGGTGGCTCCCCGAGCACGAGACCCTCGACCGGGCGGCGCAGATGATGCGCGAGATGAACGTCGGCGCGCTGCCGGTCGCCGACGGGAACGAGCGGCTCTGCGGCATCCTCACCGACCGGGACATCGTGGTCGGCTGCGTGGCCGCCGGACACGACCCGTCCCGGATCACCGCGGGCGACCTCGCCAAGGGCACCCCGCGCTGGATCGCCGCGGACGCGGACGTCGAGGAGGTGCTGCGGATGATGAAGGAGCACCGCATCCGCCGGCTGCCGGTGATCGAGGACAAGCGGCTGGTCGGGATGATCAGCGAGGCGGACATCGCCCGCCACCTCTCCGACGCGCAGATCGCGGGCTGGGCGGAGCGGGTGTACGCGGAGGGCTGAGTCCCCCTCCGGCGTCGGGGACCCTCCGAGCGTCACGTGCCCGCTCGGGCATCGCGCCCCGGGTCCCCCTCCGGGCATCGCGTCGGTCTGACGATTACACTGGGCGGCGTGCCTCAACTACGTCTCGCTCTGAATCAGATCGACTCGACCGTCGGCGACCTCGCCGGGAACGCCGAGGCCGTCGTGCACTGGACCCGGCACGCCGCCGGACAGGGCGCGCACCTGGTGGCGTTCCCCGAGATGGTGCTGACCGGCTATCCCGTGGAGGACCTGGCGCTGCGCTCGTCCTTCGTGGAGGCGTCCAGGGAAACCCTGCGGTCGCTCGCGCGGCGGCTGGCCGACGAGGGGTTCGGGGAGCTGCCGGTCGTCGTCGGCTACCTGGACCGCTCCGAGAAGGGCGCGCCGCGTTACGGGCAGCCGGCCGGCGCGCCCCGCAACGCGGCCGCGGTGCTGCACGGCGGCGAGGTGGTGCTGTCGTTCGCCAAGCACCACCTGCCGAACTACGGCGTCTTCGACGAGTTCCGCTACTTCGTGCCGGGCGACACCCTGCCGGTGCTGCGGGTGCACGGGATCGACGTGGCGCTCGCGATCTGCGAGGACCTGTGGCAGGAGGGCGGGCGGGTGCCGGCCGTCCGGTCGGCGGGCGCCGGGCTGCTGCTGTCGGTCAACGCCTCCCCGTACGAGCAGGACAAGGACGACACCCGGCTGGAGCTGGTGCGCAAGCGCGCCCAGGAGGCCGGCTGCACCACCGCGTACCTGGCGATGATGGGCGGCCAGGACGAGCTGGTCTTCGACGGCGACTCGATCGTGGTGGACGAGCGCGGCGAGGTCATCGCCCGGGCGCCGCAGTTCTCCGAGGGCAGCGTGATCCTGGACCTGGAGCTGCCGGCGGCGGCCGCCGAGCCGGTGACCGGGACGGTGGACGACGGGCTGCGGGTGGACCGGGTGGTGCTGTCCGAGGAGCCGCTGCCGGCGTACGAGCCGGAGCTGACCGGCGGGTACGCGGACCGGCTGGAGGACGACGAGGAGGTCTACTCGGCCCTGGTCGTCGGCCTGCGGGCGTACGCCGCGAAGAACGGTTTCCGCTCGGTGCTGATCGGGCTGTCCGGCGGCATCGACTCGGCGCTGGTGGCCGCCCTCGCCTGCGACGCGCTGGGGGCGAAGAACGTCTACGGCGTGTCCATGCCCTCGAAGTACAGCTCGGAGCACTCCAAGAGCGACGCGGCCGAGCTGGCCCGGCGGACCGGGCTGAACTTCCGCACGGTGCCGATCGCGCCGATGTTCGACGCCTACATGGAGTCGGTGGAGCTGACCGGGCTGGCGGAGGAGAACCTCCAGTCGCGGCTGCGCGGCACCCTGCTGATGGCGCTCTCCAACCAGGAGGGCCACATCGTGCTGGCGCCGGGCAACAAGTCGGAGCTGGCGGTGGGCTACTCGACGCTGTACGGCGACTC
The DNA here is from genome assembly GCF_002982015.1 of Streptomyces solincola. Classification (GTDB taxonomy): domain Bacteria; phylum Actinomycetota; class Actinomycetes; order Streptomycetales; family Streptomycetaceae; genus Streptomyces; species Streptomyces solincola. The sequence continues at coordinate 1,945 of NZ_PVLV01000401.1, forward strand.
GGTGGGCGCGTACGGGCCGATCAAGGACGTCTACAAGACGTCGGTGTTCCGGCTGGCGCGGTGGCGCAACCGGGCGGCCGAGGAGCGGGGGCAGGTCCCTCCCATCCCGGAGGCGTCGATCACCAAGCCGCCCAGCGCCGAGCTGCGCCCCGGCCAGGTGGACACCGACTCGCTGCCGGACTACGACGTGCTGGACCGGATCCTGGAGCTGTACGTCGACCGCGACCAGGGCAAGGACGCCATCGTGGCGGCCGGCTTCGACGAGGAGACCGTCGCGCGGACGCTGCGGCTGGTGGACGTGGCCGAGTACAAGCGGCGGCAGTACCCGCCGGGCACCAAGATCTCCGCCAAGGGCTTCGGTAAGGACCGGCGGCTGCCGATCACCAACCGGTGGCGCGAGAACGTCAACTGACGACCGCGGGCGGGAGGCCGGCCACGGCAGCCCGTGGCCGGCCTCTCGCGCGCCGCGGACCCCTGGCCGGCCCTCGGCGGGCTACCGGCGGGTGGCGGTCTCCGGCTGCTGGTCCCGGGTGCGGGGGCTGCCCGCGACGACGCGGGAGGCCCCCGTCGCCGTACCGGCCGCGCCCGCCGCGTCGCGCGACCCCCGGCGGTCCAGCAGTCCGGCGGTGACCGCGACGGCCAGGCCGACGACGGCCAGCGCCGCGCCGACCAGGGCCGGCGACGACCAGCCCCAGCCGGCCGCGACGGCCGCGCCCCCGACCCAGGCGCCGCCCGCGTTGGCCAGGTTGAACGCCGAGTGGTTGGACGCGGAGGCCAGCGTCGGCGCGGAGCGGGCCTTGTCCATCACCAGCATCTGTAGCGGGGTGGTGGTCATGAAGCCGACCGCGCCCAGCACGACCACGGCCGCCAGCGCGAGGGCCGGGACGGTGAGCGCGAAGCGGAAACCGACCAGGACGACGGCGAGCGCGGCCAGCGAGCCGTACAGGGTGGGCCGCAGCGCCCGGTCGGTGAGCGGCCCGGCGGCCAGCGCGCCGAGCGTCATGCCGATGCCGAAGAGGGCGAGCACCAGGGTGACGGAGGACTCGCCGAAGCCCATCACCTGGGTGGTCATCGACGCCAGGTAGGAGTAGACCGCGAAGACGCCGGCGAAGCCGAAGACGGCGGTCAGCAGGCCGAGCACGACCTGGCGGTGGCCCAGGGCGCGCAGCTCGCGGCCGAGGCCCTGGTGGCCGTCGACCGGGATGACCGGGACGAGCCTGGCGAGCGCGGCCATGGCGACCAGGCCGATCGCGGCGACCACCAGGAAGGTGGCGCGCCAGCCGAGGTGCTGGCCGAGCAGGGTGGCGGCCGGGACGCCGACGATGTTGGCGACGGTCAGCCCGAGGAACATGGTGGCCACCGCGCGGGCCTGGCGGCCTTCCCGGACCAGCCTGGCGGCGACCACCGCGCCGACGCCGAAGAAGGCGCCGTGCGGCAGGCCGGCGAGCACCCGGGCGCCGATCAGCGTGCCGAAGCCGGGGGCGAGCGCGGAGGCGAGGTTGCCGACGGTGAAGAGGGCCATCAGCAGCAGGAGCATCCGCTTGCGCGGGATGCGCGAGCCGACGGCGGTGAGCAGCGGGGCGCCGATGACGACGCCGATGGCGTACGCCGATACCAGGTACCCGGCGGTGGGGACGGAGGTGTGCAGGTCGTCCGCGACGTTGGGCAGCAGGCCCATCATGACGAACTCGGTCGTGCCGATGCCGAAGGCCGATACGGCCAGGGCTAGCAGGGCCAGGGGCATGAAGGAGCGGGCCTTTCCGGTGCGACGGCGAGAGGGCGGGATCGTAGGAGTACCCTCCTGCGATCCGCCATAAGTTCCCTCTCGGAACAAAGGCTCCCGCACGGAATGTTCCCGCAGGTGAACGCCGAATGGTGGGTGTGTGACACCTCACGCCGCCGCCCCAGCGGCACCCGGCCCCCTTCCCCCTCCCCGGAGGTCAGAGGCGGATGCGGGCGGCCAGCGGCAGGTGGTCGCTGGAGGTCTGGGCCAGCGTCCAGGACGCCGTCGGCTCCACGCCCTTCACCATGATCTGGTCGATCCGCGCCAGCGGGAAGCCGGCCGGCCAGCTGAAGCCCATCCCGTCGCCCGCCGCGCCCTGGGTGGAGCGCATCTGCGAGGTCACCGCCTTCAGCGAGCGGTCGTTCATGGTGCCGTTCAGGTCGCCCAGCAGCACCACCCGTCCCAGCCGCTCGCCCGCGATCGCCTCGCCCAGCGCGTCGGCGCTGCGGTCCCGCTGGGAGGCGGTGAAGCCGGCGTTCAGCTTCACCCGCACCGACGGCAGGTGCGCCACGTACACCGCCACGTCCCCGGCCGGCGCGGCCACGGTGGCGCGCATCGCGCGCGTCCAGCCCAGCCGCAGGTCCACCGGCCCGGCGCCCCGGATCGGGTACTTGCTCCACAGCCCGACGGTGCCCTGCACCGAGTGGTGCGGGTACTCCGCCGCCAGCGCCTCCTCGTACACCGGGACCATGCCCGGCTTCAGCTCCTCCAGCGCCAGCACGTCCGCGCCGGCCCCGGCGACCTCGCGGGCGGTGCCGCGCGGGTCGGGGTTGTCGGCGTTCACGTTGTGAGTGAGGACCGTCAGATCGCCGTCCGTCCCCGACTTGTCGGTCATCAGCCCGGCGAACAGGTTGGCCCACACCACGGCCGGCAGCACCACCGCGACCAGGGCGGTCGCCGAGCGGCGCCACAGCGCGGCCAGCGCGATCAGCACCACCGGCACGCCGAGCCAGGGCAGGAACGTCTCGAAGAGGCTGCCGAGGTTGCCGATCCGGTTGGGCACCTGGGCGTGGAAGATCATCAGCAGCGCGGTCAGCACCGCGCACACCGCCAGCAGCCTGCCCCGTCGCCAGACGCCGGGATCGCCGCGCCAGCGGTCGACCACCGCCCGGAACCGGGACTCGGGGCGCCCGGCCTGTGCACCGCCGTTACCCGTCTCCGCCACGTCCACCCGCGCCATACCGCCGTCCTCACTGCCTTGCCTGCCCTGCCGTGCCGTGCACGCCGCCCCCGACCCTAGGCGATCTCGACGACCCTAGGAGATGCGGGAGCGCCGCACGGTCACGAGGACGTGCGGGCGGGCCCGGCGGGTTCCTCGCGGGCACGGCCCGGCCGCCCGCTGTGACACAACCCGCACAGACGGGCAGCCGACCGGATGCGCTCCGCTGTGACACGAGGCGCACCCGACCGCGTCCACTTCCCCCGTGCCGCCCTCGGTGCCACCATGGACGTGATCCGGGGACGCCGTCAGGGCGCCTCGAGATGACGAAGGAGCCGTTCCACCATGACGCTTCAGGCTGCCTCCGCGCAGCCCGCCGGCGGCGCGAAGGCGCTGTACGGCGGCAGCGGAACCCGCCGCATCACCGTCCACGACATCGCCGCCGCCAAGGAGCGCGGCGAGAAGTGGCCCATGCTCACCGCGTACGACGCGATGACCGCGTCCGTCTTCGACGAGGCCGGCATCCCGGTGCTGCTCGTCGGCGACTCCATGGGCAACTGCCACCTCGGCTACGAGTCCACCGTGCCGGTCACCCTCGACGAGGTCGCCATCCTGTCCGCCGCCGTGGTACGCGGCAGCAAGCGGGCCATGGTCGTCGGCGACCTGCCGTTCGGCTCCTACCAGGAGGGCCCGGTGCAGGCGCTGCGCTCGGCGACCAGGCTGGTCAAGGAGTCCGGGGTGGGCGCGGTCAAGCTGGAGGGCGGGCAGCGCTCGCTGGCCGCCACCGAGCTGCTGGTGCAGGCCGGCATCCCGGTGATGTCCCATCTCGGTCTGACCCCGCAGTCCGTCAACACCCTGGGCTACCGGGTGCAGGGCCGGGGCGACGAGGCCGCGCACCGGCTCATCCAGGACGCGAAGGCCGCGCAGGACGCGGGCGCGTTCGCCGTGGTGCTGGAGCTGGTGCCGGCCGAGCTGGCCGCCGAGGTCACCCGCTCGCTGCACATCCCCACCATCGGCATCGGCGCGGGGCCGGACACCGACGCCCAGGTGCTGGTGTGGACCGACATGGCCGGCCTCACCGGCGGCAAGGTGCCGCGCTTCACCAAGCAGTACGCCGACCTGCGCGCCACCCTCGGCGACGCGGCCCGCGCCTTCGGCGGCGAGGTGGCCGGCGGAACGTTCCCGCAGGAGCAGCACACCTTCCACTGAGCCCCGGGCTCACACACCAGGCCACTGCGGCACCACCGCGACGGTCCGCCGACATCCCCCATCGGCGGGCCGTCGCGCCCCTTTCCCACGGCTCGGTTCCCTCCCCCGGGGCGCCGGAAGCGTCTGTCGGCGGGCTGCCGGGGACGGGCGGGGGCTGTCGGCCGGATGTCGGCGATGTGTCGGCGGCGGGGGGTGCCATGGGGGCATGACACGATCCGACACCAACGCCGTCGAGGTCCGGGGCCTCGTCAAGACGTACGGCGCGACCCGGGCCCTGGACGGGGTGGACCTCGACGTCCGGGAGGGCACCGTCCTCGGGGTGCTGGGGCCCAACGGCGCCGGCAAGACCACCCTGGTGCGCTGCCTGTCCACGCTGCTCGTCCCGGACGCCGGGACCGCCACCGTCGCCGGGTACGACGTGGTTCGCCAGCCGCGCGAGCTGCGCCGGGCCATCGGGCTCACCGGGCAGTACGCCTCGGTGGACGAGAAGCTGTCCGGCTGGGAGAACCTCTACCTGATCGGGCGGCTGCTCGACCTCTCCCGCCGGGACGCCCGCCGCCGGGCGGACGAGCTGCTGGAGCGCTTCTCGCTGACCGAGGCCGGGCGCAGGGTGGCCGGCGGGTACTCCGGCGGCATGCGCCGCCGCCTGGACCTGGCCGCCTCGATGATCGGCCGGCCGGCGGTGCTCTACCTGGACGAGCCGACGACCGGCCTGGACCCCCGTACCCGCAACGAGGTCTGGGACGAGGTGCGTTCCATGGTCGCCGAGGGGGCGACCGTGCTGCTCACCACCCAGTACATGGAGGAGGCCGAGCAGTTGGCGTCCGAGCTGACCGTGGTGGACCGGGGCCGGGTCATCGCGCGGGGCAGGGTGGACGAGCTGAAGGCGCGGGTCGGCGGGCGGTCGCTACAGATCCGCCCGGTGGACCCGGCCGAACTGCCCGCGATGGCACGGGCGCTGGACGAGAGCGGGCTCGCCGGACCGGCCGGGGCCACCGTCGTCCCCGACGAGCGCCAGCTCTACGTGCCGATCCTCAGCGACGAGCAGCTCACCGCGATCGTCGGGCTGCTGGCCGCGCGGGGCTTCGCCGTCGCCCATCTGGCGACCCGGCTGCCCACCCTGGACGAGGTGTTCCTCGCCGTCACCGGCCACAAGGCCGACACCCCCGGGCAGTCCGCCCCCGTCCCCGAGAAGGTCGCCGTATGAGCACCCTGTCCCGCACCCCCGAAGCGCAGGGCGCCGAGCCGGGGATCGCGCTGCGCTCCCACCTGCGGCACATCGGCGCGCTGGCGCGCCGCAACGCCCTACAGATCAAGCAGGACCCGGAGTCGATGTTCGACGTCCTGCTGATGCCGATCGTGTTCGTGCTGCTGTTCGTGTACGTCTTCGGCGGCGCGATCGCCGGCCGGGGCAACCAGCAGGACTACGTCAACTACCTGGTGCCCGGACTGATGGCCATGATGGGCATGAACGTCGCCATGGGCATCGGCACCGGCATCAACGACGACTTCCGCAAGGGCGTGATGGACCGGTTCCGGACCATGCCGATCGCCCGCTCCTCGGTGCTGATCGCCAAGATCATCGTCGAGCTGGGCCGGATGCTGGTGGCCGTCGCCATCCTGCTGGGCATGGGCTTCCTGCTCGGCCTGGAGGTGCAGACCTCCGCGGGCGGGCTGCTGGCGGCGGTCGCGCTCTCCGCGGTCTTCGGCTCCGCGCTGATGTGGGTGTTCATGCTGCTGGGGCTGGCCCTGCCGACCGCCCAGGCGGTGCAGGGAATGGCCATGCTGGTGCTGATGCCGCTGCAATTCGGGTCGTCGATCTTCGCCCCTCCGAGCACCATGCCCGGCTGGCTCCAGGCGTTCACCGACTACAACCCGCTGTCCAACCTGGCCGACGCGGTCCGCGGGCTGATGGGCGGCGGGCCGGTCGCCCAGCCGGTGTGGATGACGCTGGCCTGGACGGCCGGGATCACGCTGGTCGCGGCCCCGCTGGCGGTCGCGCGGTTCCGCAGGAAGACGTGACGGACTCCGGTACGGCAGGGGGTGCGGGGACGAGGGCGGCGGCCTGCTCCGCGGTGAGCCGGCCCCCCTCGGCGTAGGCGGCGGCGAAGACCTCGGGGGCGAGCGCCGCGCGGGCCGCCGCCAGCGCCTCCGCCCGGATCTCCCGCTCCAGCGGGGTGCCCAGGTACTCCGGCGGCCACAGCGCCTCGGCCGCGCCCAGCAGCACGGCGGCGGTGCGGGCGTGCGGCCCGCCGAGACCGGTGGCCGCCCGGGCCGCGGTGATCAGGTGCTGCGACGGCATGTTCGGGGACATGTACAGCGCCAGCGGCTCCAGCGCCCCCTCCAAGGCGCACGCCACCCGGGCCAGTGCCTCGGCGTACCGCCCGTCCAGGTTGTCCAGCCACGCCCGCACGCCCAGCACGAAGCCCATGAACAGGGCTATCGACTCCGTGGAGAACTCCCGCTCGACCGCGTTCAGCTCGGCCCGGGCCTCCGCGGTGCGGCCGGACCGGCCCAGCCACAGGCCCAGAAAGACCCGGGCCGCCGCGATCGCCTCGTTCCCCTCCGCCCGGCCGGCGGCCAGCACCTCGCGCAGGACGGCCTCGCCCTCGTCGCCCAGGCCCCGCTGGAGCAGCGTCTGCCCGTACCGGACGCGCAGCAGCGCCCGCTGGCCCCGGGCGCCGAGCCGTTCGGCGTGTTCGAGCGCGGCGGCGTAGTCCCGGCCGGCGCCCTCGTGGTCGCCGAGCATCTCGCGGGCCTCGCCGCGGGCCGACAGCGCCTCGGCGACGCCCCAGGAGTCGCCCACCCGCTCGAAGCCCGCCAGGCTCGCCTCGGCGTCCCGGACCGCGTCCAGGGCGCTCTCGGCGCGGTTGGCGCGCAGATTCGCCCGGATGCCGGTGATGTTGGCGAGGTCCCAGTCGTAGCCCAGCTCGCGGCAGCCGGCCACCGTGGCGTCCAGCATCTCGTCCAGGGCCTCCGGGTCGCCGAGGACCAGCAGCGCGAACAGCCACAGGCTGCCCGGCATCCGGCAGGTCTGCGGCAGCCCGGGGCGGTAGGCGGCCCGGATCGCGAGCATCCGGTCCCGCTCCTCCAGGCTGGTCCAGTGGGTCGCGAAGTGGTCGGTGAAGGCCAGCGTCATCAGCGCGTTGCCGCGGCGCGCCTCCGCCAGCAGCTCCCCGTCCATCGGGGGCGGGGCGTCGGTGCAGGAGGCGTACAGCGGCGGTGCGGGGCGCACCGGCTGGGCGAACGGGTCCGGGCCGAGCGCGGCGGTGGCGGCGCACCAGTGCAGGGCGTCGGAGCGCAGGTCGCGCATCTGCCAGTAGCGGCCCAGGCTGTGCACCAGGCAGAGCGCCTCCTGCTCGTCGCGCGCGGCGACGGCCCGGCGCAGCGCGCCGCGCAGGTTCTCGTACTCCTCCTGGAAGCGGTCCAGGCCGGCGCGCTGGCGCGGTCCGTGCAGCCAGGGGTCGGTGGTGCGGGCCAGCTCCCGGTAGTACGTCAGATGGCGCCGCTCGGTGGCGGTCCGGTCGCCGGCCTCGGTCAGGCGCTCGGCGCCGTACTCGGCGACGGTCTCCAGCAGCCGGTAGCGCATCCGCCCGTCCGCCGAGGGCACGGCGAGCACCAGCGACTTGTCGACCAGCGAGCCGAGCACGCCGACGGTGTCGAACGCCTCGGACGCGTCGGAGGGGGCGCAGACCGCCTCCGCGGCCTCCAGGTCGCTGCCTCCGGCGAACACCGACAGGCGGCGCAGCACGGTGCGTTCGGCGGCGTCCAGCAGGTCCCAGGACCAGTCGACGACCGCGCGCAGGGTCTGCTGGCGGGGCAGCAGGGTGCGGCTGCCGCCGGTGAGCAGCCGGAAGCGGTCGTCCAGCTTGGCGGCGATCTGGGCCGGGCTGAAGGCGCGCAGCCGGGCGGCGGCCAGTTCGATGGCGAGCGGCAGCCCGTCCAGTTTGCGGCAGATCTCGGCGCACGCCTCCGGGTCGTCGGCGGTGCGGAAGCCGGGCCGGGCGGCCGCGCCCCGGTCGCCGAGCAGTTCCAGGGCGGTGGGGCCGGGCAGCGGGTCGACCGGGCGGACCTGCTCGCCGGGCACGCCCAGCGGCTCGCGGCTGGTGGCGAGGACGGTGAGCCCGGGGCAGGCGGCGAGCAGCCTCTCGACCAGCACGGCGGCGGCGTCCACCACGTGCTCGCAGTTGTCCAGCAGGAGCAGCATGCGGCGGCCGGCGCAGTGCTCGACCAGCTTGGCGAGGGCCTCGTCGGTGCGGGTGCCGCGCCGCTCGGCGGCCCGCAGTTCCTCCGCGCCCGCGCCGAGCAGCTTGGTCTCCCGGGCGCCCAGCGCGGTGACCACGGCGTCCGGTACGGCGTCGGGGTCGTCCACCGGGGCCAGCTCGGCCAGCCACACCCCGTCCGGCCAGCCGGCGGCGCCCCGCTCGGCCGCCTCCTGGGACAGCCGGGTCTTGCCCGACCCGCCCGGTCCGAGCAGCGTCACCAGCTTGGCCCGTGCCAGGTCGGCCAGGACGGCGGCCATGTCCGCCTCCCGCCCGACGAAGCTGGTCAGCCGGGCGCGCAGATTGCCGGGCGCGGCTGACCAGCTTCGTCGGGCGGGAGGCGGACATGGCCGCCGT
>NZ_PVLV01000402.1 GCF_002982015.1 Streptomyces solincola
CCCCGGTCCGCGCGAGTGGCGGGCCGGGGGCGGCGGGGGCGCCGAGCGAACGGGGCCTACTCGTCCGGTTCCTCGTCGGAGGGGGCGTTCGTCGGCGTGGTGGCGGCGGAGTCGGTCTCCAGGAGGCGGGAGAGCTGACGGCCGACGATCCGCTTGAACTTGCGCTGCTGGGGGCGGGTGCGGTCCAGGACGGCCACCTCCAGGCGCTCGGCGGGGATCTCCCGCTCGCCGCCGTTGGTGTCCCGGGACAGCGCCTGCACGGCCAGCTTCAGGGCCTCGGCGAGGGACATGCCGTCGCGGTGGCGCTGGTCGAGGAAGGTGCTGATCTGCTCGGCGTTGCCGCCGACGGCGACCGAGCCGTGCTCGTCGACGATGGAGCCGTCGTGCGGCAGGCGGTAGATCTGGTCGCCGTCCGGGGAGGCGCCGACCTCGGCGACGACCAGCTCGACCTCGTAGGGCTTCTCGCCGGCGCTGGAGAAGATGGTGCCCAGGGTCTGGGCGTAGACGTTGGCGAGGCCGCGGGCCGTGACGTCGTCGCGGTCGTAGGTGTAGCCGCGCAGGTCGGCGTAGCGGACGCCGCCGATGCGGAGGTTCTCGTACTCGTTGTACTTGCCGGCCGCGGCGAAGCCGATGCGGTCGTAGATCTCGCTGAACTTGTGCAGGGCGCGGGAGGGGTTCTCGCCGACGAAGACGATGCCGTCGGCGTACTGCAACACGCAGAGGCTGCGGCCGCGGGCGATGCCCTTGCGGGCGTATTCCGCCCGGTCCTGCATGGCCTGGGCGGGCGAGACATAGAACGGCGTCGTCACCGGCTGTCCGTTCCTTTCTTCAGGGGCGTGGGAGCGGGCGCACCGCGCAGCGGCGGTTGCGGGAACGTCACAGCAGCGCGGCGCGCGGGCCGTCGGGCTCGGCGAGGCGGCGCTCCAGGATGGAGCGGGCGATCTCGGAGGACTCGGCGTCGGTGAGGCGGCGGAAGCCGTCCTCGGTGATCACGGTGACGATCGGGTAGATGCGGCGGGCCACGTCGGGGCCGCCGGTGGCCGAGTCGTCGTCGGCGGCGTCGTAGAGCGCCTGGACGACGGCGGTGATCACCTGCTCCTCGGTGAGGTCGTCCCGGTAGAGCTTCTTGAGCGATCCGCGGGCGAAGATCGAGCCGGAGCCGGTCGCCGCGTACCCCTGCTGCTCCTCGGAGCGGCCGCCGGTGACGTCGTAGCTGAAGATGCGGCCCTTGTCGCGGTCGACGTCGTACCCGGCGAACAGCGGGACGACGGCCAGGCCCTGCATGGCCATGCCGAGGTTGCCGCGGATCATGGTGGAGAGCCGGTTGGCCTTGCCCTCCAGGGAGAGCTGGACGCCCTCGACCTTCTCGAAGTGCTCCAGTTCGAGCTGGAAGAGCTTGACCATCTCCACCGCCAGGCCGGCGGTGCCGGCGATGCCGACCGCGGAGTATTCGTCGGCGGGGAAGACCTTCTCGATGTCGCGCTGGGCGATCATGTTGCCCATGGTGGCGCGCCGGTCGCCGGCGAGCACCACGCCGCCGGGGAAGGAGGCGGCCACGATGGTGGTGCCGTGCGGGGCCTCGATGGCGCCCTGCACGGGCGGCAGGGCGCGCTTGCCCGGCAGCAGCTCGGGCGAGTGGTCGGACAGGAAGTCCATGAAGGACGACGAGCCCGGCGTCAGGAAGGCCGCCGGCAGTCGCCCGGTGCTCCGAGGGTTGGCTTCCACGCGTTTCCTTCCGAAAAGAGGCGGCGGCCCGCCGCGCTGCGGCGGTCGGGCCGATCTTGCGTGCTGTGCACGGGACCTTACCCGCGCTGCTGCCGCTCATCCGTCCCGGTGCCGGCGGCTTCGGCCGCCGGCAGCGGGGCGGCGGGGGCGCGGCTCGCGCCCGCCCCGCGCTGCGGCTACTGGCCGCCCTTCTGCACGAAGGAGCGCACGAAGTCCTCGGCGTTCTCCTCCAGGACGTCGTCGATCTCGTCCAGCACGGAGTCGACGTCGTCGGACAGCTTCTCCTGGCGCTCCTTGAGGTCCTCGGATGCCTGCGCGTCCTGCGCCTGCTCCTCGGTCTCCTCGGTGGAACGCGTGGCCTTCTGCTGACCGCCGCCGGTGTCCTTGGTCGCCATATCCCTCACCCCGCTCGGTGTGCCCGCATGGTTCGGTGGTCGGAGACCGCGTTCGGTCTCGTCGGGTCTTTCAAGATCAGACCCTACTAGGAGGGTCCGACAACGGCCCCCGCTTTGCCGTCTGCTTCTTCAGCTCGGGGGGCCATGGTCATGATTCCCGTCCGAAGGCCTTTTGCACCCTCGGGCGGGCGCCGGTCGGCCGCGGCGGCCGGGTCACCTGCCGGAGAGCACCCGGACCAGCTCCTCGGCGCTGCGGCAGCGGTCGAGGAGGTCCTTGACGTGCTCCTTGGTGCCGCGCAGCGGTTCCAGGGTGGGCACCCGCTGGAGCGAGTCCCGGCCCGGGAGGTCGAAGATCACCGAGTCCCAGGAGGCGGCGGCCACGTCGTCGGCGTACTGCTCCAGGCAGCGGCCGCGGAAGTAGGCGCGGGTGTCCTCCGGGGGGTGGGTGCGGGCCCGCTCGACCTCGTCGTCGGTCAGCAGCCGCTTGACGCGTCCGCGGGCCGCCAGCCGGTTGTAGAGGCCCTTGTCGGGGCGTACGTCGGCGTACTGGAGGTCGACCAGGTGCAGCCGGGCGGCGTCCCAGTCCAGGTCGTCGCGGCGGCGGTAGCCCTCCATCAGCTCGCGCTTGGCGACCCAGTCCAGCTCGCCGGCCAGGCTCATGGGGTCGGTCTCCAGCCGCCGCAGGGTGTCCTCCCAGCGGTCGAGCACGTCGAGGGTCTGCTCGTCGGCGTCGGCGCCGAACCGGTTCTCCACGTACTTGCGGGCCAGCTCGCAGTACTCCATCTGGAGCTGCACCGCGGTCAGCGTCCGGCCGTTGCGCAGGGTGACCAGGTACTGGAGGGAGGGGTCGTGGGAGACCTGGTGCAGGGTGCGCACCGGCTGGTCGACGGCGAGGTCGACGGTGACGAAGCCGTCCTCGATCATGGACAGCACCAGGGCGGTGGTGCCCAGCTTGAGGTAGGTGGAGATCTCCGAGAGGTTGGCGTCGCCGATGATCACGTGCAGCCGGCGGTACTTCTCGGCGTCGGCGTGCGGTTCGTCGCGGGTGTTGATGATGGGCCGCTTGAGGGTGGTCTCCAGACCCACCTCGACCTCGAAGTAGTCGGCGCGCTGGCTGATCTGGAAGCCGTGCTCGCGGCCGTCCTGGCCGATGCCGACGCGGCCGGCGCCGGTGACGACCTGCCGGGAGACGAAGAACGGCGTGAGGTGGCGCACGATGTCCGAGAAGGGGGTCTCCCGCTTCATCAGGTAGTTCTCGTGCGTCCCGTAGGAGGCGCCCTTGTTGTCGGTGTTGTTCTTGTAGAGGTGGATGGGCTGGGCGCCGGGCAGGGCCGCGGCCCGTTCGGCGGCCTCGGCCATGATCCGCTCGCCGGCCTTGTCCCAGAGCACGGCGTCGCGCGGGTTGGTGATCTCCGGCGAGCTGTACTCGGGGTGGGCGTGGTCGACGTAGAGCCGGGCGCCGTTGGTGAGGATCACGTTGGCCAGGCCGATGTCCTCGTCGGTGAGCTGGCTGGAGTCGGCGGCCTCGCGGGCGAGGTCGAAGCCGCGGGCGTCCCGCAGCGGGTTCTCCTCCTCGAAGTCCCAGCGGGCGCGGCGCGCCCGGTGCATCGCCGCCGCGTAGGCGTTGACGATCTGGGACGAGGTGAGCATGGCATTGGCGTTCGGGTGGCCGGGGACGGAGATCCCGTATTCCGTCTCGATGCCCATTACTCGCCGTACGGTCATGCGGCCCTCCTTGCCCGGCGGCGCTCCCCTGCCGGGAGCGGCGCTCAAGTACCGCTGGTGCTCGATGCGTGTGCGGTGTCCGTCCCCGCACTGCGCGACCCGGCGGTATGGACGAGCCTAGAACGCCTCCGCGCTGGTGGGGAGATCGATTGCGTCATTGTGCGGTGGTGCGGCGGGGTCGCCGCGGCGTGGTCACGACGGTCGCCGGGCGGGTCCGCAGACGCCAACCGGCTGCGGATGCCCTCCCCCCGCCCGGATGGGACAGGGCTGGTCGGGGGCACCCGCAGCCGGAAGGCGACTGGCTACAGGTACTGGCCGGTGTTGGCGACCGTGTCGATGGAGCGACCGGTGTCCGCGCCCTGCTTTCCGGTGACGAGGGTGCGGATGTAGACGATCCGCTCGCCCTTCTTGCCGGAGATGCGGGCCCAGTCGTCCGGGTTGGTGGTGTTGGGCAGGTCCTCGTTCTCCTTGAACTCGTCCACGCAGGCCTGGAGGAGGTGGGAGACCCGAAGGCCCTTCTGGTCGTGGTCGAGGAACGCCTTGATGGCCATCTTCTTGGCCCGGTCCACGATGTTCTGGATCATGGCGCCGGAGTTGAAGTCCTTGAAGTAGAGGACTTCCTTGTCACCGTTGGCGTAGGTGACCTCCAGGAAGCGGTTCTCCTCGGACTCGGCGTACATCTGCTCCACGACCGACTGGATCATGGCGTGGACGGCGGCCGGCTTGGAGTCGCTGTGCTCCGAGACGTCGTCCGCGTGCAGCGGCAGCGAGGCGGTGAGGTACTTGGCGAAGATGTCCTTGGCGGCCTCCGCGTCCGGACGCTCGATCTTGATCTTCACGTCGAGCCGGCCGGGGCGCAGGATCGCGGGGTCGATCATGTCCTCGCGGTTGGAGGCGCCGATGACGATGACGTTCTCCAGGCCCTCGACGCCGTCGATCTCGGCGAGGAGCTGGGGGACGATGGTGTTCTCGACGTCGGAGCTGACGCCGGAGCCGCGGGTGCGGAAGAGGGACTCCATCTCGTCGAAGAAGACGATGACGGGGGTGCCCTCGGACGCCTTCTCGCGGGCCCGCTGGAAGACCAGGCGGATGTGCCGCTCGGTCTCGCCGACGTACTTGTTCAGCAGCTCGGGGCCCTTGATGTTGAGGAAGTACGACTTCCCCGCCGGCTGCCCGGTGACCTCGGCGACCTTCTTGGCCAGGGAGTTGGCGACGGCCTTGGCGATGAGGGTCTTGCCGCAGCCGGGCGGGCCGTAGAGCAGGATGCCCTTGGGCGGGCGGAGCTCGTGCTCCTTGAACAGGTCCGGGTAGAGGTAGGGCAGCTCGACCGCGTCGCGGATCAGCTCGATCTGGTTGCCCAGGCCGCCGATCTTGTCGTAGTCGACGTCCGGGACCTCTTCCAGGACGAGCTCTTCGACCTCGCTCTTGGGGATGACCTCGTAGACGTAGCCGGAGCGGGGCTCCAGGAGCAGGGCGTCGCCGGGGCGGATGGTGGTGTCCAGCAGCGGCTCGGCGAGCCGCACCACCCGCTCCTCGTCGGTGTGCCCGAGCACCAGGGCCCGCTCGCCGTCCTCCAGGATCTCCTTGAGGGTGACGATGTCGCCGGCGCGCTCGAACTCCATGGCCTCGACCACGTTGAGCGCCTCGTTGAGCATGACCTCCTGGCCGCGCCGCAGCCCTTCGAGGTCGACGCTGGGGCTGACGTTCACCCGGAGCTTGCGGCCCCCGGTGAAGATGTCGCAGGTGCCGTCGTCGTTGGCCGCCAGGAAGACGCCGAAGCCGGCGGGCGGCTGGGCGAGCCGGTCGACCTCCTCCTTGAGGGCCACGATCTGGTCGCGGGCCTCACGGAGCGTGTTCGCCATGCGTTCGTTCTGCGCGGACACGCCGGCCAGGTTGGTCTGCAGCTCGACGATCCGCTCCTCGAG
>NZ_PVLV01000403.1 GCF_002982015.1 Streptomyces solincola
GGGGTGGGCTCCGACCTGGGGGTGGGATGTGCGGCCGGGCGGGAACAGCGGGTTCGGCCGGGGCTGTTGCACCGACCGAGGAACCGGTGCCGCACGGGCGGGGCGCCCGGAGACCACCGGGTCGTCCGCCCCGACCGGAACCGGGCCCCAAGAGTCCGGTACGCCTGCCGCGCACTCGGACCAGGACGCACATTCCGCGGGAGGACTGCTTGATGACTGACCGGCCCCTGACGCTCATGGCGGTGCACGCCCACCCCGACGACGAGGCCACCGGAACCGGAGGGGTCCTCGCGCGGTACGCGGCGGAAGGCATCCGCACCGTTCTCGTGACGTGTACCGACGGCGGGTGCGGTGACGGACCGGGAGGTCTCAAGCCGGGCGATCCCGGGCACGATCCGGCGGCCGTCGCCCTGGTGCGGCGTCAGGAACTCGCGGCGAGTTGCGAGGTCCTGAAGATCAGCGACCTGGAGACGCTGGAGTACGCCGACTCCGGGATGATGGGCTGGCCGAGCAACGACGCCCCGGGATCGTTCTGGCAGACGCCCGTGGAGGAAGGCGCGGCGCGGCTCGCGGAACTCATGCGGCACTACCGGCCGGACGTGGTCGTCACCTACGACGCGAACGGCTTCTACGGCCACCCCGACCACATCCAGGCCCACCGCATCACGATGGCGGCGGTGGAGATGACCGGGCTGACGCCGAAGGTGTACTGGACCACGATGCCGCACTCGATGATGAAGCGGTTCGGCGAGCTCATGCGCGAGGCCCATCCGGACATGCCGGAGCCGGATCCCGCCGAGGCCGCCGCGATGGCCGAGATCGGCCTCCCCGACGACGAGGTCACCACCTGGGTGGACACCACCGCCTTCAGCGGCCAGAAGTTCGACGCGCTGGCCGCGCACGCCAGTCAGGGCGAGAACATCTTCTTCCTCCGGATGGGCAAGGAGAGGTTCGGCGCGTTGATGGGCATGGAGACCTTCGTGCGCGTCCAGGGCCCCACCGGTGAGGCCGCACCCGAGGACGACCTCTTCGCCGGGCTCCGCTGAACCACTCGTTTCGGAGCGGAGTCCGGGAAACGCCGAAGGCGGCGGGCCCTCCTGGGAGGAGGGGCCGCCGCCTTCGGGTCGGACGTGATCGGGGGCCGGGGGCCCGGGTGATCAGAAGTCCATGTCACCGCCGGGCATGCCGCCGGGGGCGCCGGCGGGGGCCTTCTCGGGCTTGTCGGCGATGACGGCCTCGGTGGTGAGGAAGAGGGCCGCGATGGAGGCCGCGTTCTGCAGGGCGGAACGGGTCACCTTGGCCGGGTCGAGGATGCCCTCGGCGATCATGTCCACGTACTCGCCGGTCGCGGCGTTGAGGCCGTGGCCGACGGGGAGGTTGCGGACCTTCTCGACGATGACGCCGCCCTCGAGGCCGCCGTTGACGGCGATCTGCTTGAGCGGGGCCTCCAGGGCGAGCTTCACGGCGTTGGCGCCGGTCGCCTCGTCACCCTCGAGCTCCAGCTTGTCGAAGACGCTGGACGCCTGGAGCAGGGCCACGCCGCCACCGGCGACGATGCCCTCCTCGACGGCGGCCTTGGCGTTGCGCACCGCGTCCTCGATGCGGTGCTTGCGCTCCTTGAGCTCGACCTCGGTGGCGGCGCCGGCCTTGATGACGGCCACGCCGCCGGCCAGCTTCGCCAGACGCTCCTGGAGCTTCTCGCGGTCGTAGTCCGAGTCGGAGTTCTCGATCTCGGCGCGGATCTGGTTGACGCGGCCCGCGACCTGGTCGCTGTCGCCGGCGCCGTCCACGATGGTGGTCTCGTCCTTGGTGATGACGACCTTGCGGGCGCGGCCCAGCAGGTCCAGGCCGGCGTTCTCGAGCTTGAGGCCGACCTCCTCGGAGATGACCTGACCGCCGGTGAGGATGGCGATGTCGTTCAGCATGGCCTTGCGGCGGTCGCCGAAGCCCGGGGCCTTGACGGCGACGGACTTGAAGGTGCCGCGGATCTTGTTGACGACCAGGGTCGACAGGGCCTCGCCCTCGACGTCCTCGGCGATGATCAGCAGCGGCTTGCCCGACTGCATGACCTTCTCCAGCAGCGGAAGGAGGTCCTTCACGTTGCCGACCTTGGAGTTGACGATGAGGATGTACGGGTCGTCCAGGGACGCCTCCATACGCTCCATGTCGGTGGCGAAGTACGCCGAGATGTAGCCCTTGTCGAAGCGCATGCCCTCGGTGAGCTCCAGCTCCAGACCGAAGGTCTGGGACTCCTCGACGGTGATGACGCCTTCCTTGCCGACCTTGTCCATGGCCTCGGCGATGAGCTCGCCGATCTGGGTGTCGGCGGCGGAGATGGAGGCCGTGGAAGCGATCTGCTCCTTGGTCTCGACATCCTTCGCCTGCTCCAGCAGGGCGCCGGAGACGGCCTCGACGGCCTTCTCGATGCCGCGCTTGAGGGCCATCGGGTTGGCGCCGGCGGCGACGTTGCGCAGGCCCTCGCGGACGAGCGCCTGGGCGAGGACGGTGGCGGTGGTCGTACCGTCACCGGCGACGTCGTCCGTCTTCTTGGCGACCTCCTTGACCAGCTCGGCGCCGATCTTCTCGTAGGGGTCCTCGAGCTCGATCTCCTTGGCGATGGAGACACCATCGTTGGTGATCGTGGGCGCGCCCCACTTCTTCTCCAGGACGACGTTGCGACCCTTGGGGCCGAGGGTCACCTTGACGGCGTCGGCGAGCTGGTTCATCCCGCGCTCAAGGCCGCGCCGTGCCTCCTCGTCGAACGCGATGATCTTGGCCATGTGAAGTGGTCCTCCCGGACGGGGTGGAAACAAATCCGGACCTGGCTGGCGCCCGCGACGGACGGCTCGCGACCCTGTGGTTCCCTTGCCCCACGGGCCAGCGGGCCTCACCGACCCGGTCCTCGGTTGTCACTCTCACTCGGAGAGTGCTAACGCCAATGATTAGCACTCGGCCCCTGCGAGTGCAAGCGCCTTCAAGTGACACCCACCGGAAGCGGCACCGGGGAGCGCCACCGGATCCGGGAGCGTCCGGGAACGCCGCGAGGGGCCCGTATCCCTCCTCGGATACGAACCCCTCGCGCACACCCGGCCCCACCGCGGTTCACGCGGCGGTGTCAGGCGTGTGGTTTCAAGGTCGAACGCACGGCACTCAGCCGGCGGCGAGCTTGACCATGTCCGCCTGCGGACCCTTCTGGCCCTGCGAGATCTCGAACTCGACCCGCTGACCTTCTTCAAGGGTGCGGTAACCGTCCATCTGGATCGCGCTGTAGTGGACGAATACATCCGCACCACCGTCGACCGCGATGAAGCCGTAGCCCTTCTCCGCGTTGAACCACTTGACGGTGCCCTGAGCCATGCCTAACTCCCCTATTACTGGCCCTTGCACAGGACCGCACTTCGCGGACCCGGGTCAGACCTCACCCCCTGACAGGTGCCCCCCGCCGGGCGGCGCGGGGGCCGAGGGCGTGCGCCGGAACGCGTCGACCGCCGCTGAATGTATCTGCCCAACTGCCGTCTGCAACAGGTCAATCGGACGAGAATTCGCAGCGCACGCGATCGGAATCGGCGGTTCATACACGCCGTTTGCGGGGCAACTCGGGCCGGGCAAATCTCCACATTGGACGCATTGTTCGACCGCAGGTCGGTCACATCTTGTCGTCGCGGGGCGGCCCGGGGCGGGCGGCTCCTGCGCGCGACGGCGCCGTGTACCCCGACTCTACCGCGCTCAACCGTGCAAGATTGCCCCGCTGGGGGACTGCTCGCGCACCGCCGCCCCCTCCGCGGGAAGGCGCGGAGGGGGTGGCGGTCAGGCGAGCGGGGCGGTCAGCCGCCGGCGACTGCGGGGATGATCGAGACGCCGGCGCCGTCGGGGGTGGCGGTGCCGAGGCCGTCCTCGAAGCGGACGTCGTCGTCGTTGACGTAGACGTTGACGAAGCGGCGCAGCTTGCCCTGGTCGTCCAGGACGCGCGCGGCGATGCCCGGGTGGGCCTTCTCCAGGGACTCGATGACCTCGGAGAGGGTGGCGCCCTCGGCGGTGACCTCGGCCTGGCCGCCGGTGTAGGTGCGCAGGATGGTGGGGATGCGGACGTTGACGCTCATGGCGGCGGTTCCTCTCGAAGGACTCGGAAGGCTCGGGAGCTCGACGGTCAGTGGTCGTCGTCGGCGGCCAGGCCGGCGGCGCGGAAGGCGTCCAGGCTGGGGCGGATGGTCGCGGTGGGGCCGGTGGTGTCGGCGACCGCGTCCAGGGTCTTCAGGCCGTCGCCGGTGTTGAGGACGACCGTGGTGAGGGACGGGTCGAGGACCCCGGCCTCGATCAGCTTCCGGGTCACGCCGACGGTGACGCCGCCGGCGGTCTCGGCGAAGATCCCCTCGGTGCGGGCCAGCAGCTTGATGGCGTCGACCACCTGCTCGTCGGTGACGTCCTCCACGGCGCCGCCGGTGCGGCGGGCGATGTCCAGGACGTACGGGCCGTCGGCGGGGTTGCCGATGGCCAGCGACTTGGCGATGGTGTTCGGCTTCTGCGGGCGGACCACGTCGTGGCCGGCCTTGAAGGCGGTGGAGACCGGGGAGCAGCCCTCGGCCTGGGCGCCGAAGATCCTGTACGGCTTGTCCTCGACCAGGCCGAGCTTGATCAGCTCCTGGAGACCCTTGTCGATCTTGGTGAGCTGCGAGCCGGAGGCGATCGGGATCACGAGCTGGTCGGGCAGCTTCCAGCCGAGCTGCTCGCAGATCTCGTACGCCAGGGTCTTGGAGCCCTCGGCGTAGTAGGGGCGGAGGTTGACGTTGACGAAGCCCCAGCCCTCGCCGAGCGGGTCGCCGATGAGCTCGGAGCAGAAGCGGTTGACGTCGTCGTAGTTGCCCTCGATGCCGACCAGCTCGCCGCCGTAGACGGCGGCCATGACGACCTTGCCCTGCTCCAGGTCGTGCGGGATGAACACGCAGGAGCGGAAGCCGGCGCGGGCGGCGGCGGCGCCCACCGCGCCGGCCAGGTTGCCGGTGGAGGAGCAGGACAGGGTGGTGAAGCCGAAGGCGCGGGCGGCCTCGACGGCCTGGGCGACGACCCGGTCCTTGAAGGAGTGGGTGGGGTTGCCGGAGTCGTCCTTGACGAACAGCTTGCCCGGCTCGACGCCCAGCTCGCGGGCGAGGTTGTCGGCCTGGACGAGCTTGGTCCAGCCCGGGTTGAGGTTGGGGCGCTCGGCGACGTCGGCGGGGACGGGCAGCAGCGGGGCGTAGCGCCAGATGTTGGCCGGGCCGGCCTCGATGCGCGCGCGCAGCGCCTCCGGGTCGCCGGTCGGCAGGTCGTAGGCGATCTCCAGCGGGCCGAAACACAGCTCGCAGGCGAAGAGCGGGCCGAGCGCGAAGCGCTCGCCGCACTCGCGGCAGGAGAGGGCGGCGGCGGGGCCGAGGTCCACGACGCCGGAGGTCGTGGTGGTGGCGGGGACGGTGGCGACGGTCTGTGCAGCCATGAGAGGCGAGGCCCTTTCTCCTCATCTTCCCCACGACGCGTTTCGCCGTGAGACGGAATTGGCACCTTCCCGAGCCGGGGCCTCGCGGTGCGGTGTGCGAGTGCCGGCTGGAGGGTTGCCGGGGCTTCAACGGGCCGTGTCCCTCTGCCCCTCTGGATGAGCGGTATGTGGTTGTGAACCGGTCCTGCGTGCTCTCCGGTCCGGCGCGGGCCGGCACCCCGGCGTGCGGGGCGGGGCGGCGCTGTTCAAGACTGTAACCGAACCCCCCGGACGGTCGAGACGGTCGTCCGATACGCGAGATGGAGATCACGTGCTGGATGAGGTGGCGAGCTGGCTGCCCCGGCGGTCCTGGCGCGCGGCCGACCGTCCGCTCGACCTGCTGCTGGAGGCCAAGCGCTCCACGAGCGTGAGCGTGGTGCTGCCCGCGCTGAACGAGGAGGCCACGGTCGGGGAGATCGTCTCGGTGATCCGCCGGGAGCTGATGGGCCCGGGCGCGCCGCTGGTGGACGAGCTGGTGGTGCTCGACTCCGGCTCCACCGACCGTACGGCTCAGGTGGCCGCGGCGGCCGGCGCGCGGGTGGTGGCGCGCGACGCGGTGCTGCCCCGGATACCGGTGGCGCCGGGCAAGGGCGAGGTGCTGTGGCGCTCGCTGCTGGCCACCGGCGGGGACGTGGTCTGCTTCGTCGACGCCGATCTGCGGGAGTTCTCGGCGGACTTCGTGTCGGGGATCGTGGGGCCGCTGCTGACCGAGCCGGACGTGCACTTCGTCAAGGCGATGTACGACCGGCCGCTGGCGGGCGCGGGCGGCGGGCCGGCCGGGCAGGGCGGCCGGGTGACGGAGCTGGTGGCCCGCCCGCTGCTGAACCTGCACTGGCCGATGCTGGCCGGCTTCGTGCAGCCGCTGGGCGGGGAGTACGCGGCGCGGCGCTCGCTGTTGGAGAGGCTGCCGTTCCCGGTCGGGTACGGGGTGGAGCTGGGGCTGCTGGTGGACGCGCTGCACACGGTGGGTCTGGACGCGCTGGCGCAGGTGGACGTGGGGGTGCGCCTGCACCGGCACCAGGACGACGCGGCGCTGGGGCGGATGGCGGCGGCGATCTACCGCACCGCGCAGGTGCGGCTCTCCCGCGGGCACCTGGTGCGGCCGCGGCTGACCCAGTTCGTCCGCGGCGAGCACGGCTTCGAGCCGCGCACCGGGGACGTGGACAGCCAGGAGCGGCCGCCGATGGCGGAGATCGCGGAGTACGCCGAGCGGCGCCGGGTGGCGTGAGGCGGCCCGGTACGCGTAGGGGCGGGCGGTCCGCGGGTGCCCGGCCCGGCCCCGTACGGACGGGACGGTCGAGGCGGACGGGACGGCCGAGGCGGAAGAGGCGGATGAGGCGGACGGGACGGCCGCTACGGACGAGGCCGTGCGCGCGGGCGGCGGAACATGCCGGAAAGGTGTCCGGAACACGCCGGGAACGCCGGTGGATCACCGGGCGGCCACCCGGTCGCCGTACGTTTGAGCGTTTCCGGTACGGGCTAGGTTCGTGACCATGGCAGCCCAGATTCTCGTCGCGTCGAACCGCGGTCCGGTCAGCTACGTTCCCCGGGACGACGGCGCCCTCGACGCCCGCCGGGGCGGTGGCGGACTGGTCTCCGGGCTGTCCGCGATCGGCCCGGACGCGGGCGCGCTGTGGGTGTGCTCGGCGCTCGGCGAGGGCGACCGGGAGGCGGTGCGGCGCGGGGTGTCCGAGCCCGGCGTCAAGATGCTCGACATCGACGCGGCCGTGCACGCCGACGCGTACAACGGGATCGCGAACTCCGCGCTCTGGTTCGTCCACCACATGCTGTACCAGACGCCGCTGGAGCCGGTCTTCGACGCGGAGTTCCGCCGGCAGTGGACCGCCTACCGCCTCTACAACCGGGCCTTCGCGCAGGCGCTGGCGGAGGAGGCGGCCGACGGGGCGGCGGTGCTGGTGCAGGACTACCACCTGACCCTGGTGCCGGGGATGCTGCGCGAGCTGCGTCCCGACCTGCGGATCGGGCACTTCTCGCACACCCCGTGGGCGCCGCCGGAGTACTTCCGGATGCTGCCCGACGAGGTCGCCGAGGAGCTGCTGCTGGGCATGCTGGGCGCGGACCGGCTGGGCTTCCTGACCTGGCGCTGGCTGAAGGCGTTCCAGTCGTGCTGCCTGGACCGGCTGGGCCGCTTCGACGTGCTCGGCTCCTGGCCCAAGGACGAGGCGCCGAGCGTGCGGTACCAGCCGCACGGGCAGGGCCGGCCGCACCGCACCGAGCTGGGCGTGCACGGGCTGGGCGCGGACGCGGAGTTCCTGCGGGAGCGCTCGCGCCGGGCGGACGTGGACGAGCGGATGGCGGCGCTGCGCGAGCAGATCGGGGATGCGAGGACCATCGTGCGGGTGGACCGCACCGAACTGTCGAAGAACATCGTGCGCGGCCTGCTGGCGTACCGGGCGCTGCTGACCGAGCACCCGGAGTGGCAGGGCGAGGTGGTGCACCTGGCGTTCGCCTACCCCTCCCGGCAGGACCTGGCGGTCTACCGCGACTACACCGCCGAGGTGGCGCGGCTGACCGACGAGATCAACGCGGAGTTCGGCCGGGACGGCTGGACGCCGGTGGTGCTGCACGTGGAGGACGACTTCGCGCGCTCGCTGGCCGCGTACCGGATGGCGGACGTGGCGCTGGTCAACCCGATCCGGGACGGCATGAACCTGGTCGCCAAGGAGGTCCCGGTGGTCTCCGACGCGGGCTGCGCGCTGGTGCTGTCCCGGGAGGCGGGCGCGCACGAGGAGCTGGGCGAGCACGCGCTGACGGTCAACCCGTACGACGTGTCGGCCACCGCGGCCGCGCTGCACGAGGCGCTGTCGATGGACCCGACCGAGCGGGCCGAGCGCACCAAGCACCTGGCCTCGGCGGCCACCGCGCTGCCGCCGGAGCGGTGGTTCCTGGACCAGTTGGCGGCGCTGCGGGAGCTGTGACGGCCGCTGTACGAGGAAGGCCGCCGCCCCGGTCGGGGCGGCGGCCTTTGTCGCGGAACCTTGTCGCGGAACCTTCGTCGCGGAACCTTCGTCGCGGAAGGGGGCCGGCTCAGCGGGTGGCGTCGGCGAGGGCGGCGAGCAGGGCGGTGACGGCGGCGGGGCCGGGGACGGTGAGGTCGGCGCGGTCGGCGACCTCGGTGACCTCCGCGCTGCCGCTGCACACCAGGAGTCCGGGGACGCCCTCGGCGCGCAGGGTCTCCACGGCGGCGAAGGCGGGCAGGTCGCCGAGGTCGTCGCCGGCGTAGAGGACGGCGGTGGCGCCGGTGTCGCGGACGTGGCCGGCGAGCGCCACGCCCTTGTCCATGCCGGGCGGCCGCAGCTCCAGGACCATCCGGCCCGGTTCCAGGACCAGGCCGTGCCGGGTGGCGAGGGCGGCCAGCGGGGTGTGCAGGGCGTCGAATGCGGCCTGCGGGTCGTCGGCGCGGCGGGTGTGCACGGCGACGGCCCGGCCCTTGTCCTCGACCCAGGTGCCGGGGCGGGCGCCGGCCTCGTCCAGGAAGCCGGGCAGTTCGGCGCGGACGGCGGTGACGCCGGGGTGCTCGGGGGCGGCGGTGACCTCGCCGGTGGCGGCGTCCCAGCGCTCGGCGCCGTAGTGGCCGAGGACGACGAGGTGCTCCAGGCCGGTGACCCCGGCGAAGCCGCCGTACTCGACGGCGGTGGCGGCGGGCCGGCCGGTGATGACGGCGACCGAGGCCACGTGCGGGGCGAGCGCGGCGATGGCGGGCACGGCGGCGGGGTGGGCACGGGACTGCTCGGGGTCGGCGGTGATCTCGGCGAGGGTGCCGTCGAAGTCGAGCGCGACGACCGCCTTCGCGGGGTTCGCCAGCAGCGCGGCGAGGCCGTCCCGGCCGGCGGGCGTGGCGGGGTCGGGGAG
>NZ_PVLV01000404.1 GCF_002982015.1 Streptomyces solincola
CGGTTCACCCTTAAGCCGGACGCTACATCGATTGGCGGCCCGCGCGGTGTGCCGTGGACTGCTCCCATGTGGACCTGGACAACCCGGCCGCCCGCCGCCGACGCCCCCGTACGCACCGGGCCGAGCTCCCCGCTGACCCTGCTGCTCGCCCTGATCTGCGCGGTCGCCGTGGGCAACCTCTACTTCCCGCAGGCCGTCGTCCCGCTGATCGCCGAGCGGCTGGCCACCACCCCGGACGCCGCCGCGCTGGTGGTGACCGCCACGCAGATCGGCTACACCGCCGGGATGTTCCTGCTCGTCCCGCTGGGCGACCGCGTCCCCGCCCGCCCCCTGCTCCTCACCCTCCTCACCCTCACCGCCCTCGGCCTGCTGGCCGCGGGCGCGGCCCCCAGCCTGCCGGTGCTGGTGGCGGCCGGCGGCTTCACCGGGTTCACCACCGTGGCCGCGCAGGTGGTCAGCCCGCTGGCGGCCGGACTGGCCGAGCCGGGCAGCCGCGGGGCCGTCCTCGGCACCCTCCTGGCCGGCTCGATCGGCGGCATGCTGCTGGCCCGCACCTTCGGCGGCGCGCTCGGCGAGTGGCTCGGCTGGCGGGCCCCCTACCTGGCCGCCGCCCCCGTCGTCCTGCTCCTCACCCTCGCCGTCGCCCGCGCCCTGCCCGCCACCGCCCCGGCCTCCCGGCTGACCTACCCCGCCCTCCTCGCCGAACCGCTGCGCCTGCTGCGCGCCGAACCGGCGCTGCGCCGCTCCTGCCTCTACCAGGCGTGCGTCTTCGGCGGCTTCTCCGCCGTGTGGACCAGCGTGGCGCTGCTGCTGACCGGCCCGGCGTACGGCATGGGCGCGCAGGCCGTCGGGCTGCTGGCCCTGGTCGGCGCCGGCACCATGCTCGTCACCCGCCCGGCCGGCCGGCTGGTCGACCGCCACGGCCCCGACCGGGTCACCCTGCTCTGCCTGCTCGGCGCGCTGGCCTCGGCGGCCCTCCTGCTCCCCGGCGCCCGCGGCGGCCTGCCCGGCCTGGCCGCCCTGCTGGCCGGCACCCTGCTCCTCGACGTCGCCATGCAGTCCGGCACCATCGCCAACCACGCCCGGGTCTACGCCCTGCGCCCCGACGCCCGCAGCCGCCTCAACACCGCCTACATGACCTGCGCCTACCTCGGCGGCGCGGCCGGCTCCTGGCTCGGCGTGCACGCCTACGCCCTGGCGGGCTGGCCCGGCGTCTGCGCCCTGCTGGCCCTGCTCGCCCTCCTGGCCACCGCCCGGCACGCGGCGGCGGTACGGAGCCGCGGATGATCTCCCGTACCGCATCCGGGGTCAGCCCCCGCACTGCTCCAGCATCGTCTCCTTGTCCGCCGTCGTCACGGGCAGCTCGTACTTCAGCGCCACCTGCGCGAAGCGCACGGCGTACGAGCAGCGGACGCCCTTGCTCGGCGGCAGCCAGGACGCCGGGCCGGAGTCGCGCTTGGCCGAGTTGGCGGACCCGTCCACCGGGAGCAGGTTGAGGGTGTCGTTGGCCAACTGCCGCCGCTTGGACTCGTTCCAGCGGGCCGCGCCCAGTTGCCAGGCGTACGACAGCGGGATGACGTGGTCTATCTGGACCTCGGCGGCGTCCGCCTTCTTCCAGGCGATCTCCTTGCCGGTGTACGGGTCGGCCAGCGTCATCGACACCACCACGCAGTCCGACCCCTTGCGGAACGCGACCTTCTGGCCGTCCCGCTTCAGCAGGTCGTTCCTGGTGTCGCACCCGTTGCGCGCCAGCGGTACGCCGTCGGCCGTGTCCATCCAGGCGTAGCCGAACTCGTCCCGGTCGTAGCCGGTCCTGGGCCCGCGCCCCTTGGTCGCCACCTTCCCGATCAGCTCCCGCGCCTTCTTCTCGTCCGCCCCCGAGGACAGCGCCGCGAGACCGGGCCGGGTGCCCTCCGGGTTGTCGAGCGGACTGGCCGCCCGCCCGTCCCCGGGCACACCGGGCGCCGCGTCCGTGGCGCCCGGGTCCTCGATCGCGGGGATCGCCTCGCAACCGGCGAGCAGACAAGCGGCCGCGAGAGCGGCGACGGGCACAGCCGTTCGTGGGGTGGACATGTCCCGCATGGTAGGGGGCGGGGCCAAGTGCCGGACAGCTCGCAGGTGGTGTCCGCGAACCGGCCCGGAGCCTCCCGGTCGAGGGCCCGCGGCGTGGAGCGGAGGCGGACCCGAGTCCGGGACGACGTGACCGTGTGGGAGGACCGGTTCCAGCCGCAGCAGCGGAGTCTCGGCGTCCCACCGGACGCCGAGCATCACCAGTGCGACGAGGCCACTCGGTCGGTGCCTCCGCCGCGCCCGCGCCACCGTTTCTCCCCGCCCCGGGCCCGGGGCGGGGAGAAGCCTCAGAAGCTGGTCAGGGGGCCGTAGGCGCCTCGTACGCAGTCGTTGGAGAAGGAGCGGGCCTCGTCGACGCGACGGCCTTGCCAGACCCCCTGGAGGGTGACGGTGACGGGGCGCAGGTCGAGGGTGCAGGACGTGCCGGTGTCCTGGAGCCCGGAGAGCCTGCCGTCGGCCTGTCGGAGGGCGTCACAGGCGCCCGCCGGCCGCGGGTGCGTTCCGGCGGGGACGTAGGCACAGGTCAGGGTGACGGCTCGCTGCGGCGCCGAGGACAGGGCGGTGGCTCCGTCGTTGAGCGTCAGGACCAGCGCGGAGGGCGCGTACGGCGACCGGGCGGGCGGGCGCTGCTCCGGGGCCGCGGCGCCCGCGGCGGTGGCGCCTACGGTGGCGAGGGTCAGCGCGGCGGCGACGGCGGCGATACGGGATTTCACGGGACTCGTTCCTCCTGGCGAACAGGGTGAAGCGGGCCGCGTCCACGTCCGGTGGGCGGGCACCGACGAGTGTCCCCACCCGCCGGGCCGCCCGTCCGCCGAACGCGTGCCGTCCACCCCCCGCACACCGGAAGTCATCCGATCCTCTTGTCGCATGAGCGGATCGGGGAGGGCCGGACCGCCGGCCCTCCCCGCGAGGTCACCCGCGAGGACAGAAGCCGAGGGTGGAGCTCAGGAGCCGAGGATGGAGGTCAGGAACTCCCCCGTCCAGGCGAGGAGTTCGCGGCCGACGACGGGCTTGCCGCCGATCTTTCCGGCGGTGGGGCGGGGGACCAGGATCTGCCGGGTGGGGGCCTTGATGACGGTGCGCGGGTAGAGCCGCTTGAGGCGCAGCTCCTGGGACTCGCGCAGCTCGACGGGGCCGAAGCGGACGTTGGGGCCCT
The DNA here is from genome assembly GCF_002982015.1 of Streptomyces solincola. Lineage (GTDB taxonomy): Bacteria > Actinomycetota > Actinomycetes > Streptomycetales > Streptomycetaceae > Streptomyces > Streptomyces solincola. Next base: position 3,227 of record NZ_PVLV01000404.1, read on the forward strand.
GGAGGACGATCTCGCCGACGCCGCAGGCGCGGGCCAGCATGCGCAGGCCGGCGACCAGCAGGAGGTTCTCCACCGGCTCGGGCAGCTTGCCGTAGCGGTCGGTCAGTTCCTCGCGTACCGCCTTGACGTCCTCCTCGGTGTTGGCCGAGGCGATCGCGCGGTACGCCTGGAGGCGCAGCCGCTCGCCGGGGGCGTAGTCGTGCGGGACGTGCGCGTCGACCGGAAGCTCGATCTTGACCTCCAGGGGCGGCTCCTCCTCCACGCCGCCTTCCAGGGAGGCCCGGTAGTCGGCCACGGCCTCGCCGACCATGCGCACGTACAGGTCGAAGCCGACACCGGCGATGTGGCCGGACTGCTCGCCGCCCAGCAGATTGCCCGCGCCGCGGATCTCCAGGTCCTTCATCGCCACGTACATGCCCGCGCCCATCTCGGTGTGCTGGGCGATGGTGGCCAGCCGCTCGTGCGCCGTCTCGGTGAGCGGCTTCTCCGGCGGGTAGAGGAAGTAGGCGTAGCCGCGCTCCCGGCCGCGGCCCACCCGGCCGCGCAACTGGTGCAGTTGGGAGAGGCCGAAGTTGTCGCCGCGCTCCACGATCAGGGTGTTGGCGTTGGAGATGTCGATGCCGGACTCCACGATCGTGGTGGAGACCAGCACGTCGTAGCGCTTCTCCCAGAAGTCGACCACGACCTGCTCCAGCGCCTGTTCCGACATCTGGCCGTGGGCGGTGGCGATGCGCGCCTCGGGGACGATCTCGCGCAGCCGGGCGGCGGCCCGGTCGATGGACTCGACCCGGTTGTGGATGTAGAACACCTGCCCCTCGCGGAGCAATTCGCGGCGCAGGGCCGCGCCGATCTGCTTCTCCTCGTAGGGGCCGACGAAGGTCAGGACCGGGTGCCGCTCCTCGGGCGGAGTGGTGATCGTGGACATCTCGCGGATGCCGGTGACCGCCATCTCCAGGGTGCGCGGGATGGGGGTCGCGGACATGGTGAGCACGTCCACGTTGGCCCGCAGCTTCTTGAGCTGCTCCTTGTGCTCGACGCCGAAGCGCTGCTCCTCGTCGACGATGACCAGGCCCAGGTCCTTGAACTTGGTCTCGGAGGAGAACAGGCGGTGGGTGCCGATGACGATGTCGACGGAGCCGTCCCGCAGCCCTTCGAGGGTGGCCTTGGCCTCGGTGTCGGTCTGGAAGCGGGACAGCGCCCGGACCTTGACCGGGAACTGCGAGTACCGCTCGGAGAAGGTGCCGAAGTGCTGCTGCACCAGGAGCGTGGTGGGGACGAGGACGGCGACCTGCTTGCCGTCCTGCACCGCCTTGAACGCGGCCCGCACCGCGATCTCCGTCTTGCCGTAGCCGACGTCGCCGCAGATCAGCCGGTCCATCGGGACCGTCTTCTCCATGTCCTCCTTGACCTCGGCGATGGTGGAGAGCTGGTCGGGGGTCTCCGCGTACGGGAAGGCGTCCTCCAGCTCGCGCTGCCAGGGGGTGTCCGGGGCGAAGGCGTGGCCGGGGGCCGCCATCCGCGCCGAGTACAGCTTGATCAGGTCGGCGGCGATCTCCTTGACCGCCTTCTTCGCGCGCGCCTTGGTCTTCGTCCAGTCCGCGCCGCCGAGCCGGTGCAGGGTCGGGGCCTCGCCGCCGACGTACTTGGTGACCTGCTCCAACTGGTCGGTGGGGATGTACAGCCGGTCGCCGGGCTGGCCGCGCTTGGCCGGGGCGTACTCCACCAGCAGGTACTCGCGGGTGGCGCCCTGCACGGTGCGCTGCACCATCTCGATGTACCGGCCCACGCCGTGCTGCTCGTGCACGATGTAGTCGCCGGCTTCCAGGGTGAGCGGGTCGATGGTCTTGCGGCGCCGGGCCGGCATCCGGCCGCCGTCCTTGCCGGCCGCCTTCTGGCCGGAGAGGTCGGTCTCGGTGAGGACCGCCAGCTTCAGGCCCGGGTCGACGAAGCCGTGGTCGATGGAGCCGCAGGAGACGTGGACGAGGGAGGGGGAGATCTCGCCCAGGTCGCGGTCGAGGCGGGCGGGGACGCCCTCGCCGCCGAGGACCTCGACGGTGCGGGAGGCCGGGCCGTGCGCCTCGGTGACGAACACCGTGCGCCAGCCCTCGGCCAGCCAGCCCTTGGTGTCGGCGAGGGCGCGGGCGGTGTCGCCCCGGTAGGTCTCCGGGGCGCGCATGCCGAGGGTGACGGTGTCCTCGTCCAGTTCCTCGTCGGCGGCGAACGGCGACACCGACCACCACATCATGCCCAGCTCACGGGCCCGGTCCCGGACGTCCGCGATGCCCCACAGGGACGCCGCGCCGACATCGATGGGGGCCTCGCCGCCGCCCGCGGTGGCGGCCCAGGACGCCTGGAGGAACTCCTGGCTGGTGGCCACCAGGTCGGCGGCCCGGGTGCGCACCCGCTCCGGGTCGCACACCACCGCCATGGAGCCGGCCGGCAGCACGTCCAGCAGCAGCTCCATCTCGTCCACCAGCACCGGGGCGAGGGACTCCATGCCCTCCACCGCGATGCCCTCGGCGATCTTGCCCAGCAGCTCGCCCAGCTCCGGGTGCGCCTCGGCGAGCGCGGCGGCCCGGCCGCGCACCTCCTCGGTGAGCAGCAGCTCGCGGCAGGGCGGCGCCCACAGGCCGTGCTCGGCGACCTCCAGGGAGCGCTGGTCGGCGACCTTGAAGTAACGGATCTCCTCGACGTCGTCGCCCCAGAACTCCACCCGCAGCGGATGCTCCTCGGTGGGCGGGAAGACGTCCAGGATGCCGCCGCGCACGGCGAACTCGCCGCGCTTCTCCACCAGCTCCACCCGGGCGTACGCGGCCGCGGCCAGCCCCTGCACGACCTGCTCCAGGTCGGCCTGCTGCCCGGTGCGCAGGGCCACCGGCTCCAGCTCGCCCAACCCCTTGACCTGCGGCTGGAGGACGGAGCGGATGGGGGCGACGACGACGGAGACCGGGCCGGTGGCCGGGTCGTCGGCGGAGGGGTGCGCCAGCCGGCGCAGCACGGCGAGGCGGCGTCCCACGGTGTCCGAGCGCGGGGAGAGCCGCTCGTGCGGCAGCGTCTCCCAGGACGGGAACTCCGCCACCCCGTCCGGATCGAGGAGCGTGCGCAGGGCGGCCGCCAGGTCCTCGGCCTCGCGCCCGGTGGCGGTCACCGCCAGCACCGGGCGCCCGGCGTCCCGGGCCAGCGCCGCGATGGCGAAGGGCCGGGCGGCCGGCGGACCGACCAGGTCCACCTGCGGCCGGCGGCCGTCGGCGGCGGCCTTCACCGCGTCGGCGAGGGCGGGGTCCTTGACGACGGCGTCGAGCAGACCGTGCAAGCTCATGGAGGGCGTCCATCCGGGGAGGTGCGGGG
>NZ_PVLV01000405.1 GCF_002982015.1 Streptomyces solincola
CCCGGGGTTCGCCGCCGGGGCGGCGGGGGGTGGACGACTGAAGCGCCGTGCCCCCGGTCGTTCGGAACAGCTCGTCGGCACCGGGGAGACTCACTCGGCGTGACACCGGGCGAGCACCTCCCTGGCGAGCTGGCGGTAGGCGGCCGCGCCGACCGAGTTGGAGGCGTAGGTGGTGATGGGCTCGCCGGCGACGGTGGTCTCCGGGAAGCGCACGGTGCGGCCGATGACCGTGTGGTAGACGTGGTCGTCGAACGCCTCGACCACCCGGGCCAGCACCTCGCGGCTGTGCACGGTGCGCGAGTCGTACATGGTGGCCAGGATGCCGTCGAGCTCCAGCTCCGGGTTGAGCCGCTCCTGCACCTTCTCGATGGTCTCGGTGAGCAGCGCGACCCCGCGCAGCGCGAAGAACTCGCACTCCAGCGGCACTATCACCTTGTGCGCGGCGGTCAGCGCGTTGACGGTCAGCAGACCGAGCGAGGGCTGGCAGTCGATGACGATGTAGTCGTAGTCGCCCAGCAGCGGCTTCAGGGCGCGTTGCAGGGTGGACTCGCGGGCGACCTCGCTGACCAGTTGGACCTCGGCCGCCGACAGGTCGATGTTGCTCGGCAGCAGGTCCATGTTGGGCACGGCGGTCTTCAGCAGCACCTCGTCGGCCGACATGCCCCGCTCCATGAGCAGGTTGTAGACGGTGAGGTCCAGCTCCATCGGGTTGACGCCGAGGCCGACCGACAGGGCGCCCTGCGGGTCGAAGTCGACGAGCAGCACCCGGCGGCCGTACTCGGCGAGCGCGGCGCCCAGGTTGATGGTCGACGTGGTCTTGCCGACGCCGCCCTTCTGGTTGCACATCGCGATGATCTTCGCCGGGCCGTGGTCGGTCAGCGGGCCCGGGATCGGGAAGTACGGCAGCGGGCGCCCGGTGGGGCCGATGCGCTCGCGGCGCTGGCGGGCCGCGTCGGGCGCGAGGGTGGCCGCGTACTCCGGGTCGGGCTCGTACTCGGCGTCGGGGTCGTAGAAGTGACCCTCGGGGGCTTCCTCGTAGGCGGCGAAGTGGGTGGGCTCTCGGCCACTCTCGTTGCCGGCCGTGGCGTTCACGTGTTGGCCGTCCATCGTCTGCGTCGTGTGGGCTGTCGTCAGGTGCTGGTGCGGCTCGTACGTTCCCGGCTGGCCGCCCCCGAGAGTAAATGTCGACTCATTCACAAGTCGTCTTACCTCCTTGGACGGGACCAGGACACTTGTCGATAGGTCAGCGTGGCTCTATGCCGACGGTTTGCGACTCTATGGCGTGTCACCGCTTCGCAGCAACACAATCGGCCGGACGCGGACGGATGTGTCGGTACCCGGGCGGCCTTCTGTCAAGGGTGTTCGGCCGCTCATCCGTATGGTTTCGAGCAGGCGCGAATCGGTTAAAGCGCGACGTTCAGCGCGACTTGAGCACCCGTCAGACGTGCGCGGCGCCCGTGAGCCGGTCCGCGAGGGCGCACACGCGTACGCGTCCGGCCGGACCTCGGTGGGCAAGGTCCGGCCGGACGCGTGATGTTGGCGGCCCGTCGTTGACGGCGGGCGCCGGGTGCGGGAGCGGTCGGACCGCGCGCACACGTGGCGGCTTCGGTCAGCCGATGAGCGCGCCGAGCTCGACGTGCTCCAGGCCGTGCGCCTCGGCGACCTCCTTGTAGACGACCTTGCCGTCGTGGGTGTTGAGGCCCTTGGCGAGGGCGGGGTCGCGGCGCAGCGCCTCGGCCCAGCCGTTGTTGGCGACCGACACGATGTAGGGGAGCGTGGCGTTGGTCAGCGCGTAGGTGGAGGTGTTCGGCACCGCGCCCGGCATGTTGGCGACGCAGTAGAAGACCGAGTTGTGGACCTGGAAGGTCGGCTCGGCGTGGGTGGTGGGGCGGGAGTCCTCGAAGCAGCCGCCCTGGTCGATGGCGATGTCGACAAGGACACTTCCGGGCTTCATCCGGGAGACCAGCTCGTTGGTGACCAGCTTGGGGGCCTTGGCGCCCGGGATGAGGACGGCGCCCACGACGAGGTCGGCCTCGACGACGGCCTTCTCCAGCTCGAAGGTGTTGGAGACGATGGTCTTGATCTTCGTGCCGAAGATCCGGTCCGCCTCGCGGAGCTTGTTGATGTCCTTGTCGAGCAGGGTGACGTGGAAGCCCAGGCCGATGGCGATCTGCGCGGCGTTCCAGCCGGAGACGCCGCCGCCGATGACGACCGCCTCGCCGGCGTGGGTGCCGGGGACGCCGCCGGGCAGCACGCCGCGGCCGCCGGCCGAGCGCATCAGGTGGTAGGCGCCGACCTGCGGGGCGAGCCGGCCCGCGACCTCGGACATCGGGGCGAGCAGCGGCAGGGCGCGGTTCGCGGTCTCCACCGTCTCGTAGGCGATGGCGGTGGTGCCGGACTCCAGCAGCGCGTCCGTGCACTCGCGGGAGGCGGCGAGGTGCAGGTAGGTGAAGAGGGTCTGGTCCTTACGGAGGCGGTGGTACTCCTCCGCGATCGGCTCCTTGACCTTGAGCAGCAGGTCCGCGGTGGCCCAGACCTCGTCCGCGGTGGGGAGGATCTGCGCGCCGGCCGCGACGAACTCGGCGTCCGTGATCGAGGAGCCGACACCGGCGTTCTGCTCGATGAGGACCTGGTGGCCGTAGCGCACCAGCTCGTGGACACCGGCCGGGGTGATGGCCACCCGGAACTCGTTGTTCTTGACCTCGCGGGGGATGCCGACCTTCACGTCGATCACGGTCCTTGGCTTGGGGGGTACGGGGGGATATTGCCATACATACCCGGATGCACTGGACGCACCGGGAGAGACCGCACTCAATTGCGGCCCACCCAGTCTATTGAAGGGTCTGCGGTTGTCTAGCCTTGCGAATGTCTAATCTTTCGTCGGAGCACTGCGGATTTCGTAGGCGGATCGGGGGGTTCCCCCCTTGCGATCCTCCGTTTCCAGAAGACGATCAGCGGCCGCGCGGTGCAACCGGGCCGCCGCCGGGTCGCCGAGCCGGTCCAGGGTGTCGGCGAGGCGGAGCTGGAGCGCGGCGAGCAGCCGCACGTCCTTGACGGCGCGGGCGCACTCCACCGCCTCCTCGCAGGTGCGCAGGCTCTCCTGCGGGCGGCCCGCGTACTCCTGGACCCGGGCCGCCTCGCTCAACGCCCGGGCGTGGCCGGACAGATCGCCGAGACGGCGGTAGCCGGCGGCGGCCGCGCGCCAGTTCCGCAGCGCCTCCCCGTACCGGCCCTCGTAGCTGTGCACCGCGCCGAGCCGGCCGTACAGCCGCGCCTGGTCGGCCCGCTCGTCCCGGGCGAGCCGCTGGGCGAGCGCCCGTCCGTACCAGTCGGCGGCCCGCGCCCAGTCCCCCAGCTCCTGGTGCGAGCCCCCTACGGATTCCATCGCCCGGCTGACGGCGTACGGGTCGTTTCCCTCGCGTCCGGCGTCCAGCGCCGCCCGGTAGCGGGCCAGCGCCTCCCGGGTCCGGCCGGTGCGGGCGTCCAGGTCGCCCAGGTTCAGCAGGGCTGCGGCCCGCTCGCGGTGCAGTCCGCGCCGCTCGGCCACCCCCAGGACCAGTTGGTGCAGCCCGTACAGCTCGGGCGCGGCCTCCTCGGCCTCGCGGTGCGCGGCCAGCGCCCTGACCAGGGCGGCGACCAGTCGGCGGGCCAGGGTGTCCAGGTCGCCGTCGGCGACCGCGACGCGCGCCGAGGCGAGCAGGGCGGTCTGCCGGGTGGCGAGCCAGTGTCCGGCCGCCTCGGGCCCGTCGAAGCGCAGCGCCCGGGGCAGTCCGGCGAGCCGGCGGCGGGCCGGGGAGCCCTCCGGTTCGGTGACCGCCCGGCAGGACTGGAGCAGCCGCACGGTCCGCTCCAGCATCCGGGCGCGGGCCAACTGCACCTCGGCCGGCTTGTGGTCGTGCTCCAGTCGCTCGGCGAGCAGCGGCAGCAGGCAGCCGGGCACCCGGTACTGCCCCTCCCCCTCCGCCGCCAGGAAGCCGGCGGCGGCCAGTTTCTCCAGGTTGGCGGCGGCGGCCGACACCGAGCAGCCGGCCAGCGCGGAGGCGGTCTGGGCGTCGGCGAGGCCGACCGGGGCCAGCGCGAGGAGTCGCAGGGTGCGCCCGGCGGCGGCCGGCAGCACCTCACTCGCCAGGGTGAACGCCCTGGCCAGCGGCCGGTCGGCGACCGGCCGCTCCGGGTCCTCGGGCAGCGCGCGCAGCCGTTTGGCCAGGTCGGCGACGGAGGACATGGGCCTGGCGGCCAGCCAGCCGCCGGCCAGCACCAGGGCGGCGGGCTGGCCGCCGCACAGTTCGGTGAGCGTCTCGGCGGCCTGCGGGTCCACGGTGATCCGTACCGACCCGGCGTACCCCTCCAGCAGGTCGATCGCGGACTTGGCGTCCAGTCCGCCCACCGTGCACGGCCGGACGTCCGGGATCCCGGTGAGCGGGCCCCGGGCGACGGCGACCACCAGGCAGGCGGGGTTGTCCGGCAGCAGGGACGCCACCTGCTCGGCGTCGTCGGCGTCGTCCAGCAGCAGCAGGGCCCGGCGCTCGGCGCAGGCGGTGCGCAGCCGCCCGCTCAGCTCCTCCGCGCCGGCCCCGGCGGGGGCGCTCTCGCCCAGGGCGGCGAGCAGGTCGCGCGCGGTGCGCTCGGTGGGCACCGGGTCGCCGCCGGGCTCGGTGAGCCGGGCCCGCAGCACCCCGTCGCGGTAGCCCCGGGCCAGATCGCGCACCAGCTCCTCGGCGAGCGCGGTGCGCCCGCTGCCGGGCCGCCCGGCGATCAGCAGCACCCGGGCCCGGGGGGAGGGCCGCCCGGCGAGCGTGTCCAGGCCGGCCCGGGCGATGTCGGCCCGCAGCTCCTTCAGCTCCCGTACGCGCCCGTGGAAGCCGCGGCGCCCCGGCCGTGTACCGGGGCGGACGGCATCGCCGCCCGTCCCGCCCCCGTCGATGTCCACCGCCTGATCCGTCACGGGCCACGCTCCCGTCCGCCTGCGCACACGCCGATCCCGCCGGCGGTTGCCCGGGCGGGTGATCTCCCGCACCGAGCGTAGTTCAGCGACGACGGGCGTCCGGTGGAGCAGGGCGCCGGGTCGCCCGATCGGATCAGAAGATCGTCATACCGATCGCGCAAAGGGCGTACGCATCACCCGGACGCCCGCCTCAGGCGGCCGCCCGGCCGGTGCCCGGGCTGCGCTCAGGCCTCGAAGGGCCGGGCCGGCCAGGGCGCGTCGGCCGGGCGCAGGGCGTCCAGACCGCCGGCCGCCGCGCGGGCGGCGAGCACCGACAGCACCCCCACCACCAGGCAGTTGTTGTGCAGGTCTCCGGCGAGGACCCGGCGGGCCAGCTCGTCCAGCGGGACGCGGGCCAGCTCCATGTCGGCCTCCTCCTCCGCGGCGGCGAACTTCTCGCCCTCCACGTCGGACAGGCCCCGGGCCAGGAAGATCCGCACGGCCTCGTCGCAGCCGCCGGGCGTGGTGTACACGTCGGTGAGCACCCGCCAGTCGTCCGCCTTGACGTGCGCCTCCTCGTACAGCTCGCGCACCGCCGCGTTCAGCGGGTTCTCGCCGGGCACGTCGAGCAGTCCGGCCGGGATCTCCCACAGCTTGTGGCGCACCGGGTGGCGGTACTGGCGCAGCACGACGACGTGGTCGTCCCCGTCCAGGGCGAGCACGGCGACCGAGCCGGGGTGCACCTGGTAGTCGCGGCTGTGCACCGAGCCGTCCGGCATCACCACGTCCTCGGTGCGGACGCTGGTCTTCGCCCCCTGGAAGGGGGTGGAGGCCGCGGTGACCCGCCACTCCTCGGGGGTGTCCTTGATGGCGGTCATGGCAGACGTCCTCCTGGCCTGGCGAACTGGCGTGCGTACGGATCCGGCGTACACGACGGGCGTGTGTTACGGAAAACGGCGGACCGGGGCGCGCGGGCCCGATGAGGGCCGCGCACCCCGGTCCACCGTAACGCCGGTGGATCATCGACCGGTCAGGCGCTCGCCACGCCGGTCTTGCGCTCCACCGCGGCCTTGACCAGACCGGCGAACAGCGGGTGCGGCCGGGTCGGGCGGGAGCGCAGCTCCGGGTGGGCCTGGGTGGCGACCAGGTAGGGGTGGACCTCGCGCGGGTACTCGACGTACTCCACGAGCTTGTTGTCCGGGGAGGTGCCGGAGAAGACGATGCCCGCCTTCTTCTCCAGCTCCGCGCGGTAGGCGTTGTTGACCTCGTAGCGGTGGCGGTGGCGCTCCTCCACGTACGGCTGGTCGTCGTAGACCTCGCGCACGAGGGAGCCCTCGGCCAGCTTGGCCGGGTACATGCCCAGCCGCATGGTGCCGCCGAGGTCGCCGGCGCCCTCCACGTAGGCGAGCTGCTCCTCCATGGTGGAGATCACCGGGTGGGAGGTGGCCGCGTCGAACTCGGTGGAGTTGGCGTCCGCGATGCCCGCGAGGTTCCGCGCGGCCTCGACCACGATGCATTGCAGGCCCAGGCAGATGCCGAGCAGCGGCACCTTGTTCTCGCGGGCGTAGCGGATCGCGCCGACCTTGCCGTTGACGCCGCGCTCGCCGAAGCCGCCGGGGATCAGGATGGCGTCCACGTCGCCGAGCTGCTTCTCCGCGCCGGCCGGGGTCTTGCAGTCGTCGGAGGTGACCCACTTGACCTTGACGCGGGCCTTGTTGGCGAAGCCGCCGGCCCGCATGGCCTCGGTCACCGACAGGTAGGCGTCGGGCAGGTCGATGTACTTGCCGACCAGGGCGACGGTGACCTCGTGGTCGGGGTTGTGGACCCGGTCCAGCAGGTCGTCCCAGACGGTCCAGTCCACGTCGCGGAACGGCAGGTCCAGCTTGCGGACGACATAGGCGTCCAGGCCCTCGGTGTGCAGCACCTTGGGGATGTCGTAGATCGACTTGGCGTCGATGGCGGCGACCACGGCGGCCTCGTCCACGTCGCACATCAGCGAGATCTTGCGCTTGATGGCGGTGGGCACGTCCCGGTCGGCGCGCAGCACGATGGCGTCGGGCTGGATGCCGATGTTGCGCAGCGCGGCCACCGAGTGCTGGGTGGGCTTGGTCTTCAGCTCGCCGGACGGGCCGATGTAGGGCAGCAGCGAGATGTGGACGACGAAGACGTTGTCCCGGCCGACCTCGTGGCGGACCTGGCGCACGGTCTCCAGGAACGGCAGCGACTCGATGTCGCCGACGGTGCCGCCGACCTCGGTGATCACCACGTCCACGTCGTCGGTCGCCATGCGGCGGATGCGGTGCTTGATCTCGTTGGTGATGTGCGGGATGACCTGCACGGTGTCGCCCAGGTACTCGCCGCGCCGCTCCTTGGCGATGACCTGCGAGTACACCTGGCCGGTGGTGACGTTGGCCGAGCCGTCCAGGTCGACGTCGAGGAAGCGCTCGTAGTGGCCGATGTCCAGGTCGGTCTCGGCGCCGTCGTTGGTGACGAACACCTCACCGTGCTGGAACGGGTTCATGGTGCCCGGGTCGACGTTCAGGTACGGGTCGAGCTTCTGCATCGTCACCCGCAGCCCGCGCGCCTTGAGCAGGGCGCCGAGGCTGGACGCGGTGAGCCCCTTGCCGAGAGAGGAGGCGACGCCCCCGGTGACGAAGATGTGCTTGGTCGTCGAAGACTTCGGCGGCATGGCCAAGAGGGGGCTCCCGTGGTCGCGGTGGGTCAGGTGCGTACCGGCGCCGCCCGGACCTTCTGGTGCCGGGAGGGGTGCCGTCGCTGCGGTTCGGGGGGCCACCGACGAGGGGCGGCGCCAACCGGTCCACGGGCTACCAGGGTATCAGCGCCCCGGCGCCCCCGCTCCGGCCGCCGCGTCCGCCGCGACCCCCGGCGACCTCGTACGGGGGCTTTCGGCGGCCCGGTGAACACACGCGGCACACGGGCGAACACACGCGGCTGACGTGTTTCGCACAAGGTGTCGGAGGTCACTCGTCCGGCCGGACAGCAGTACCGGCACGCTCACACGGAGGGCCGGGGCATCGTCGTATCCTGCTCGGACATCCGCCGCGAGCGACGCACCCCCACCGGCACCATCCGCACACCCCGAAGCGGACTGCCACCACGCTCGTCGGCGACTGATCCCGACCCCTGAAAGCGCCCCGCGGGGCGAACGTTGCCGTTCGACTGGAGATTGCACGTGGCCGGGCGCATCGAGGACTACGCACTCATCGGAGACATGCAGACCGCCGCGCTGGTCTGCCGGGACGGCACGGTCGACTGGCTGTGCCTGCCCCGCTTCGATTCGCACGCCGTCTTCGCAGGCCTTCTCGGAACCGAGGAGCACGGATTCTGGCGGATCGGCCCGGCGCACGCCGCAGGCGCCGAGCCGCCGACCTCCGACCGCCGCCGGTACGCCGGCGACTCGCTGATCCTGGAGTCCGAATGGGACCAGCCGGGCCGCGGCAGCGTGCGGGTCACCGACTTCATGCCGCCGCGTGACGGCGCCCCGCAGCTCGTGCGGATCGTGGAGGGCCTCAGCGGCCGGGTGCGGATGCGCTCGGCGCTGCGGATGCGGTTCTCCTACGGGCGGATCACCCCCTGGGTGCACAAGATCGACGGCCGCACGGTCGCCGTCGCCGGGCCCGACTCGGTCTGGCTGGACACCGAGGCCGAGACGCACGGCGAGGACCTCACCACCTACTCGGACTTCACCGTCTCGGCGGGCGAGCGGATCGCGTTCACCATCAGCTGGCAGCCCTCCCACCACCACCCGCCGCACCTGCCCGACCCGGAGGGCGCGCTGACCGCCACCGCCGAGTTCTGGCGCGACTGGGTGGAGCAGTGCACCTACCGCGGCCCGTACCGGGAGGCGGTGGTCCGCTCCCTGATCACGCTGAAGGCGCTCACCTACGCGCCCACCGGCGGGATCGTCGCCGCGCCCACCACCTCGCTGCCCGAGGAGATCGGCGGGGGGCGCAACTGGGACTACCGCTACACCTGGCTGCGCGACGCCGCCATCACCCTCTCCTCCCTCCTGCGCACCGGCTACCGCGAGGAGGCCCGCGCCTGGCGCGAGTGGCTGCTGCGCGCGGTCGCCGGCGACCCGGAGAACCTCCAGATCATGTACGGCATCGCCGGCGAGCGGGAGCTGGGCGAGGCGGAGCTGGACTGGCTGCCCGGCTACGAGGGCTCCACCCCGGTGCGGGTGGGCAACGGCGCCGCCGCGCAGCTCCAGCTCGACGTGTACGGCGAGGTCACCGAGGCGCTGCACCTGGCGCACATGACCGGCCTGGCCCGCAACGACTACGCCTCCCTCCTCCAGCTCAAGCTGATCCGCTACCTGGAGGACCACTGGAACGAGCCGGACGAGGGCATCTGGGAGGTCCGCGGGCCGCGCCGGCACTTCGTGCACTCCAAGGTGATGGCCTGGGTCGCGGTGGACCGCACCATCAAGCTGATCGAGTCCGGTGACGCCGACGGCCCGCTGGAGCGCTGGCGCGAGCTGCGCGACGACATCCACCGGGACGTGTGCGAGAAGGGCTACGACCCGGAGCGCAACACCTTCACCCAGTCCTACGGCTCCAAGGAGCTGGACGCCTCGCTGCTGCTCATCCCGCAGATGGGCTTCCTGCCGCCGGACGACAAGCGGGTCATCGGCACCATCGAGGCGATCCAGCGGGAGCTGTCCACCGAGGACGGCTTCATCCTGCGCTACCCCACCGAGGGCGACGAGGCGGGCGTGGACGGCCTGGAGGGCGACGAGGGCGCGTTCCTCGCCTGCTCCTTCTGGCTGGCGGACGACCTGGCGATGATCGGCCGGGTCGACGAGGCCCGCAAGCTGTTCGAGAAGCTGCTGGGCCTGCGCAACGACCTGGGCCTGCTGGCCGAGGAGTGGGACAGCAAGCACCAGCGCCAGGTGGGCAACTTCCCGCAGGCCTTCAGCCACGTCCCGCTGATCGACACCGCCCTGCGCCTGACCGCCTCCGGCGCCTACGGCGGCTGACGCCCGCCCCGCGTCCCCGGGCCCGCCGGCCCGGGGACGCGCGGTCCGCCCCGCCGGTGACGAGTCGGCAGGTCCGGCCCCGTGCACCGGACACGGCGGCCATTCCCGCGCCCAGCCCGGTCCGGGTAGCGTCCGAGGGTATGAGCACCATGGACGGACAGGGCGGCGGCATCACGGTACGGCGGGCGCTGGAGCTGCCCGGGCTGCGCGGCGGACTGCCCGAGGTGATCACCGGCGCGGACCGGCTGAACCGCACGGTGCGCTGGGTGCACGCCGGCGAGGTGCCCAACATCGCCTCCCTGCTCAAGGGCGGCGAGCTGCTGCTGACCACCGGCCTGGGCCTGGGCACCCGCCCGGCCGAGCAGCGGGCGTTCGTCCGCAGGCTGGCGGACCGGGGCATCGCGGCGCTGGTGGTGGAGCTGGGCCCGCGCTTCTCCCGGCTGCCGTCGGTGATCGTGGAGACCGCCCGGGCGGCCGGGCTGCCGCTGGTGCAGTTGCACCGCGAGGTGCCGTTCGTCTCGGTCACCGAGGAGGTGCACACCGAGATCGTCAACGGCCACTACGCCATGCTGCGGCAGGCCGAGGAGGTGCACCGGCGCTGCACCGAGGCGCTGCTCGGCGGCGGCGGGGTGCCGCAGGTGCTGCGCATCCTGGCCGACTTCGCCGCCAACCCGGTGTTCCTGGAGACCGCGGACGGCGGACTGCTGTACGCCGCGGGGCCCGCCGCCGGCACGGCCGCCGCCGACCCGCTCCAGGTGTGGGAGGGCCTGCGCGGCCAGCGGGCGGCCCGGGAGGCGGGGCCGCCGGCCGGGGCGGTGGTGGTGGACGTCCCCGGCGGCGGCGGCCCCGGCACCGGGTCGGTCCGGGCCAAGCTGGTGCTCCTTGCGGTGTCCGCGGCGCTGTCCCCGGTGCACCGGATGGCCGCCGAGCGCACCGCCGGCATCCTGGCGGTCGTCCTGATGCAGGCCCGCCAGGAGGAGGAGCTGGCGGCCCGGGGCCGGGGCGACTTCCTCACCGACCTGGCCGAGGGCCGCGTACCGCCCGACGAGGCCCCGGCCCAGGCGCGTGTCCTGGGCTTCAAGCCGGGCGACGGCCCGCTGCTGCCGGTGGTGATGCGCCTGGTGGCCGAGGGCGCCCCGGCCGGCAACTGGTCGGTGCTGGCCCGGGCGGTGCCCGAGGAGCTGGGCTCGCTCGGCGTGCCGGTGCTGCTGGGCGTACGACCGGTGGAGGGCCGGGTGCTGCTGCTGCTCGGGCTGCGCGCGGACACCGAGCGCTCCGCGGTGGCCGACCGGGTGGCGGCGGCCCTGCGGGCGGGTGCGGCCCGGGCCGGCCTGGAGCGGCCTGGGGCGCCCGCCCCGGTGGTCGTGGTCGGGGCGGGCGGCGGCTGGGCGGCGGCGTCGGCCGGGCTTCGGCACGCCGCGGAGACGTCGGCGGCCGCCCAGGGGCTCCCGGAGCAGCCGTGGTTCGACGCCCGGCGGCTCGACATCGACCTGCTGCTGTGGCGGCTGCGCGAGCACCCGGACCTGGCGGCGTTCGTGGACCGGGCGATCGGCCCGCTGCGCGAGCACGACCGCACCTCCCGGCCGCCCCTCCTGCCGACCCTGGAGACCTATCTGGCGCACGCCGGCCGCAAGGCGGAGACCGCCCGCGAACTGCACCTCAACCGGCAGACCCTCTACAACCGGCTGGCCCGGATCGGCGAGCTGCTCGGCACCGACCTGGACGACCCGCACACCGTCATCGGCCTCTCCCTCGCCCTGCGCGCCCGCCGCCACACCGCCTGAGGCGGGTTTCCGTACGCCCTCTTCACACGGGTACCGGCATGGGCCCGGCCCGTGGGGACAGGGAACTCCCATGTCGAGCCTCCCCGCGCCGCGGATCACCGAGTTCACCGTGACGGACGAGAAGGCCGGGCCCTACGGCGTCGCGGCCGGCCCGGACCACGCCCTGTGGCTCACCCTGGTGCACCGAGGCGCGGTCGCCCGCCTCGACCCCGAGGGCGGCAGCTTCCGCGAGTTCCCGCTCGACGCGCCCGGCTGCGGCCCCACCGTCATCGCCGCCGGCCCGGACGGGGCGCTGTGGTTCAGCCGCACCCAGGACCACCGCATCGGCCGGATCACCCCCGACGGAGCCGCACGGTCCTTCCCCCTGCCCACCCCCGGCGCCGTCCGGGCCGGCGGCCAGGCCGTACGGGCCGGCGCCGGGGGTGGGCAGGGGGAAGGACCGTGCGGCTC
>NZ_PVLV01000406.1 GCF_002982015.1 Streptomyces solincola
CTTCGGGGCCGCCGGCCGGGTCGGGGCGGCGGGGGGCGCCGGGGTCGGGAGAGGTGTCGGCCATCGACTCGCCTCGCTTTTTCGTGCGGGTACCGCGCCGCTGCCGGCGCCGGGTCGCTTGACCGGTACCCCGTCGCCGGTCGTCTGACCGCGCCCCCGGATAGCATCCGCCCATGGAGCCGCACCTGGAGCACACGGTCGCCGACGGCGTCGCCACCCTCGTGATCAGCAACCCGGCCAAGCGGAACGCCATGACGGCGGCCATGTGGCGGGCTCTGCCCGGACTGCTGGAGGCGCTGGCCGCCGACCCGGCGGCGCGGGTGCTGGTGCTGACCGGCGCGGGGCCGACGTTCTGCGCCGGCGCGGACATCTCCACGCTCGGCGAGCCGGGCGACGAGCAGCAGGCACTCGCGGTCCGGGCCGAGGAGGCGCTGGCCGCCTTCCCCAAGCCCGCGCTGGCCGCCGTGCGCGGCTACTGCGTGGGCGGCGGCAGCCAGCTCGCGGCCGCCTGCGACCTGCGGTTCGCCGAGGAGGGGGCGCTGTTCGGGATCACCCCGGCGAAACTGGGCATCGTCTACCCGGCCTCCTCCACCCGGCGGCTGGTGGACCTGGTCGGCCCGTCCGCGGCGAAGTTCCTGCTCTTCTCCGCCGAACTGGTGGACACCGCGCGGGCGCTGCGCTGGGGGCTGGTGGACGAGGTGCTGCCGGCCGGGGAGCTGGACGAGCGGGTGGCCGAGTTCGCCCGGGTGATGGCCTCGCGTTCGCTGCTGACCCAGGCCGCCGCCAAGGAGTTCGCGGGCGGGCGCACCGACCGGGACGCGCACTGGGCCGGGCAGGCCCACGGCAGCGGCGACACCGCGGAGGGGGTCGCCGCGTTCCTGGAGCGCCGGCCCCCGCGGTTCACCTATCCGGGGCTCACGCCGACGGGGTGACCTCGCTCGCCAGCTCGCCCCGGCAGAAGTCGACCAGGTGGGCGGGGGCCTTGTCCGGGGAGCCGGCGTCGTACGGCGGCTGGGGGTCGTACTCGGTCATGAGCTGCACGATCCCGGCCAGGTCGTCGCCGCCGATCCGGCCGAGCAGGTGCAGCGCCATGTCGATGCCGGAGGAGACGCCGGCGGCGGTGACGTACTTGCCGTCGAAGACGACCCGCTCGCCGGTGGTCCGCACCCCGTGCCCGGCCAGGCTGTCCATCGCCATCCAGTGGGTGGTGGCCCGGCGGCCGGTGAGCAGCCCGGCGGCGGCCAGCACGAGCGCGCCGGTGCACACCGAGGTGGTCCAGGTGGTGGCGGCGTCGGCGGCCCGCAGCCACTCCAGGACCGCCGGGTCGTCGGCGGCGGCCCGTACGTCCGGGCCGCCGGGGACGACGACGATGTCCGGGCGGGGCGTCTCGGCGAGGGTGCGTTCGGCGACCAGGGCGAGGTTCCCCGAGTCGTTGCCGACCGGGCCGGGCTCCCGGGCGACGAGGACGGTCTCGTTGCCGGGCATGCGGTGCAGCAGTTCGAACGGGCCCACCGCGTCGAGGGCGGTGAAGCCGGGGTAGAGCAGGATCGCGGTCTGCATGGTCGGGTCCTCTCGGGTTCGGTGCGCGGGCAGCGCGTGTGCTCAGTGCGCGGGCAGGGGGGCGTGGAACCGGCGGCGGTAGTCGGCCGGGGCAATGCCCAGCGCCGTGGCGAAGACGCGCCGCATGGCCTCGGCGGTGCCGCAGCCGGCGGCGCGGGCGACCTCGTGGACGCCGTCGGAGGTGTCCTCCAGGAGGCGGCGGGCGTGCTCCAGGCACACCCGGTCGACGTACCGGCCGGGCGTCATGCCGGTCTCGGCGCGGAAGGCGCGGGCGAAGTGGCGGGGTGAGAGCCGGGCGCGGGCGGCCAGCGCGTCCACCGAGAGGGCGGCGGCCGGATGCTCGGTGATGAACTGCTGGAGTTCGCGCGGCGGCTCGCGGCAGGCGGTCTGGGCGGCCGACCGGGCGCTGAACTGCGCCTGGTTGCCGGGGCGGCGCAGGAGGACGACCAGGTGCCGGGCGATGGTGAGGGCTGCGTCCCGGCCGTGGTCCTCCTCGACCAGGGCGAGCGCGAGGTCGACGCCGGCGGTGACCCCCGCCGAGGTGGCGATCCGCCCGTCCCGGACGAAGATCGGGTCCGGGTCGACCCGGACCTGCGGGCGCAGCCTGGCCAGGTGGTCGCAATGCGCCCGGTGGGTGGTGGCCCGCCGGCCGTCCAGCGGCCCGGCCCGGGCGAGCAGCAGCGAGCCAGTGCAGACGGCCGTCAGCCGCTCGGCCCGCGGTCCGTGCTCGCCGAGCCCGGCCGGCAGGCGCGGGTCGGGGTGGCGGGTGCCCTCGCCGCCCGGGACCAGCAGGGTGTGCTCCACCGCGGCGTCGGCGAGCACGAGGTCGGGGGCGATCCGCAGGCCGCCCTGGGTGCGCACCGGCGCGCCGTCCAGGGAGGCGGTGGTCAGCGGGTAGGCGGCGCCGCCCGGGTGGGCGTGCCCGGCGGCGGCGAAGACCTCCAGCGGGCCGGAGACGTCCAGGCTCTGCACCCCGTCGAAGAGGACCACCAGCAGCGGGCGGGTGCGCGGGGCCGCCGGGCCGCGGCCGCCGGTGTCCATCGCCGCCTGGGTCATGTCCCCGCTCCTCCGCCCCGGTCGCCGGGCCCCCGCGCCGCCCCGGACCAGGCCGGGGCGGCGTGCCCGCCGTGCTCCCCATCCTTCGCCTCTCCCCCGGCGGCCGCAACGACGAGCAGCCCACCTTTCCTGCCGTACCGACCAGTCGGTAACGTGCGGTCCATGACGACTCTCCCGCCCCGTGCCGCACGACGCTGCCACAACGCCCTCAACCCGCTGCACTCCACGCACTACTTCTCCCCCGACCTGGCCGAGGAGCTGGCCGCCGAGGGCGTCGCCGACCAGAGCGCCGCCTACTTCGCGGCCCGCTCGGCGGCGATGGGCCGGGTCGGCGCGGGCACGGTCACCGCCGCGTTCTACAACTTCAACCACGAGCTGGTGGCCCGCCATCTGCCGGCGGTCTGGGAGACCGCCTCCCCGAAGACGGTGCTCGCCGCCCGGCTGCGCGCGGTGGACGCCACCCTGCGCAGGCTGCTCGGCGAGGAGGCGGTGGCCTCGCCCGCCATGGCCGAGGCGGCGGAGCTGGCGCTGCGGGCCGCGGAGGCGTGCACCCGGCACGCCCGGCCGCTGTACGCCGCGCACGCCGACCTGCCGGTGCCCGGCGAGCCGCACCTGGCGTTCTGGCACGCGGCGACACTGCTGCGCGAGCACCGGGGCGACGGCCACCTGGCCGCGCTGCTGACCGCCGGGCTCGACCCGCTGGAGGCGCTGGTCAGCCACACCGCGACCGGCAAGGGCATGGCGCCCCGGTTCGTGCTGGCCACCCGCGGCTGGCGGCGCGCCGACTGGGAGGCCGCCGCCGAGCGGCTGCGCGGCCGCGGTCTGCTGGACGCGGAGGGCGAGCTGACCGAGGCGGGCGCGGCCCTGCGCGCCCAGGTGGAGGAGCACACCGACCGGATGGACGCCGCCCCCTACGAGCACCTGGGCGCGGCGGGCGTGGAGCGGCTCACCGAGCTGGGCCGCGGCTTCCTGCTGGCGGCGGCCCAGGCGGGCGCGTTCCCGGAGGCCATGACCGGCAAGGGCTGACGGCCCCGGGACCGGCGGCAGGAACTGACGGCCGCGAGGCCGCGGCCGGCCCGAGGACGTTTGGCGGGCGGCGGGCGGGCAACGCGGAGGGCTCACCCACCCGAACGACCGGAGGTATCCCCATGCGTACGATCGCCGACTTCTTCCGCATGATCGGCTCGGCCGTCGCCACCGTGGTGACCCTGCCCTTCCGGCTGCTCGCCCGGCTCTTCGGCGGCGGCGGCCGCACCCGCCGGGCCTGACCTCGGGCGGCGGGCCGGGCGTCGGCCCGCCCGCCCGGCGGGACCGGCCTTCGGGGGTTCCCCCGCCCCGTCACCGCGCTGCGGCAGAATGCAACCGCAATCCGGAAGCACGAGAGAGCGGGTCGGACATCGTGACGACGTCCATCGAAGGCAGGATCGCCGAGGAGCTCGGCGTACGGGAGCGGCAGGTGAGGGCGGCCGTGGAGCTGCTGGACGGCGGCTCGACCGTGCCGTTCATCGCGCGCTACCGCAAGGAAGCCACCGAGATGCTGGACGACGCGCAGCTCCGCTCCCTGGAGGAGCGGCTGCGCTATCTGCGGGAGCTGGAGGAGCGGCGGACCGCGGTCCTCCAGTCCGTGCGCGAGCAGGGCAAGCTCACCGCGGAGGTGGAGGCGAGCATCCTGGCCGCCGACACCAAGGCGCGCCTGGAGGACGTGTACCTGCCGTTCAAGCCGAAGCGGCGAACCAAGGCGCAGATCGCCCGGGAGGCCGGGCTCGAACCGCTGGCCGAGGGGCTGCTCGCGGACCCCTCCACCGAGCCGCTCGCCGCGGCGGCCGCGTTCGCCGACCCGGACAAGGGCGTCGCCGACCCGGCGGCCGCGCTCGAGGGCGCGCGGGCGATCCTCACCGAGCGGTTCTCCGAGGACGCCGACCTGATCGGCGAACTGCGCGAGACCATGTGGGGCCGCGGCCGGCTGGTGGCGAAGGTGCGGGACGGCAAGGAGGAGGCAGGCGCGAAGTTCGCCGACTACTTCGACTTCGCGGAGGGCTTCACCGAGCTGCCCTCGCACCGGATCCTGGCCATGCTGCGCGGCGAGAAGGAGGACGTGCTCGACCTCGTCCTGGAGCCGGAGGAGCCCCGCGAGGGCCCGTCCGGCTACGAGGGCGCGGTGGCCGCCCGGTTCGGCATCGCCCAGCGCGGCCGGCCCGGTGACGCCTGGCTGGCCGAGACGGTCCGCTGGGCCTGGCGCACCCGCATCCTGGTGCATCTCGGCATCGACCTGCGCACCAGGCTGCGCACCGCCGCCGAGGACGAGGCGGTACGGGTCTTCGCGGCGAACCTGCGCGACCTGCTGCTGGCGGCCCCGGCCGGCACCCGCGCCACGCTGGGCCTGGACCCCGGCTTCCGCACCGGTGTGAAGGTCGCCGTGGTGGACGCCACCGGCAAGGTCGTCGCCACCGACGTCATCCACCCGCACGTGCCGGCCAACCGCTGGGACGAGGCGCTGGCGAAGCTGGCCAGGCTGGCGAAGGAGCACGCGGTCGACCTGGTGGCCATCGGCAACGGCACCGCGTCGCGGGAGACCGACAAGCTGGCCGGCGAACTGATCGCCAGGCACCCGGAGTTGAACCTCACCAAGGTGATGGTCTCGGAGGCCGGCGCCTCGGTGTACTCCGCCTCCGCGTTCGCCTCCCAGGAGCTGCCGGACATGGACGTGTCACTGCGCGGCGCGGTCTCCATCGCCCGCCGCCTCCAGGACCCGCTGGCCGAGCTGGTGAAGATCGACCCCAGGTCGATCGGCGTCGGCCAATACCAGCACGACCTGTCCGAGGTGAAGCTGTCCCGCTCGCTGGACGCGGTGGTCGAGGACTGCGTCAACGGCGTGGGCGTGGACGTCAACACCGCCTCCGCGCCGCTGCTCTCCCGGGTCTCCGGCATCAGCTCGGGCCTGGCCGAGAACATCGTGGCCCACCGGGACGCCAACGGCCCCTTCCGCTCGCGCCGGGCGCTGAAGGACGTGGCACGGCTGGGCCCCAAGGCGTACGAGCAGTGCGCCGGCTTCCTGCGCATCCGCGGCGGGGACGACCCGCTGGACGCCTCCAGCGTGCACCCCGAGGCGTACCCGCTGGTGCGGGCGATGGGCAGGAAGGCGGGCGGCGAGGTGGCCGCGCTGATCGGCAACACCTCGGTGCTGCGCTCGCTGCGGCCGGACGAGTTCGTGGACGAGAAGTTCGGCCTGCCGACCGTCACCGACATCCTGCGCGAGCTGGAGAAGCCGGGCCGCGACCCGAGGCCCGCGTTCCGCACGGCCGCCTTCAAGGAGGGCGTGGAGAAGATCGGCGACCTGGCCTCCGGGATGGTGCTGGAGGGCGTGGTCACCAATGTGGCGGCGTTCGGCGCGTTCGTGGACGTCGGCGTCCACCAGGACGGTCTGGTGCATGTCTCCGCGATGTCCCGCACTTTCGTCAAGGACCCGCGCGAGGTGGTCAAGCCGGGTGACGTGGTCAAGGTGAAGGTGCTGGACGTCGACATCCCGCGCAAGCGGATCTCGCTGACGCTGCGGCTGGACGACGAGGCGGCGGCGGGCGGCGGCGGCGAGCGTGCCCCCCGCCGTGAGCGCGGCGGCGCGCGCCCGCCCCAGCAGCGCCAGGGCGGCACGGACCGCCGGGGCGGCGGCGAGGGGGCCGGCGCTGACCGGCGCGGCGGCGGTGCCGGACGCGGCGGCGACCGGCGCGGCGGCGGTACGGGCGGGGGTGGCGCTCGCCCGTCCTCCGCGCCCGCACCGGCCAACAGCGCCATGGCCGACGCCCTGCGCAAGGCCGGACTCCTCGGCGGCGGCGGGAACGGCTCGGGCGGCGGCTCCGGCAACCGGAGCGGCGGCAAGGGCCGCCGCTGACGGCGAGACGGACGGCAGGAAGACCGGTCTGCCGGCAGGCCGCCGGTGGACCGGACGCCGCTGATCGGACGAGCGGACGGGCCGACGGGCGGACGACCGGATGAGCGGACGACGCGGACGGGCGGACGGCGGTGACCGGCTGGCCGGACGGCGACCGGTGGCGGCCGGGGCGGGTGCGTGGTGCGCCGGCCCCGGCCGCCGGGCGTTGCGGGCGCCCGCGCGGGGGCGTCACCGCACCCTTCGCCGGGCGGCGGCTCCGGCGCCCGGCCGCCGCTCAGGCCGGTTCGGTGACCCGGCCGTCGGCCACTTCGATGCGGCGGGTGGTGCGGACGGCGTCGAGCATGCGGCGGTCGTGGGTGACCAGGAGCAGCGTGCCGGCGTAGGAGTCGAGGGCGGACTCGAGCTGCTCGATGGCGGGCAGGTCCAGGTGGTTGGTGGGCTCGTCCAGGACGAGGAGGTTGACGCCGCGGCCCTGGAGCAGGGCGAGCGCGGCGCGGGTGCGTTCTCCCGGGGAGAGGGTGGTGGCGGGCCGCAGCACGTGCTCGGACTTCAGGCCGAACTTGGCCAGCAGGGTGCGCACCTCCGCCGGCTCGGTGTCGGGCACGGCGGCGCGGAACGCGTCCAGCAGGGTCTCGTTGCCGTGGAAGAGGGCGCGGGCCTGGTCGACCTCGCCGACCACCACCCCGGGGCCGAGCGCCGCGTGCCCGGCGTCCAGCGGCAGCCGGCCGAGGAGCGCGGCGAGCAGAGTGGACTTGCCGGCCCCGTTCGCGCCGGTGACGGCGACCCGGTCGGCCCAGTCGATCTGGAGGCTGACCGGCCCGAAGCGGAAGCCGCCGCGTACCGTCTGGGCGTCGCGCAGCACCGCCACCACGGCCGCCGAGCGCGGGGCGGCGGCGATCTCCATCCGCAGCTCCCACTCCTTGCGGGGCTCCTCCACCACCTCCAGGCGCTCGATCATGCGCTGGGTCTGGCGGGCCTTGGCGGCCTGCTTCTCGCTGGACTCACTGCGGAACTTGCGGCCGACCTTGTCGTTGTCGGTGGCCTTGCGGCGGGCGTTCTTGACGCCCTTGTCCATCCAGGACCGCTGCATCTGGGCCCGGCCCTCCAGGGCGGACCGGCGGTCGGCGTACTCCTCGTAGTCCTCGCGGGCGTGCCGGCGGGCGGTCTCGCGCTCCTCCAGGTAGGCGTCGTAGCCGCCGCCGTAGAGGGTGATCTGCTGCTGGGCGAGGTCCAGTTCGAGGACCTTGGTGGCGGTGCGGGCCAGGAACTCGCGGTCGTGGCTGATGACGACGGTGCCGGCGCGCAGCGAGCGGACGAACTGCTCCAGCCTCTCCAGGCCGTCCAGGTCGAGGTCGTTGGTGGGCTCGTCCAGCAGGAAGACGTCGTAGCGGGACAGCAGCAGCGAGGCGAGGCCGGCGCGGGCGGCCTGCCCGCCGGAGAGCGAGGTCATCGGCGCGTCCAGGCCGACGGTGAGCCCGAGGGCGGCGGCGGTCTCCTCGGCCCGCTCCTCCAGGTCCGCCCCGCCCAGGTGCAGCCAGCGCTCCAGGGCGGCGGCGTAGGCGTCGTCCGCGCCGGCC
>NZ_PVLV01000407.1 GCF_002982015.1 Streptomyces solincola
GTTCGGCGTGGAGGTCGGCCTCGGGACGGTGTGACGTCCTCCCGCCCGGACCGCGCCCGCGTGCACCTCGCCCTCCCGGTAGACCCGGGCGGCCGGGTCCAGGACGTAGGTGTAGACGAGCGGCACACCGGTCGCGGCCTGCTCGACGCGCCAGTGGAAGGGGATGCCGGCCTTGGCATACTGGTGCATCTTGACGATGCGGTCGGTGGTCTCCGAGCCGGGGGAGACCACCTCCACCACCAGCGCATCCGGCTCGCCCAGGAGCTGCTGGAGACCACCGACGACACCGTCGAGGTCATCGCCGCCGCCACCGGCCTGGGCACCGCCACCACCCTGCGCCGCCACTTCCACCGGACGGTCGGGGTGCCGCCGGACGCCTACCGCCGCACCTTCCGCACCCGGAGCCGCCCGGACCTCTCCGCCCCGGTGGCGTGAAGCAGTCACCCGCTGCCACTTCCGTGACCGCGCCGCGGCGGCGGGCGGACCCCGCGACCCCTCGCCACGGAGGGCGTTTGTAGGAGTGTACGAAGAGCTGCCGTCAGCCCGTGGACGGCTTCATGTCTTCCACCCCTGGCTGAGTCCTTTCGGTTCCCTGTGTACTCGCTACACGAGCACCGGAGCGCCCACCCCGCCGACCTCCCGGCGCCGCCGGCCGAGCCGACCCTCCGGCGGCGCCACGCAAGCCCACCACCCTCGCCCGGGTGCGATGTCCGCACAGTCACCGCAACCTGGGGGAATCCCCACTCTCGCGAAGGAAGTCACCGTGACCGCGCAGACCCAAGAAGCCAACGCCCAGAACATCCAGCAGGTCTGGATGGAGGAGGCCATCCGACTGGCCACCACGAGCGTGGCCAACGGCGGCGGCCCCTTCGGCGCCCTCGTGGCGAAGGACGGGGAGATCGTCGCGCTCGGCAACAACCAGGTCACCGCGACCCTGGACCCGACCGCGCACGCCGAAGTGAGCGCCATGCGCAACGCCTGCAAGGAGCTGGGCACCTTCTCGCTGGCCGGCTGCGTCCTGGTGACCTCCTGCGAGCCCTGTCCGATGTGTCTGTCCTCCGCCCTGTGGGCGCGGGTCGACAGCATCGTCTTCGCCGCCGACCGACACGACGCCGCGGTGGCCGGCTTCGACGACCGCGCGTTCTACGACCTGTTCGACAAGAAGCCCGCCTCGATGTGGCCGATGGGCGTGGAGCAGCTCGACCTGCCGAACCGCACCGCCCCCTTCGACGCCTGGCTGGCCAAGTCGGACCGCATCGACTACTGACCGCCCGCACCCGCGCACCTCAGGGGCCCGTCCCCCGCCGCCACCAGGCGCGGGCGCCGGGCCCCTGCGCGTGCCGCCCTCCGGTGGTACGGCCGCCGGCTCCGGCAGGATGGGGGTATGGCGAACCGACTGGCCCATGAGACCTCCCCGTACCTGCTCCAGCACGCGGACAACCCCGTCGACTGGTGGCCCTGGTCGCCGGAGGCGTTCGCGGAGGCGCGGCGGCGGGATGTGCCGGTGCTGCTGAGCGTGGGCTACAGCTCGTGCCACTGGTGCCACGTCATGGCGCACGAGTCCTTCGAGGACGGCGCCACCGCCGCGTCCATGAACGCGCACTTCGTCAACGTCAAGGTGGACCGCGAGGAGCGGCCGGACGTGGACGCGGTGTACATGGAGGCGGTGCAGGCGGCGACCGGGCAGGGCGGGTGGCCGATGACGGTGTTCCTGACGCCGGACGCGGAGCCGTTCTACTTCGGGACGTACTTCCCGCCGGAGCCCCGGCACGGCATGGCGTCCTTCGGGCAGGTGCTGGAGGGGGTCAGCGCGGCCTGGCAGGGGCGGCGCGCGGAGGTGACCGAGGTCGCCGGGAACATCGTGCGGGAGCTGGCCGGGCGGTCGCTGGCGGTGGGCGGGGCCAAGGCGCCGGGGGAGCCGGAGCTGGCGCAGGCGCTGCTGGGGCTGACCCGGGAGTACGACGCCGGGCACGGCGGCTTCGGCGGGGCGCCCAAGTTCCCGCCGTCGATGGTGGTCGAGTTCCTGCTGCGGCACCACGCCCGGACGGGGGCCGAGGGGGCGCTCCAGATGGCGGCCGACACATGTGAGCGGATGGCGCGCGGCGGGATCTACGACCAGTTGGGGGGCGGGTTCGCCCGGTACTCGGTCGATCGTGAGTGGATCGTGCCGCACTTCGAGAAGATGCTGTACGACAACGCGCTGCTGTGCCGGGTCTACGCGCACGTGTGGCGAGTGACCGGGAGCGACCTGGCGCGGCGGGTGGCGCTGGAGACGGCCGACTTCATGGTGCGGGAGCTGCGCACCCCGGAGGGCGGGTTCGCCTCGGCGCTGGACGCGGACAGCGACGACGGCACGGGGCGCCAGGTGGAGGGCGCCTACTACGTGTGGACGCCGGCGCAACTGGCCGAGGTGCTGGGGGAGGAGGACGCGGCCCACGCCGCCCGGTACTTCGGGGTGACGGAGGAGGGCACCTTCGAGGAGGGGGCCTCGGTGCTCCAACTGCCGCAGGGCGAGGGGGTGGCGGACGCGGCGAGGATCGCGGACGTGCGGGCGCGGCTGCTGGCCGCGCGGGAGACGCGGCCGCGGCCCGGTCGGGACGACAAGGTGGTGGCGGCGTGGAACGGGCTGGCCGTCGCGGCCCTGGCCGAGACGGGCGCGCTGTTCGACCGGCCGGATCTGGTCGAGCGGGCCACCGAGGCCGCCGACCTGCTCGTACGGGTGCACATGGACGAGTCGGCGCGGCTCGCCCGCACCTCCCGGGAGGGCCACGTGGGGGCCAACGCCGGGGTGCTGGAGGACTACGCGGACGTCGCCGAGGGGTTCCTGGCCCTGGCGGGCGTGACCGGGGAGGGCGTCTGGCTGGAGTTCGCGGGCTTCCTGCTGGATCTGGTGCTGGACCGTTTCACCGGCGAGGACGGCGCGCTGTACGACACGGCGCACGACGCGGAGCAGCTCATCCGCCGGCCGCAGGACCCGACGGACAACGCGGCCCCGTCGGGGTGGACCGCCGCGGCCGGGGCGCTGCTGTCGTACGCGGCGCACACCGGCTCCGAGGCGCACCGCACCGCCGCGGAGGCCGCGCTCGGCGTGGTCACCGCGCTCGGCCCGCGCGCCCCGAGGTTCGTCGGGTGGGGCCTGGCCGTCGCCGAGGCGCTGCTGGACGGGCCGCGGGAGGTCGCCGTCGTGAGCGAGGCCGGCGACGCGGCGGGCGCGGAGCTGGTGCGGGCCGCGCTCCGGGCCACCGCGCCGGGCGCGGTGCTCGCGCACGGCAGGCCGGCCACCGGGGCGGACGCCGGCGGTGCGGAGTTCCCGCTGCTCAGGGACCGGCCGCTGGTCGAGGGGCGCCCGGCGGCGTACGTCTGCCGGCACTTCGCCTGCGACGCGCCTACCACGGACCCGGCCGAGCTGACGCGGAAACTGACGAACTGACGGCGAATATACGGTTTTCCGCCAGACGGCACCCGGACGGTCCCTCGCGGCCTCTATTGTCGTGCCGCGTGAGGAGGGGGAAGCCTTCGCGTTCGTTCTGGGGAGGGCGCGCGCGAAGGCCGGATGACGGCGACGACGGCCAGGGGGGTCCTGCCGCGTTCCGCCACTGATCCGTCGCATCCGCTGATCCGTCGATCCGCGGGTCGCGACCGGACCTGATCCGCCGGACCACATGACCGTACGGGCGGCCGGCACGACGCCGCGCCCGCCGCCGTGACCACACCACCGGACGGCCGGGCGACGCGGAGACGCGTCGGCCGCCGGCCGTCGATCCGACGTTCACCGCAGACCCCGTTCCCGGGGAGTACGACCGGCCCGGTGGCGCCCGCCGCCAACGGGGGCGTCAGCGATGCCGCAAGCCGGTCGAGGGGGGAGTTCCGCATGCTCGTTTCCCTGCTCGTCGCCGCCGTCTCACTGGCGCTCTTCTGGATGGCGGCCTTCACCCTGTGGTGGCAGATGCACGCCTGGCGCACGCCGGAGACGCTCGCCGCCACCCGCTTCGAGTCCCCGGCCGGGGCCGAGGGGCTGTCATTCTCGCTGCTGGTGCCCGCCCGGCACGAGCAGGCCGTGCTGGAGCACACCATCGACCGGCTGCTGGAGTCCGGTCACCGCGACTTCGAGATCCTCGTCATCGTCGGGCACGACGACCCGGAGACCGCCGAGGTGGCGGAGCGGGCCGCCGCCCGCGACCCGGACCGGGTGCGGGTGGTCACCGACACCCACGAGGTCAAGAACAAGCCGAAAGCGCTCAACACCGCGCTGCCCTACTGCCGGGGCGACGTGGTGGGGGTGTTCGACGCGGAGGACCAGGTGCACCCGGCGCTGCTGGCGCACGTGGACCACG
This sequence comes from Streptomyces solincola, assembly GCF_002982015.1. Taxonomy (GTDB): domain Bacteria; phylum Actinomycetota; class Actinomycetes; order Streptomycetales; family Streptomycetaceae; genus Streptomyces; species Streptomyces solincola. Next base: position 4,335 of record NZ_PVLV01000407.1, read on the forward strand.
CCTTCACCGCCACCCGCGCCGACGTGGTGCAGGGCGGCGTCCAGCTCATCAACTTCCACTCGAGCTGGTACGCGCTGCGCAACTGCCTGGAGTACTTCTTCTGGTTCCGCAGCCGGCTGCACCTGCACGCCGCCAAGGGCTTCATCCCGCTCGGCGGCAACACCGTCTTCGTCCGCACCGACGTGCTGCGCGAGGCCGGCGGCTGGGACCCGGACTGCCTGGCCGAGGACTGCGACCTGGGCGTCCGGCTCTCCAGCGCCGGCAAGAAGGTCGTGGTCGCCTACGACGCCGACATGGTGACCCGCGAGGAGACCCCGGGCACCCTGGTCAGCCTGCTCAAGCAGCGCACCCGCTGGAACCAGGGCTTCCTCCAGGTCTACCGGAAGCGGGACTGGCGCAGGCTGCCCACCTTCGGGCAGCGGATGCTCGCCCGGCACACCCTCACCACGCCGTTCATGCAGGCGTTCACCGGGGTCGTCATCCCGGTCAACATCGCCGTCGCGGTCTTCCTGGACGTGCCGGTCGGCATCGCGTTCGTCACCTTCCTGCCGCTGATCACGGCCATGGTGACGTTCGTCTTCGAGATCGTCGGACTGCACGACTTCGGCCGCCAGTACGGCCTGCGGGTGCGCCTGCCGCACTACCTCAAGCTCATCGCGGGCGGCCCGTTCTACCAACTGCTGCTGGCCGGCGCCGCGGTGCGCGCGGTCTGGCGGGAGCAGCGCGGCCGCAGCGAGTGGGAGCTGACCAGCCATGTCGGAGCCCACCTCGTAGGAGAGGAAGCCACCCGATGAGCGCCACCCTGCCC
>NZ_PVLV01000408.1 GCF_002982015.1 Streptomyces solincola
GGGGCGGGGGCGGCCGGGGCGATGCGGACCAGGCGGCCGGGGGAGGCGCCGGTGTCGGACAGCACCCCGCCACCGGTGGACCGCAGCGGCAGCCACACCACCCGGTCCGGCATCTCGGTGACGTGCAGCGGCAGTTCGACGGAGCCGGCCGGGCCGCTGACGGCGAGCAGGTCGCCGTGGCCGACGCCGGTCTCGGCGGCGGTGGCGGCCGAGAGCCGGGCCACCGGGGCCCGCCGGGTGCCGGCCAGCGCCTCGTCGCCCTCCTGGAGCCGGCCCAGGTCGAGCAGCATCCGGTGCCCGGCGAGGACGGCCTCGCCCTCCCCGGCCCGCGGCAGCGGTACGCCGGACTCGGCCGGTGCGGCGGACGCGGCGCCGTCCCAGGGGCCGAGCCGGTCCAGCTCCCGGCGCACGGACCGCACGTCCGGCAGGGCGAAGTGCACGTCCATGACGTCCGCGAGCATGTGCAGCACGCGGGCGTCGGCCGGGGGCAGCGTCCGGGTCATCTGCTCGGGCTTCAGCGCGGCCTCGAACATCCGCACCCGGCCCTCCCAGTTGAGGAAGGTGCCGCGCTTCTCGGCGACCGCGGCGACCGGCAGGACCACGTCGGCCCGGTCGGTGACCTCGCCGGGGCGCAGCTCCAGCGAGACGACGAAGGCGGCGTCCAGGGCCTCGCGGGCGCGGGCCGGGTCGGGCAGGTCGGCCACGTCCACGCCGCCGACCAGCAGCGCGCCCAGCTCCCCGGTGGCGGCGGCCTCGATCATCTGGCCGGTGTCGCGCCCGTATCCGGTGGGCAGTTCGCGTACGCCCCAGGCGAGCGCCACGTCCTCGCGGGCCCGCGGGTCGGTGGCCGGGCGGCCGCCGGGCAGCAGCGCCGGGATGGCGCCCGCCCACAGCGCGGCCCGCTCGCCGGCCCGGCGCGGGATCCACACCAGGGCGGCGCCGGTGGCGGCGGCGGCGGAGACGGCCGCGGTGAGCGCGCCGGGCACGCCGGCCAGCCGCTCGCCGACGACGATCACCGCGCCCTCGGCCCGCAGCGCCTCGGCGGCGGCGGTCCCGGACTCGTCCAGGCCGTCCCGGGTGGCCAGCGCCTCCAGCCACTCGGTCTCGGTGCCGGGCGCGGCCGGCAGCAGCGCGCCGCCGGCCTTGGTCAGGCCGGGGGTGGCGTACGCGGCGAGGGCGAAGGTCCGCTGCCCGTGCTTGCGCCACGCCTTGCGCAGCCGCAGGAAGACGCCGGGCGCCTCCTCCTCGGCCTCGATCCCGGCGAGGAGGACGGCGGGGGCCTTCTCCAGGGCGGTGTACGTGACGCCGCGCCCGTCCAGGTCGGTGCCGTGCGCGGCGACCTGGGCGGCCAGGAAGTCGGCCTCCTCGCCACTGTGCACCCGGGCGCGGAAGTCGACGTCGTTGGTGTCGAGGGCGATCCGGGCGAACTTGGCGTAGGCGTAGGCGTCCTCGACGGTCAGCCGGCCGCCGGCGAGCACCCCGGTGCGGCCGCGGACCAGGCCGCGGGCGGCGGCCTGGAGCGCCTCCGGCCAGGAGGCGGGGGCCAGGACGCCGTCCTCGCCGCGGACCAGCGGGGTGGTGAGCCGGTCGCGCGCCTGCGCGTACCGGAAGGCGAAGCGGCCCTTGTCGCAGATCCACTCCTCGTTGACCTCGGGGTCGTCGGCGGCCAGCTTGCGCATGACCTTGCCGCGGCGGTGGTCGGTGCGGGTGGCGCAGCCGCCGGCGCAGTGCTCGCAGACCGAGGGGCTGGAGACCAGGTCGAAGGGGCGGGAGCGGAAGCGGTAGGCGGCCGAGGTGAGGGCGCCGACCGGGCAGATCTGGATGGTGTTGCCGGAGAAGTACGACTGGAAGGGGTCGCCCTCGCCGGTGCCGACCTGCTGGAGCGCGCCGCGCTCGACCAGTTCGATCATCGGGTCGCCGGCGACCTGGTTGGAGAAGCGGGTGCAGCGGGCGCACAGCACGCAGCGCTCGCGGTCGAGGAGCACCTGGGTGGAGATCGGCACCGGCTTCTCGTACGTCCGCTTCCGCCCCTCGAAGCGGGAGTCGGCCTGGCCGTGCGAGACGGCCTGGTTCTGTAGCGGGCACTCGCCGCCCTTGTCGCAGACCGGGCAGTCCAGCGGGTGGTTGATCAGCAGCAGCTCCATCACGCCGACCTGCGCCTTCTCGGCGACCGGCGAGGTGAGCTGGGACTTGACCACCATGCCGTCGGTGCAGGTGATGGTGCAGGAGGCCATCGGCTTGCGCTGGCCCTCCACCTCGACGATGCACTGGCGGCAGGCGCCGGCCGGGTCGAGCAGGGGGTGGTCGCAGAACCGGGGGATCTCGATGCCGAGCTGCTCGGCGGCCCGGATGACCAGGGTGCCCTTGGGGACGGACACCTGGATGCCGTCGATGGTCAGGGTGACCAGGTCCTCCGGCGGGACGGCGGCGGCGCCGCCCCCGGCGGGGTTGGACGTCGTGACCGTCATGCCGTCACCTCCGGGGTGTGGCCGCTGCCGTCCGCCCAGGCGGTCGACCTGGCGGGGTCGAAGGGGCAGCCGCGGCCGGTGATGTGCTGCTCGTACTCCTCGCGGAAGTACTGAAGCGAGGAGAAGATCGGCGAGGCCGCGCCGTCGCCGAGGGCGCAGAAGGACTTGCCGTTGATGTTGTCGGCGATGTCGTTCAGCTTGTCGAGGTCGCTCATGGCGCCCTTGCCGGCCTCGATGTCGCGGAGCAACTGCACCAGCCAGTAGGTGCCTTCGCGGCAGGGGGTGCACTTGCCGCAGGACTCGTGGGCGTAGAACTCGGTCCAGCGGGTGACGGCCCGCACCACGCAGGTGGTCTCGTCGAAGCACTGGAGGGCCTTGGTGCCGAGCATGGAGCCGGCCGCGCCGACGCCCTCGTAGTCCAGCGGCACGTCCAGGTGCTCGGCGGTCAGCAGCGGGGTGGAGCTGCCGCCCGGGGTCCAGAACTTCAGCCGGTGGCCGGGGCGGATGCCGCCGCTCAGGTCGAGCAGTTGGCGCAGGGTGATGCCGAGCGGGGCCTCGTACTGGCCGGGTGAGGCGACGTGGCCGCTGAGCGAGTAGAGCGTGAAGCCGGGGGACTTCTCGCTGCCCAGGGAGCGGAACCAGTCCTTGCCGCGGTGCAGGATCGCGGGAACGGACGCGATGGACTCGACGTTGTTCACCACGGTGGGGCAGGCGTAGAGGCCGGCGACCGCGGGGAAGGGGGGCCGCAGCCGGGGCTGGCCGCGGCGTCCCTCCAGGGAGTCGAGCAGCGCGGTCTCCTCGCCGCAGATGTACGCGCCCGCGCCGGCGTGCACGGTCAGTTCGAGGTCGAGCCCGCTGCCGAGGATGTCGTGGCCGAGGTAGCCGGCCGCGTACGCCTCGCGCACGGCCTCGTGCAGCCGGCGCAGTACGGGCACGGTCTCGCCGCGCAGGTAGATGAAGGCGTGCGAGGAGCGGATCGCGTAGCAGGCGATCACGATGCCCTCGATGAGGGAGTGCGGGTTGGCGAAGAGGAGGGGGATGTCCTTGCAGGTGCCGGGCTCGGACTCGTCGGCGTTGACGACGAGGTAGTGCGGCTTGCCGTCGCCCTGCGGGATGAACTGCCACTTCATCCCGGTGGGGAAGCCGGCGCCGCCGCGGCCGCGCAGTCCGGAGTCCTTGACGTAGGCGATGAGGTCGTCCGGCGTCATCGCCAGGGCCTTCTTCAGGCCCTGGTAGCCGTCGTGGCGGTGGTAGGTCTCCAGGGTCCAGGAGTCGGGCTGGTCCCAGAAGGCCGACAGCACGGGCGCCAGCAGCTTGTCGGGGCTGTGGGTCTCGGTGGCCACGCTCATCACTCCCCCTCCTCGGCGGTCGGACCGGCGGCCGGGTTGTTCGGGTCGGAGGCCGAGGTCGGCTGGGAGCCGTCGTGCGAGCTGAGGTGCTCGCGGTTCGGCGTGGTCTTCGCCGGGTCCTCCGGCTGGGCGGGCGGTACGGCGTCGGCGGGGGCCGCGGGCCGGGGGTGCACGACCCGGGGCGGGGCGGTCTCGCCCTTGGCCAGGCGCAGGCCGACGAGCGACGCGGGGCCCGCGCCACCGCTGGCGGCGACCGCGCCGGGGCGCTGGTCGGGGAAGCCGGCCAGGATGCGGGCGGTCTCCTTGTACGTGCAGAGGGGAGCGCCGCGGGTGGGCTCGACGGGCCGGCCGGCGCGCAGGTCGTCGACGAGGGCGCGGGCGGACTGGGGGGTCTGGTTGTCGAAGAACTCCCAGTTGACCATCACCACGGGGGCGAAGTCGCAGGCCGCGTTGCACTCGATGTGCTCCAGGGTGACGGAGCCGTCCTCGGTGGTCTCGCCGTTGCCGACGCCCAGGTGCTGCTTCAGCTCGTCGAAGATGGCGTCGCCGCCCATCACCGCGCAGAGCGTGTTGGTGCACACCCCGACCTGGTAGTCGCCGGAGGGCTTGCGCCGGTACATCGTGTAGAAGGTGGCCACCGCGGTGACCTCGGCGGTGGTCAGGCCCAGCATGTCGGCGCAGAAGCGCATGCCGGTGCGGGAGACGTAGCCCTCCTCGGACTGCACCAGGTGCAGCAGCGGCAGCAGCGCGGAGCGGCTGCCGGGGTAGCGGGCGATGACCTCCCTCGCGTCCGCTTCGAGCCGGGCCCGGACCTCGGCCGGGTACTCGGGGGCCGGGAGCTCCGGCATCCCCAGGCTCACCTCTTGGTTGGCGGTCACCGGTCGACGCCTCCCATCACGGGGTCGATGGACGCGACGGCGACGATGACGTCGGCGACCTGGCCGCCCTCGCACATCGCCGCCATGGACTGCAGGTTGGTGAAGGACGGGTCGCGGAAGTGGACCCGGTAGGGGCGGGTGCCGCCGTCGGAGACGACGTGCGCGCCCAGCTCGCCCTTGGGGGACTCGACGGCGGCGTACGCCTGGCCGGGCGGCACCCGGAAGCCCTCGGTGACCAGCTTGAAGTGGTGGATGAGGGCTTCCATGGAGGTGCCCATGATCTTCTTGATGTGGTCCAGGCTGTTGCCGAGGCCGTCCGGGCCCATGGCGAGCTGCGCGGGCCAGGCGATCTTCTTGTCGGCGACCATCACCGGGCCGGGCGCGAGCCGGTCCAGGCACTGCTCGACGATGCGCAGCGACTCGCGCATCTCCTCCAGCCGGATCAGGAAGCGGCCGTAGGCGTCGCAGGTGTCGGTGGTGGGGACCTCGAAGTCGTAGGTCTCGTAGCCGCAGTAGGGGTCGGTCTTGCGCAGGTCGTGCGGCAGGCCGGTGGAGCGCAGGATCGGGCCGGTGGCGCCGAGCGCCATGCAGCCGGCCAGGTCGAGGTGGCCGATGCCCTGCATGCGGGCCTTGAAGATGGGGTTGCCGGTGGCGAGCTTGTCGTACTCCGGCAGGTTCTTCCTCATGGTCTTCACGAACTCGCGCAGGCGGTCCACCGCGCCGGGCGGGAGGTCCTGGGCGAGGCCGCCGGGCCGGATGTAGGCTTGGTTCATGCGCAGGCCGGTGATCAGCTCGTACAGGTCGAGGATCAGCTCGCGGTCCCGGAACCCGTAGATCATGATCGTGGTGGCGCCCAGTTCCATGCCGCCGGTGGCGATGCACACCAGGTGCGAGGAGAGCCGGTTCAGCTCCATCAGCAGGACGCGGATCACCGAGGCGCGGTCGGGGATCTGGTCGGTGATGCCGAGCAGCTTCTCCACGCCGAGGCAGTAGGCGGTCTCGTTGAAGAAGGACGTCAGGTAGTCCATCCGCGTCACGAAGGTGGTGCCCTGCGTCCAGGTGCGGAACTCGAGGTTCTTCTCGATGCCGGTGTGCAGGTAGCCGATGCCGCAGCGGGCCTCGGTGACGGTCTCGCCGTCGATCTCCAGGATCAGCCGGAGCACGCCGTGGGTGGACGGGTGCTGGGGGCCCATGTTGACGACGATCCGCTCGTCGTCGGCGCGGGCCGCGGCCTCGGCGACCTCGTCCCAGTCGCCGCCGGTGACCGTGTAGACGGCGCCCTCGGTGGTCTCCCGGGCGTCGGTCTCCCTGGCGCCGGAGAGGTGGTCGGTGCTCATGAGTAGGACCTCCGCTGGTCCGGAGCCGGGATCTGGGCGCCCTTGTACTCGACCGCGATGCCGCCGAGGGGGTAGTCCTTGCGCTGCGGGAAGCCCTGCCAGTCGTCCGGCATCATGATCCGGGTGAGGGCCGGGTGGCCGTCGAAGACCAGCCCGAAGAAGTCGTAGGTCTCCCGCTCGTGCCAGTCGTTGGTCGGGTAGACCGAGACCAGCGAGGGCACGTGCGGGTCGCTGTCCGGGGCGGAGACCTCCAGCCGGATCGCCCGTCCGTGGGTGAGCGAGCGCAGGTGGTAGACGGCGTGCAGCTCGCGGCCCCGGTCGCCCGGGTAGTGCACTCCGCTGACCCCGGTGCACAGCTCGAAGCGGAGCGCCGGGTCGTCGCGCAGGGTGCGGGCGACCCGCGGCAGGTGCTCGCGCTCGATGTGGAAGGTCAGTTCGCCGCGGTCGACGACCGTCTTCTCGATGGCGTTGGCCGGGAGCAGGTCCTGCTCCTCCAGGGCGCCCTCCAGTTCGTCGGCCACCTCGTCGAACCAGCCGCCGTAGGGGCGGGCGGCCGGTCCCGGCAGGCGTACGGAGCGGACCAGGCCGCCGTAGCCGGAGGTGTCGCCGCCGTTGTCCGCGCCGAACATGCCGCGCTGGACGCGGACCTCCTCGCCGGCGTCGCCGCGCTGGCCGGGGAGGTTCTGCGCGCTGAGGTCCTTCTCGGGGTTGGGCTCTTCGGTGCTCACCGCAGCAGCCCCTTCATCTCGATCACGGGCAGGGCCTTGAGCGCCGCTTCCTCCGCCTCCCGGGCCGCCTCCTCGGCGTTCACGCCGAGCTTGGAACCCTGGATCTTGCTGTGCAGCTTGAGGATGGCGTCGATGAGCATCTCCGGCCGCGGCGGGCAGCCGGGCAGGTAGATGTCGACGGGGACGACGTGGTCGACGCCCTGCACGATCGCGTAGTTGTTGAACATCCCGCCGGAGGAGGCGCAGACGCCCATCGAGATGACCCACTTCGGGCTGGGCATCTGGTCGTAGACCTGCCGCAGCACGGGGGCCATCTTCTGGCTGACCCGGCCGGCCACGATCATCAGGTCGGCCTGGCGCGGCGAGCCGCGGAAGACCTCCATGCCGAAGCGGGCCAGGTCGTAGCGGCCGGCGCCGGTGGTCATCATCTCGATGGCGCAGCAGGCGAGGCCGAAGGTCGCGGGGAAGACGGACGCCTTGCGCACCCAGCCCGCGGCCTGTTCGACGGTCGTCAGCAGAAAGCCGCTCGGCAGCTTCTCTTCGAGTCCCATGAGTGTGCCTTCAGCTCCCTAGTCCCAGTCCAGGCCGCCGCGCCGCCACACGTACGCGTAGGCGACGAAGACGGTGAGCACGAAGAGCAGCATCTCCACGAGCCCGAAGATCCCCAGCGCGTCGAAGCTGACCGCCCAGGGATAGAGGAAGACGATCTCGATGTCGAAAATGATGAAGAGCATCGCCGTCAGGTAGTACTTGATCGGGAAGCGGCCGCCGCCGGCCGGAGTGGGCGTCGGCTCGATGCCGCACTCGTAGGCTTCCAACTTGGCCCGGTTGTACCGCTTCGGGCCGACCAGCGTGGCCATGACCACGGAGAAGATCGCAAACCCTGCCCCGAGGGCGCCGAGCACGAGGATGGGCGCGTAGGCATTCACGCTCCTCGCTCCTTCCAGTCGTCCTTGACCGTTGGACCGCACCGGGCGTTCGTCTCGCCACCTCGTGTCACGGCCCCGCGGGGGTAGCGCGAAGATCACGTGTATGTGAGGCAGTTCACAAGCCCGACTGCCTCGCATCCTATGCCTGTCGTTCTGTGATCTGCGACACGGGATGCGGCAACGACTTTGTGATCTCCACCACCTGGCGAAGGATCATGGAACAGACATGTCGGCGATCTTGGCACCAGACGTGTCCAGGTGGTCACCTGAGGTGACATAAGCGGTAGTTACCGCTGGTCAGGGCAGCCTCGCCTTATCAAGAGATGGCCCCTACAAGCAAATTCGCGACCGCCTCGCGCGGGTGGTAAAGGATCCCGCCTCACCCGGGCGAGGGAGGACGGCGGCGCGAAGTGGACACGTGCGCGCGTTCACGATCTTTCGGACGGGGCGGGCGGTGACCTTCCCGTGACCTCCGTCACTCCGCTCGACGGGCGGCGAAAGCGGGCTTGGCCACCGAGGTGAAGGGATGGTAGGCGCGCGGCAATTCGGACCTTTTATGGAAAGCCCATGATCACGACGTTGATCACTAGCGTCCGCAATGTCCGTTACGGCGTCAATCGGACCCGCAGGGAAGCGGATTCACGGCTTCCGCACGCAACTGTGGCGCAAAGCACGTTTCTTGAAGGGAACCCGGCCGCCCTGATAGCGGTTGTTCTCATGTCCCACACCGCTCACATACCCAGCCACCGGAAGCCCCGGCGCAGCGCCTCGAAGCTCGCGCTGCGGGCCGGAGTTGCCGGTGGCGTCCTCAGCACCATCGCGGTGGCCGGCGCCGCCGGGCCGGCGAACGCCGAGCCGGTGACCGAGACCATCGAGATGCCCACGCTCAACGCGGAGCTGTCCGGCGGCGGTCTCTCCAGCGCCGTCGCCGCCTCCGCCGAGACGACCCACCAGATCGCCCTGGACACCGAACTGCAGTCCCTGGAGGACGCGTCGGCCGCCCGGGCCGTGAAGGACGCCAACAAGGCCAAGGCCGAGGCGCAGCGCAAGGCCGACGCCGAGGCCAAGCGCAAGGCCGTGGCCGAGGCGAAGGAGAAGGCCGCCGCCGAGGCCGCCGCCCGCGCCTCCCGCTCCGCCGAGCGCACCGCGCTCTCCGCCTCCACCGGCTCCTCCTCCGACTCCGGTGCGTCGTCCTCGTCCTCCTCCGACTCGGGCTCCGACTCCGGCGGCTCCTACGACGACTCCTCGCAGGCGACCGGCTCGGCCGCCGCGATCGTCGCCTTCGCCCGCGCCCAGGTCGGCGACGCGTACGTGATGGGCAGCACCGGGCCCAACTCGTGGGACTGCTCCGGCCTGGTGCAGGCCGCCTACCGCCAGGCGGGCATCGACCTGCCGCGGGTCTCCGGCGACCAGTCCAGCCGCGGCACCGAGGTCTCGATGAGCGACCTCCAGCCCGGCGACATCCTCTACTGGGGCAGCCGCAGCGGCTCGTACCACGTGGCCATCTACGTCGGCGGGGGCAACTTCGTCGGCGCGCAGAACCCGGGCACCGGTGTGGTGGAGCGCTCGCTCGACTACGACCAGCCGTCCGGCGCGGTCCGCGTCCTGTAACCGACCGCTCGGTCCCCAGGGCCGCCGCTCCCCCGCTCGGGGTGGGAGCGGCGGCCCTGGGGACCGAGCGGGCGGTTACAGGACGCG
>NZ_PVLV01000409.1 GCF_002982015.1 Streptomyces solincola
CCCGGAACTGAACCGGGGCGCACCCGGGACACCCGCACGTCCCGGCGCGTGAGAAGGGGCCCGCCGGCATCAAGCCGGCGGGCCCCTTCTCGTACGACTGCCTGCCCTGGTTCCTTACGGCCGGGAACCGGGCCGGGTCACTCGGCCAGTGCGGCCTCGGCGTCCAGCGTCGCGCCGACCGCCTGGAGCACGGCCGCGATCTTGACGGCCTCCTGGACGGTCTCCCGCTCCACGCCGGCCTTGCGCAGCACCTGCTCGTGGGAGTCCAGGCACATGCCGCAGCCGTTGATCGCGGAGACGGCGAGCGACCACAGCTCGAAGTCGACCTTGTCGACGCCCGGGTTGCCGATGACGTTCATCCGCAGACCGGCGCGCAGGTTGCCGTACTCCGGGTCCGACAGCAGGTGCCGGGTGCGGTAGAAGACGTTGTTCATCGCCATGATCGCCGCGGCCGACTTGGCGGCCGTGTACGCCTCGGGCGAGAGGTTCGCCTTGGCCTCCGGCTCCAGCTCACGCAGCACCTTCGGCGAGCGCGAGGCGATCGCGCAGGCCAGCACGGTGCCCCAGAGCTGCTGCTGCGGCAGGTCGCTGTTGCCGATGACCGAGCCCAGGTTGAGCTTCAGGTCCTTGGCGTAGTCCGGTATGGCGGACTTCAGGTCGTCCAGCGCCATGGGTCACTCACCCGCCAGCAGCTTGACCGGGTCGAGGGTGTCCTCGCCGGACTTCCAGTTGCACGGGCACAGCTCGTCGGTCTGGAGGGCGTCGAGCACCCGCAGGACCTCCTTGGGGTTACGGCCGACGGAGCCGGCGGTCACCATGGTGAACTGGATCTCGTTGTTCGGGTCCACGATGAAGACGGCACGCTGGGCGAAGCCGTCCTCGCCCTCGACGCCGCAGTCCCGCATCAGCTCGTGCTTGGAGTCGGCGAGCATCGGGAAGGGCAGGTCGCGCAGGTCCGCGTGGTCCTTGCGCCAGGCGTGGTGGACGAACTCCGAGTCGCCGGACGCGCCGAGGATCTGGGCGTCGCGGTCGGCGAACTCGTCGTTCAGCTTGCCGAACGCGGCGATCTCGGTCGGGCAGACGAAGGTGAAGTCCTTCGGCCAGAAGAACACCACGCGCCACTTGCCCTCGTAGGACTTGTGGTCGATCTGCTCGAACTCCTTGCCGCTCTCCAGCGACACGCAGGCGGTCAGGTCGTACGTGGGGAACTGGTCACCGACAGTGAGCACACGCTCTCCTTGCAGATGGGAAGCCCGGGAAGCGGACCTCCGGGGTTGGACGGAGCCCCAGCATGGCACGCGGTGCATTGATCAGTGAAATAGCCGGACGGGCTGGTGTTGATCGGACCTCCTTATGAGTTTCGGTGGGGGTGGCAGGGTACGCGGTACGGCTCGTCCGCTGGTCGCGCGCGCGTACGGCGGTGGCGGCGGCGGGCCGGGGGAGTGGCGGCGCAAGCGCGGCGGCCGGTCGGCGTCACCGGCCCGAGTGCGGTGCGGACGACTGTTCGCGGCCCGTACGGGCACGCGGTGCCCGGTGTCGTTGATTGCCGCAGCGAATGATCGGATGGTGCGGGTAAACTCGCCCGGATCGATCGGAGGCGGTCATCGGCGGCCCAGGGCGGCGCCGGTGGCACCAGTGAGGCGGCGGCACCAGGTGCACAAGAGCAAGCAGCCCAGTCTGGCCCAGTTGCGGGCGTTCGCGGCGGTCGCCGAGCATCTGCACTTCCGGGACGCGGCGGCGGCGATCGGGATGAGCCAGCCCGCGCTGTCCGGGGCGGTCTCCGCCCTGGAGGACGCCCTGGGCGTGCAGTTGCTGGAGCGAACCACCCGCCGGGTGCTGCTGTCCCCGGCCGGCGAGCGGCTCGCGGTCCGCACCCGGGCGGTGCTGGACGCGGTGGCCGAGCTGCTGGAGGAGGCCGAGGCCGCACAGGCGCCGTTCACCGGGGTGCTCCGGCTCGGCGTGATCCCCACCGTCGCCCCCTATCTGCTGCCCACCGTGCTGCGCCTGGTCCACGAGCGCTATCCGCGCCTGGACCTCCAGGTCCACGAGGAGCAGACCTCCTCCCTGCTGGACGGTCTGGCCGCCGGACGGCTGGACCTGCTGCTGCTCGCGGTGCCCCTCGGGGTGCCCGGTGTCACCGAACTCCCCCTCTTCGAGGAGGACTTCGTGCTGGTCGTGCCCGAGGGGCACGAGCTGGGCGGCCGCACCGGCATCCGGCGCGAGGCGCTGGCCGAGCTGAAGCTGCTGCTGCTGGACGAGGGGCACTGCCTGCGCGACCAGGCCCTGGACGTCTGCCGGGAGGCCGGCCGCACCGACGCCCCGGTCACCACCACCGCGGCCGGACTGGCCACCCTGGTGCAGTTGGTCGCCGGCGGCCTCGGGGTGACGCTGCTGCCGGGCACCGCGGTCGCCATCGAGACGGGTCGCGGTGACCGGCTGCGCACCGGCTCGTTCGCCGCTCCCGCCCCCTCCCGCCGGATCGCGCTGGCCATGCGGGCCGGCGCGGCCCGGCAGGGCGAGTTCGAGGAGCTGGCGGCCGCCCTGCGCGAGGCGGTGCGGCCGCTGCCGGTCCGGGTGCTCGACGCGGACGGCTGAACCCCTCGGAGCCGGCCGGCCGGCGGTCTCGTCTGGGCTCCCCGCCGAGCCGGCTATCCGGTGGGCGGCTCCCCGGCGCGAGGCTCCCCGCCGGGCGGCTGCTCGCCGGGCGGTTCGTCCGGCCGGGCCTTGGGCGGGCGGCCGCGCCGGGCGATCGGGGCGGGCGCTGCCGGGGCCCGGCCCGCCTCCGCCAGCGCCCGGCGCAGCAGGAACTCGATCTGCGCGTTGGCGCTGCGGAGGTCGTCCGCCGCCCACCGGGCCAGCGCGTCGTACACCTTCGGGTCGAGGCGGAGGAGTACCTGCTTGCGCTGCTGCCGGTCGGGGGTCACTGGTACAGCGAGCCCGTGTTCAGCACCGGCTGGGCGGCACGGTCGCCGCAGAGCACCACCATCAGGTTGGACACCATGGCGGCCTTGCGCTCGGAGTCCAGCTCGACGATGTCCCGCTCGGTGAGCCGGTCCAGGGCCGCCTCGACCATGCCGACCGCGCCGTCCACGATCTGCCGCCGGGCGGCGACCACCGCGCCGGCCTGCTGGCGCTGGAGCATCGCGGAGGCGATCTCCGGGGCGTAGGCGAGGTGGGTGAAGCGGGACTCGATGATGTGCACGCCGGCCGCCTCGACCCGGGCGTGCAGCTCGACGGCGAGCTTCTCGGTGATCTCCTCGGCGTTGCCCCGCAGCGACAGGCCGCCCTCGTCGTGCGCGTCGTAGGGGTACTCGATGGCGATGTGCCGCACGGCGGCCTCGGTCTGGGTGGAGACGAACTCCAGGAAGTCGTCCACCTCGAAGAGCGCCTGCGCGGTGTCCTCGACCCTCCAGACCACGACCGCGGCCAGCTCGATCGGGTTGCCGTAGGCGTCGTTGACCTTGAGCACCGCGGTCTCGTGGTTGCGCACCCGGGTGGAGATCTTCGCCCGGGAGGTGAACGGGTTCACCCAGCGCAGCCCGTCGGTGCGGATGGTGCCGCGGTAGCGGCCGAAGAGCTGGACCACCCGGGCCTCGCCGGGGGCCACCATGTTCAGCCCGCACATGGCGAGGAAGGCGGCGAACCCGACCACGATCCCGGTCACGATCAGCCCGGCCTTGGCCCCGTCGCCGAGGTCGGCCGAGGCGCCGGCGACCACCAGCAGCACGCCGGCGGTGAGTCCGAGCAGTCCGAGGAGCAGGGCGAGCCCGCCGCCGATCGAGCGGGCGGCGAACTCCCGCACGCGGGGCTCCGGCATCTCCGGCGCGTCCCCCGGCACGGCGTCCTTGCTGGTCGGCGTGGTGTGTACGTCTGGTGCGGACATGAGCGTCCCCCGTTTCCGTGACCGGCAGGCCACTGGCAGCTTCCTAGCAACTTCCTAGCTAAGTGATATCACTTTAGCGCACGGCAGGCCCGGGTGCGCAACCCCCGGCGGTTGTCAGGCGTCGGTTCCCCCGGGAGCGGTGCTGATTCTCACGTCCGGAAAAGGGCGGATGCGTCGTCCTTTGACGTCCTCGCTGGTGTTAGTTTGCCTAGCTGGTCCGCTGCGGAACGCGCGCGGCGACGGCGGGAGCGGGGCGGCGAGGGGCGGCGGGGGGCCGCCGGCCGCGGGAGAGACGTCCTGGGCCGGTCCCGGCGGCGAACAGCGCCGAGCAGGAACCGAGCAGCGAGCAGAGCGGAGCTACTGAGCGATGGGTCGAGCGAGTGCGGAGACCGGGGGCGCGGCGATACGCCGGCGCCGCTTCTTCACCTGGCGGCGGCTGCTGGGCGCCTTCTTCGGGCTCTGCCTGCTCGCGATGGGCGCCTTCTTCGTCATCTACCTGCTGGTCCCGGTGCCCAGCGCCAACGCCGAGGCGACGCTTCAGAGCAACGTCTACAAGTTCTCCAACGGCAAGATCCTCGCCCGCACCGGCAAGGTCAACCGCGAGATAGTCGGCCTGGAGAAGATCCCCGACGACGTGGAGAAGACCTTCGTCGCCGCGGAGAACAAGACCTTCTACGAGGACTCCGGCGTCGACGTGAAGGGCACCGCCCGAGGCCTGGTCAACACCGTCACCGGCCAGGGCAAGCAGGGCGGCTCGACCATCACCCAGCAGTACGTCAAGAACTACTACCTCAACCAGGACCAGACGGTCACCCGCAAGCTCAAGGAGCTGGTGATCTCCCTCAAGGTCGACCAGCAGATCAGCAAGGACGACATCCTCGCCGGGTACCTCAACACCAGCTACTACGGCCGCAACGCCTACGGCATCCAGGCCGCCGCCCAGGCGTACTACCGGGTGGACGCCGAGAAGCTGACCGTGGAGCAGGGCGCCTATCTGGCCTCGGTGCTCCAGGCGCCCAGCCAGTACGACTGGTCGGCGGCCGGCCCCACCGGCCGCACCAAGGTCCAGCAGCGCTGGAACTACGTGCTGAACAACATGGTCGAGGAGGGCTGGCTCGGCGCCTCCGAGCGGGCCGGGATGACGTTCCCGGTGCCCAAGGAGCCCAAGGCCGCGCCCGGCATGGAGGGCCAGCGCGGCTACATCGTGGAGGCCGCCAACAAGGAGCTGGTCGAGCAGGGCGGCATCACCGAGGCCGAGCTGAAGGCCGGCGGCTGGAACATCACGCTCAACATCGACGAGAAGCGCCAGAAGAGCCTGGAGAAGGCGGTCAAGCGGCGGCTCGAGGACAACCTCGACCGCAAGGGCAGCAAGGTCGACGCCACCGTGCAGGCCGGCGCCACCTCCGTCGACCCCAAGACCGGCGGCGTGGTCGCGCTGTACGGCGGGGTCGGCGCGACCGAGCACTGGCTGTCCAACGCCACCCGCCGCGACTACCAGCCCGCCTCCACCTTCAAACCGGTCGTCTTCGCCTCCGCGCTGGAGAACGAGGCCCGCACCCAGGACGGCCGGCTGATCGGCCTGGACACCGTCTACGACGGCACCAGCCGCCGCCCGGTGGTCGGCAGCGACGTGCCGTTCAACCCGCAGAACGACCTGGGCATCAGCTACGACAACCCCACCGTGCGCACCGGCCTGGCCCGGTCCATCAACTCGGTGTTCGCCCAGATGATCGTGGACGTCGGCCCCAAGACCGCCAAGCGCACCGGGCTGGACCTCGGCGTCCCCGACGGCAAGGACTTCACCGAGTCGCCGGCCGCCTCGCTGGGCACCATGAACGCCTCCACCTGGGACATGGCCGGGGTGTACGCCACGCTCGACAACCACGGCAAGAAGGTCACCCCCTCGATCGTGAAGTCGGCCGAGCGCCAGGGCCGCGCCTTCGAGCGGACGAACTCCCCGGTCGGCGACCAGGTGATCAGCCGGCAGACCGCCGACACCGTCACCGAGGGCCTGACCGGCGTGGTCGACAACGGCTCCGGCTTCGAGGCGAACACCCCGGCGTTCGACGCGGCCGGCAAGACCGGCACCTCGGAGAACAACAAGTCAGCCTGGTTCGCCGGCTACACGCCCGAGCTGACCACCGTCGTCGCGCTGTTCGGCGAGCGGCCGGACGGCTCCGGCCAGGTGTCGCTGACCGGCACCGCGCAGGCCGGCCGGGCCAACGGCGGCGGCTTCCCCGCCCGGATCTGGGCCGACTACACCAAGGCGGCCCTGGGCGGCGGCTCGGACGCCCGCTTCGACCTGGACGTCGCCGACACCGTCGACCCCGGCGGCCCCGCGGTCTCCGAGAGCCCCAGCGAGGAGCCCACGGAAAGCGAGAGCCCGAGCGACGAGCCGACCGAGAGCCAGAGCCCCAGCGACGAGCCGACCGAGAGCCAGAGCCCCAGCGACGAGCCGAGCACCTCGGAGAGCCCGAGCGACGAGCCGACCGAGAGCCAGAGCCCCAGCGACGAGCCCAGTGACGACGGCGAGCCCGGCGACGGCGACCAGTCGGGCGGTTCCGGCGGCGCCGACGACGGCGCCACCGGCGGCGACGGCGGCGCCGACCCGCTGGGCCCGCTCAGGCCCTGAGCCGGCGCGGGCAGGCAAGCGGACGAGACCCCGCCCGGGCTCAGACCCGGGCGGGCAGCTCGAACCAGACCACCTTGCCGGTGGACAGCCGGGTGGCGCCCCAGCGCCGGGCCAGCCGGTTGACCAGGAACAGCCCGCGGCCGCCCTCGTCGGTGTCCCGCGCCCGCCGCTGCCGGGGCAGTTGCGGCGAGTCGTCGCCGACCTCGCAGCGCAGCACGTCGGTACGGAGCAGCCGCAGCGTCACCGGCCGTTCGGCGTACCGCACGGCGTTGGTCACCACCTCGCTGACCAGCAGCTCCACCTGGTCCGACAGCTCCTCCAGGCCCCAGCGGGCCAGCGCCCGGCGGGCCAGGCGGCGGGCCCGCCCCGGGGCGGCGTCCTCCGGCTCCAGGAACCAGTACGCCACGTCGCTCGGCGCGATCCCGTCGAACCGGGCCGCCAGCAGCGCGATGTCGTCGTCCCGGTCGCCGGGCCCGAGCATGTCGAGCACGTCGTCGCAGAGCGCCTCCAGCGGCGGCGGATGGTCCGGCCCGGTCAACTGCGCGGTGGCGGCCAGCCGTTCCCGCAACTGCTCGATCCCTGCCCAGACGTCCCGCATCCGGGACTCCACCAGGCCGTCGGTGTACAGCAGCAGGGTCGCCCCGGCCGGCGCGTCCAGCTCCACCGCCTCGAAGTCCACCCCGCCCACGCCGATCGGCGCGCCCGGCGGCACCCGCAGCACCTCGGCCCGCCCGCCCAGGTGCAGCAGCACCGGCGGCGGATGGCCCGCGTTGGCGATGGTGATCCGGTGCGCTACCGGGTCGTACACCGCGTACAGGCAGGTCGCCATGCGGTTCTCGCCGAGCCGCTGGGCCTGCTCGTCCAGGTGGTGCAGCACCTCCTGCGGCGGCAGGTCGAGCCCGGCCAGGGTCTGCGCGGTGGTGCGCAACTGGCCCATGATGGCCGCCGACGTCATGGAGTGCCCCATCACGTCGCCCACCACCAGCGCCACCCGGCTGCCGGGCAGCGGGATGGCGTCGTACCAGTCGCCGCCCACCCGCGCGGTCTCGGCCGCGGGCAGATAGCGCGAGGCCAGCCGTACGCCGGTGGGCTGCGGCAGGTTCTCCGGCAGCATCGTGCGCTGGAGCTCGTCGGCGATGTACGCCTCCCGCCCGTACAGCACCGCCTTGTCGATGCCCAGCGCGGTGTGCGTGGCCAACTGCGCGGCCACCAGCAGGTCGCCCGGCTCGAACGGCGCCCGGTCCGGGCGGCGCAGGAACACGGCCGCGCCGATCACCCGGCGCCGCCCCCGCAGCGGCGCGAGGATGGCGCGGTGACCGCTGGGCACGCAGCGGTTGTCGCCGAGCAGCTCGGGGAAGGCGGCCCGGGCGGCCGCGGAGTCGCCGAAGACCGGGCGCACCCCGCGCAGCACCTCGGCGAGCGCCCCGCCGGGCGGCACCTGGCACAGCTCGTTGGCCGGCCCGAGGTCGAGGTCGTCGTCCGGGTCGGTGGTGGTCAGCGACAGCTCGCCGTCGTCTTCGGTTAAACGCAGCCGGTCCGTGCGCCGCAGCCGCAGGATGAAGGGCTCCACCGGGCGGTCGTCGCCGACCGGCAGCGGGTCGCGCAGGTAGACCAGGATCGCGTCGGAGAAGGTCGGCACGGTGGCCCGGCACAGCCCCAGCACGATCTCGTCCAGGTCGATGCCGCGGGCGATCCGCCGGGTGGCCGCGCCGACGAACCGCAGCCGGTCGGCCTCCCGCCGCACCGCGCCCGCCGGGTCCGCGCCGCTCTCCCCGGCGAAGGCCGGCGGCAGCGTCTCGTCCACCAGGCCGCGGCCCTTGGCCGCCCGGCCGGAGCGCGTGGCCTTGCCGGCCGCACCCGGGTCGCCGCCGGGCGGCGCAGGGGAGTCGGAGGGGGTGACGCCGTCCGGGCGGGCCGTGCTCGCGGCGGCCGCCCGGGCCAGCGCGGCGGCCGCGCCGGGCCCCGACGCGGCGGCCGGGTCGCCCGGGGCCGCGGGCTGCGCGGGCACCTGGACGGCCCGGGACGCCGGCGGCGAGCCCGGCCGCGGCCGGGCGCGTTCCTGCGGCCGGGCGGCGCCGGGCTGGCGGCCTTCATGGGAGGTGGGCTGCTCCGTCACGCGTGCGTTTCCGTCCGTCCGGGCCGGTGGTGCGGTGCCATCGCTCTGTCAGGCGCTATACCCGCTCCGAACGCGGCGTCGACAGAGGAGGACGGATCCGGGCACGGATGAGACACGATCGACCCCCTCCTGAATGACTTACGGTCAGTTCCTGCACTCTGCTCAGTCGTTACCGCTCCCTGACTTCGCGGAAGCCGATCCTACGTTTGCACCCGGGGGGCGCATCAAGGGTCTCATGGCGCCGTGCGCGCCGGGGCGCGATCCCAGTCCGCGGGCAGCGCGGGCACCGCCCAGCCCGGATCGGGCCGCCAGTGCTCCCAGCCGTCCGCGAACGGCGACCCCCAGGAGCGGATCACCTCCGCCGCCGCCCGCCCGGCCTCCCGTACCCGCCGGGCCTGCTCCGGGCCCATCAGCCCGCTGCGCTGCGCCTGCTCGAACTCGTCCTCGTCCCGCCACAGCCAGCTCCGGTCCGGGTAGACCGAGATGTCGAGGAAGTGGTCCTCGGAGTCCACCCCGCACGCCCACCGGGTGCGCGGCTCCTCCAGGTTGACGTACCAGCTCCGGAACAGCCAGCCCGGCTCCCAGAACAGCCACACCGACCACGGCTCGCCGGGCCGGGCCAGCTTCAGCACCCCGGCGCCGGTCCAGCGGGCGCGGGCGGTGGTGCGCGGGGCGGTGTACCGGGTGGCCAGCGGTTCGGCGTGCACCGGGGAGCCGTCCAGGAGCACCGGCTTGACGCACTCGGTGCCCGGCGCCATCCACACCGCCAGCAGCTCGTCGGTGTCCTGCACGACCGTCACCGGCCGGCAGATGTGGACGCGGCCGCCGGCGTTGTCCCGGTAGCGCCACAGCACCTGCGTCCCCGGTGCCCACCGGCGCGCGGTCACGCCCCCCGTCCCGGGCCGACGCCCGCTCGTCGTCGTGGTACCGCTCCCCGTCGTGGTCTCGGCTTCGGCTGTCATGAGCAGATCTTAGGGGCGGCCGCCCGCGTCCGCCTCGAACCGGGTCACGGGCGGCGGGGCACCCCCGCAGGGCCGCCCGCCACCCGTGATCCGCCGGTCATCCCGCCGTCACGGATGCGTCATCCGCAGCACGTCCAGCGCCTCGTCCAGTTGCCCGGCCGTCAGGTCGCCGCGCTCCACATAGCCGTTCTCCAGCACCACCTCGCGGATCGTCTTGCGCTCCGCGAGGGACTTCTTGGCCACCTTCGCGGCCTCCTCGTAGCCGATGTACTTGTTGAGCGGGGTGACCACCGACGGCGAGGACTCGGCGTACTCCCGGGCGCGCTCCCGGTCCGCGGTGATCCCGTCCACCGTGCGGTCGGCCAGCAGCCTGGCGGCGTTGGCCAGCAGCCGCACCGACTCCAGCAGGTTCTTCGCCATCACCGGCAGCATCACGTTCAGCTCGAAGTTGCCCGCCGCGCCGGCCGCGGCCACCGTGGCGTCGTTGCCCGTCACCTGGGCGCACACCATCAGCACCGCCTCCGGGATCACCGGGTTGACCTTGCCCGGCATGATCGAGGAGCCCGGCTGGAGGTCGGGCAGGTGGATCTCGGCCAGTCCGGTGCGCGGTCCCGACGCCATCCAGCGCAGGTCGTTGCAGACCTTGGTCAGCGAGACCGCGATCGTACGCAGCTGGCCCGAGGTCTCCACCAGCCCGTCCCGCGCGCCCTGCGCCTCGAAGTGGTCGCGGGCCTCGGTCAGCGGCAGTCCGGTGGCCCGCGCCACCTCGGCGATCACCGCCGCCGAGAAGCCGGGCGGGGTGTTGATGCCGGTGCCCACCGCCGTACCGCCCAGCGGCAGCTCCGCCAGCCGGGGCAGCGAGGCGCGCAGCCGCTCCACCCCGTGGCGCACCTGCGCCGCGTAGCCGCCGAACTCCTGGCCCAGCGTCACCGGGGTGGCGTCCATGAGATGGGTGCGGCCCGACTTCACCACGTCCGCGAACTCCGCCGACTTGCGCTCCAGGCTCTCCGCCAGGTGCTCGAGGGCCGGGATCAGGTCCCGGGTGACGGCGGCGGTGGCGGCGATGTGGATGGAGGAGGGGAAGACGTCGTTGGACGACTGGGAGGCGTTGACGTGGTCGTTGGGGTGGACCGCGTCCGGACCGCGGCCCAGCCGCTCGCCGGCGAGGGTGGCCAGCACCTCGTTGGTGTTCATGTTGGACGAGGTGCCCGAGCCGGTCTGGAAGACGTCCACCGGGAAGTGCTCGTCCCAGCGCCCCTCGGCGACCTCCGCGGCGGCCGCCCGGATCGCCTCCGCCACCTTCTCGTCCAGCACGCCCAGCTCGGCGTTGACCTTGGCGGCGGCGGCCTTGATCCGGGCGAGCGCCTCGATGTGGGCGCGCTCCAGGCGCTGCCCGGAGAGCGGGAAGTTCTCCACCGCCCGCTGGGTCTGCGCCCGCCACTTCGCGTGCGCGGGGACCCGCACCTCGCCCATGGAGTCGTGCTCCGTGCGGAACTCGCCGGACTGCTCGCTCATGCCTCGCTCCTCCTCGATCCCACGTTTCGCGGCGGGTGGCCGCCTACCCCCCGTGCCACCGCTCACCGCCGCTCTCCTGTCCGGTGAGCAGTTGGCTGGATCGCTCTGTTCCCAAGGGGGCCTACCCACCAGTAAATACCGGGGGTAACCCCACTTCCAGGAGGCTCGATGACGCGCAGCAGGCGCAGCATCCGATGGGCGCTCGCGGCAGCGGCCGCCCTCGCGACCGTCGCCGGCACCACCCTCACCGCCGCCGGCCCCGCCAC
>NZ_PVLV01000040.1:0-23915 GCF_002982015.1 Streptomyces solincola
GCCGATGGACCACCCCCGCCGAACAGGACCCCTGACCAGCACTAACACCGGTCGGTCCATTACACCCCAGGACTACCTACAACAGCCCCGGCCCCACTCAGCACGGAACACACAACCCCAGCTCAGAAGCCTCCACCTGCCTACCCAAGCCGCCCATTCCACCTCTCAGCGAACCAGCGACACCCCAGGCCAGGCGCCTTGCCGTACACCAACACCCTTTCCGAGCGTTAACCCCTGGACCGGGCTGCAAAGGAGCGACCGGCACGGCCGATCCCTGTCGATTGCGGCGCCAATTCCTTCCCGACGTGACCGCAGAAAGGAGCCGCGAGAACGATTCCCCGCCGACTTCACATAAGTGAAACCACGCAAGGCGCGCAAGGCGGGGAGTCTTAAATTCTGACCTACTGATCTTAGAGGTCGGTAAAGGTTACTGGTACTCGATCTTCTTGCATAATTTTCAACGCGGCGTCATGATCATTGAGCAGCGCCACGGGCTCGCCTAGTCAGCGATGGCTCTACTAGCGCTGTCCAAACGCTGGAAAATTGAGGACTCTGAATGCTGAATTCATGCGGGACGCTCCCCTGCGGTGCCGCAGCCGTCGTAGTTGCCCTGACTGTCGGAGCCGCCGGTCCGGTGGCTTTCGCTGCGGAGCGGACGTCGCCCGCGCGAGTTGCCGAGATCGTCGAGAACGTGACCGGCACAGCGAACCTGGCCCACGCCGGTGGCGGTGGCCTTGAGCCGACGCGGGGGGTACGCACGTCGAGCTTCCCTGCCATGGCTCCGGCCAGGTCACAGTGACCGACAGCCGCGGGCACCCAGGTGGGCATCGGCCTGCCGGGGACCCGGCTGGCGACCGCACAGGCCGCCGCCAGCGGCACCGTCGTCTACACCGAGGCGAAGGGCGCCGTGGACACCGCGGCTCAGATCAGCCGGGACGGAAGCGTCAGCGCCCTCGTCACGCTCAAGGACGCCGCAGCTCCTAGCGAGTACCGCTTCCCCCTGGATCTGCCCGAGGGAGCCCACGCCGTCGTCACCCAGGACGGTGGTGTGGCCGTCGCTGACAGCTCCGGCGAACTCATCGGCACCTTCTCCACCCGCTGGGCCAAGGACGCCAACCACGCAGATGTCCCCACCAGTTACCGGCGGTGCGGGGCGGGCGATGAACCGGCGTGCGGCGACCATGAGGCCGTACCCGCCGGCGACCGCCAAGTCGGCGAGCACGGCGGCGGAGGCCGCACCGGTCAGGCCGTAGCGGTGGGCGAGAGCCGGCCGGTGGCGTAGCTGACGGCCCAGCAGACCAGCATGGCCGCGACGAGGGCGGCGATCCGCGGGCCGAGCCGGCTGGTGCCGAATCGGGCGGCGGCATGGGCGGCCGGGTGGACATGCGTGGGCAGGATGGTTTGGGTGCCGCCTACCAGGCCGGCGCGGCGGGCGGCCGGCAGGAGCCGGACGGCGTAGTCGGCTCCACGCACCAGTTCCAGGACCGGGATGCCGTAGTGGGAGGCACAGGCAAGGAACACCCCGCACGCAGTGAAACGAATGAGGGCCGCTATTCGGACTAAGCGGATGCCAGATTGTGACCGCGCCCTTACCGTGGGCTTGTCCTCTTCCGGTGGAGCCCGCAGGGTGACAACGGTCCGGAGAAAAAGCGAAAGGCGCAAAGATGCGGAAGACCCGAACGAGACTCGCCCTGACAGCCTGCGTGGTCAGCATGGTCGGTTCTTTGGCCATGTCTGCCCCTGCTTCGGCAGCGCAGCACGACGGCGGTCCTGAAAGGGTGCTGGACCTTACGACGACGGACGCTCAGAGATTCGGCGACCCCACAGGGCCAGTGGGCTCCGTGTATGGGGCCTCGGGCAAGACCACCAAAACGAAGACGGGCGCGCCGTTCGGCACGTACGGGTTCGTGTGCACGATCGTCGGTCGAAGCAGTACCAGCAGCACAGCGCAGTGCAACACGACCCTGGCCACCCCTCCCGGTCAGATCACCCTCCAGAGCGTCAGGCCTCTGACCACCTCCTTCCAGGAAGCCATCACCGGAGGCACGGGAGACTACGCAAACGCGCGCGGCTACGCCCACTTCACCGTGAATCCTGACTACCGCAGCGCCCGCCTTCGGCTTCACCTCCTGTGAGCTGACGCCCGGCCGTTCGTCGGGTGCTGCCGGGCCCGGTCGGGGTCAGGAGCCGAGGTCACTGCCGATCGCCGTCCTGACCGCCCTGGTGCTGGCCTCCGTGGTCTGCATCGCCCCCCCCCTGTTCCAAGCCGAGCGCGCCGATACCGTGGCCGTGCTGAAGGCGCTGCCCGAGGTGGTGCCCTCCCCTGCTGCGCTTCCGGCGCCGCAGGGGAGGCCCCGCCGTGTGGGTAGGCGCCGGGACGCTCCTGGGCGGCCGGCGAACGGCGCAGGGCCGCCCAGGACGGTATCGGCGGGAACGGCCCCGCTTCAGCGTCCGGGCGGGGCCGACCTGTGCGGGGAGGTGTCAGACGCCGAAAGACACGAGCGCGGGGCGATGATCTCCCCGGTCGCCCCCTCGGGGTCGATCGGGGTGAACAGGATGACGACCACGCCCACCGCTGGCGCGCCGGAGACCACGGCGGACTCGATGCTGCGGGTCCGCCGGTAGACCACCCGCGCAAGGAACAACGCCAGTCCGAACACGAGAGCGTTCAACGCCTCGATGTTGAAGATCACCGCGTACTCACTAGGGCCGGTGAGCAAGCCGCTCCGCCTACGAGGAAGAAGGCCCGGCCCGGGTGTCTCCGGGATAAGAGCACTAGGTCAGTTCGTAGTGTCGTGACTCACAGCAGGCGGGGCCTTTTCTCAGCCCCTCGGCCTCATCAGCGGTTTCCGCTCCGGCGCCGCGGTACGCAGGGGCAGTTTACCGCTTGGGCTACGTGCCAAGTCCCGGAACTGGGCCCCTTCCGGCGACCAGGGCGAGGCCTGCGCCACGGTGTCGGCCAGGGTGGTGCGCACCGGGACGTCGAAGCGGCCCGCCACGTAGATCAGGTACCGGTTTCTCTCCGGGCTGAGGCAGTCGGCCGGCGCGCCGAGGACGGCGCGGCCGCCCGGAGCGTCGAGACCGAATTCGATGTTGGTCGTCATGCCCGGGATCGTGCGCATGTCGGGGGGGGGTCCAGAACAGGATCGCGTCGGCAGCCGCGCGCGTCGGTCTCCTAGTCGACTTGGTCTTCGTAGCGCTCGGCGCGGACGCCGTTGCGGGACTCGGTGATCAGGACGGTCAACGGCTTCGGGCCGGTCTACTGGGCGGTGATGAGGTCGAGGGCCGTCGATCGCCAGCACGGGACCGGCGCGCTCTTGTCGGGGGTCGGTCCGGCCAGGAACACCTTGGGGCCGACGGGGATGGGTTCGCGGGCCATGAGGCGGACGGCGCTCATCGGGTCTCTCCGTTCTGCGCGGTGGCGCGGTCGGTGTCCTGCGGGGTCCAGGGCAGCGGCAGGCCGTCACCCGCTCGGTGGGGCACGACGTGGACGTGGAGGTGGAAGACCGTCCGGGTCGCTGCGGCACCCTGGAGGTGATGAGGTTCGCGGCGGGGTGCTCAGCCATCAGCTCGACGGCCCGGCGCAACACCGCGGCGGTCACCTCCGGTTCGGTGCCCGCGTCCTGGACGCGGACGTGCGGCAGGACCAGGAGGTGGCCGGTGTGGACGCCTCCGGAGCGGGGCCGGATCGCGAGGGCATCGGGCCACGCGCGGACGACGGCCGCCGGCGTGTGCCCCACCGACGATGACGGCAGAAGGCGCAGCCGGGTACGGCCCGAGGGCGGGGTGTGGTCTGCATGCCCACCACGATCCCGGCCCTACGGTGGCCCCGGTAGGAAGTGCCTATTGCGTCTTCGGCCCGCAGCTCAGGTTGAGCGGCTGGACTACAGCCGAGGGTGCGCCCGCAGCCAGCTCCAACGGCTGCGGGCGCACGGCGGAGGTCCCGCCGGTCAGACCGTAGTGGTGCACAAGGAACTGGCCGGCGGATTAGCTGACGGCCGAGCAGACCAACATGATGGCGACCCGCAGGCTGAACCGGCTGGGTCCGAGCCGTGCGGCGGCGTGCTCGGCATGGGCGGCCAGGGCCTGGCCTGGGGTGCCGGGCGAAGTGCGCGGCCATCCGGCCGCAGGAGCGCTCCGCGCGGTGGCGGGCCGTCCCGACGGCGCGGGAGGCGTCCTCATCGATCATGACGCGCGGGTGGTGGCGGCCGTCGTCGACCGTGAACCGCTCGAACGTCATGGGGTCCCTTCTCGCAGGTCAGTGCAGGGCGGCGGTGACGAGCGCGGCGGCCGGGACCACCAAGGCGGTCGCGGTCAGGTCCACCGCGACCCTGAGCCCGGTGAACTTCGCGCGGGCCCTGCGGGAGAGGTGGGCCAGGTCCTCAGCACGCCCGGTCGGCACCTGGGAGCCGTCGGATGTGGTCAGGTCGGCCCGCAGCTCGGCGTCGGTGCACCGCGCCCAGTACAGGAACGTGCCGGGCCAGCGGGGCCGGACGACCAACTGATGGTTGCAACATGAGGTTTGGAGGCGGCGGAGGCATATGAGGCAGGGTGGCTGTCCCCGCAGCCGTCGCAGCGGCGTCCATCTCAACCTGTGCGTTGACGTGCTATAGGAACCCGTACAGCCAAACCTTAGTACAGACCCCATATCTTCTGTCACAGCGTCAGACGCCCAACTCCACACCCTGTTCCGAGTCTTGGCCGAGGCCGGAGACCTGAGAGGCCGGACGTCGTACGCATGGATGTTTCGACGAGCGGGATCCTTGCGTATGGATGAGACGGATGGAGACTTGCAGCCGGTCATTGTCCTTCGAAGGCCAGGTTTCTCCGCTGCACCACAGGAAGGATGATGAGTTTGCGCACAAGATAGTTGCTGTCTACCGCGACGCTCAGTGCAGTGGTTGCGATGGGGCGCCTCCCACCCTGCTGGGGCAGCGATCCATCCGGACCCGGCAGTGACGAACCCGGATGTGTGTCACCCCACGGTGGAGCATCCGCGGCTCGTGACGTGGGGCGTCGAGCGGCCCATCACTGACGCGTTCGACGGGCAGCCGGTTTTCCGGCTCATCTCAGAAACCGCACGAGAGGGGCCGGGGAGCTACTTCCTGCACCTTCCCGCCACCCAGTCCGTCCGTCCCATCTCTCATCCACGCCGAGACGATCGGCGCGTTGAAAAACGTCATCTTCTCGCTATCGCGACTGGTTGACCACGTCGAAGTCCACTACGGAGATCTGAGTGACCCGTTGGGGGCTGAGACAGTGGCATCGGCAATCGACCGCAGAACATCGGAGTCGTCGTAGCGGTGGATGCACGGTGGCTGTACTCCCTCACAACCGAAAGGGTCGAACATTATGACTCGCCGTCTTGAAGGAACCGTTGCCCTGGTCACCGGGGCATCCAGCGGTATCGGCCACGCCACCGCCCTGGAGCTGGCCCGTGAAGGGGCCTCCGTGGCCCTCGTCGGCCGCCGCGAGGACCGGCTGAAAGCCCTCGCCGCGCAAATCTCCGGCGCCGGCGGCAAGGCCCTCGTGGTCCCTGCCGACGTCACCGACGATCAGGCCGCCGCAACAGCGGTGGAGCGGACCGTCGAGAGTCTCGGCCGTCTGGATACCGTGGTCAACAACGCCGGACTCATGCTGCTCGGACCCGTCCCAGGGGCGGACCCGGCCGAATGGCGCCGCATGATCGACATCAACCTCATGGGCCTGATGTACACCTCCCTCGCTGCCGCCCCCCACTTGGTGCAGGCCGCTGCGGACGGGCCGCGCCAGGTCGCCGACATCGTCAACGTCGGCTCTCTCTCCGGGCGTAACGCCTACGCCATGCAGGCGGCGTACTGCGCCACCAAGTTCGGTGTCGGCGCGTTCAGCGAAGCGCTGCGCCAGGAACTGGCCAAGCGGCACGTCCGCGTGTGCGTGGTCGAGCCGGGCAGCGTCGACACCGAACTGCGCAGCCACAACTCGGACGCCGTCCAGCAGCAACTCGCCGCCGCCATCGGGGGCATCGAGCGGCTGCGGAGCGAGGACGTCGCCGAAAGCATCGGCTTCGTCGTCACCCGCCCCCGGCACGTGGCCGTCGCCGAGGTGCTGGTTCGCCCTACCGAGCAGGTCTGAGCACCCTCACCACCACCACGCTCGAAGCCGCCCCGCCCCCACCGTAGCCGGCTTCTGCGGACGGCTTGCCTCACCGCGGCAGTTTGGCCGTGCGTTCGGGATACGCGGTCCCCACGTAGTGCATGGGGGTCTTCTCCGTGATCCCGAAGAGCCTCATCAGCCGGAGGGGATCCGCCGGTTCTGCTGCTTCGTTGAGCATACGGTCCTGACACAGGCGGACCAGGGTGAGGCCTGGCGGCACGTCGACACGGAGCAGGGTCTTACCGACGGCGGGGCGGTCGGGGTCGAGCGCCCATCTCTGGCTGACGAGCAGGCGGGGGTTGGTTGAGGCGGGCCAGCGGCGGTGTCGGTGGTCAAGCCAGTCGGTGGCGATCCGGTGAGTGAGTTCCTCCAGGTAGAGGGTGTGCCGCCGCAGGCCGCGGCGGATGACGAGGGTGCCGCGTGCGAGGTCCAGGTCACAGGTGAGGATCGTGCGGAGTTCGTGGACGGGCTCGGCGTGGACTGCGGCCAGGACGAGGACCAGATGCCCGGGCGGGCTTCGCTTGCTGCAAGGCCCTGGCCAGTATGTGGCTGGGGACGGGCTTCGGCATGCATGTCGGGTTCCCGACGGGGCCGCCGGCCCGTCGCGCTGGAGCGCGGACGCGGTGGAGGGCGTGGCCGCCGCCCTCGAAGTCCTGGCCGGTGCGCTCGCCCAGCTCGATCCCGAGTGCGCGGAGATCCACTCCGTCGTGCCGATCGCCGCGGCCGCCGTCGCCGAGCGCGCCGAACAAGCCGAGGCCGGGACGAGCGAATCGGTCGGCAGCAGGGCGACGGCCGGGACGAGCGCCACGCTGCGCCAGGCCCTCACCACGCACGGTCTGACCCGGCATCGCGTCCACCAGCTCGGTGCCGCGTTGGTCACCGTGACGCTGGGCGCCCC
The DNA here is from genome assembly GCF_002982015.1 of Streptomyces solincola. Classification (GTDB taxonomy): domain Bacteria; phylum Actinomycetota; class Actinomycetes; order Streptomycetales; family Streptomycetaceae; genus Streptomyces; species Streptomyces solincola. The sequence continues at coordinate 7,034 of NZ_PVLV01000040.1, forward strand.
CGAGGCGCAGGCCCTGGCCATGCTCCTGAGCCGACGGCGACGCGCTCCCCCGACAGGCGCAGCAGCGGGATGCCAGCAGCCTCTTAGGACAGTGGCGGTGGCGACGGCCGCGTTCGGACACAGGAGCCCCGTGTCCTCCGGGTTGGTGGAGGGCACGGGGCTCCTGTGTTGTCGAGGCTGAGGCTGCTAGTCCCTGATTAGGCCTGCGGCGACCTGTTGGAGGATGGCCGCGAGCGAGGCCCGGTCCGGGGGGAGGTCTCCCCTCATGTCTGTGATGACGGCCTCGACGCCGTGGCTGCGCCGGAAGTAGCGGAGGATACACGCGCTTCGCTGGGCGGGGCGTCCGCCGTGGTCGCCTCGTCGGGCAGGGCAAGGGCGTCGGCGGCGGCGCGCAGATGGGCGACCGAGGTGACCAAGGCGTCACGGGCCGGCTGCTCCAGGCCGTCGGCGCCGATGCTCCATACCCAGGCGGCGGCCGTCTCGGCCGGCAGCCACGTCCACACCTCCGGGAACCCGTTCTCGTACTGGGTGGTGAAGCGCAGCAGGTAGCCGTCGCGGTGGGGGGTGGACCACAGCTCGATGCGCTCGGCGGTACCCCATGCGGCGAGGACGGGGGGGTCGGCGGCCAGCAGGTGGGTGCCCGGCTCGTCCACGGAGAGCCAGACGGCCCCGGTGGAGGTGTAGGTGATGCTGCCGGCGGCAAAGGTGCTGCCCGGCGGTGGGACGGTGTCGGCGTAGGCGCCCACGACCGCCGCCCAGCACTCCCCCGGGCCCGGCTCGGTGCGCTCGCCGGTGACGTGCGGGATGGAGTAGGGGCCGTGCTGGTCGAGGAGGGCGGCGGCCAGCTCGTCCGTCCAGCCGCCGGGGTCGGCGTCGTAGGGCTCGGCTGCGGCGTCCACGTCCGGGCCGGTCAGCACCACCAAGGGGGTAGTGCAGGGTCGTGAACGGGGCGGCGAGGTCGTCTGCCGCCAGGTGCACGGCCCACCCCTCGGCGGTGAGGACCAGCGCCGCGACCTGCTAATCGGCTCGGCTCTCCTCGTGGTCGTACAGCTCCTTCAGCGTCTTTGCGGTGACATGCAGCATGGAACACCTCCACAGACGATTGGGGGGTACGCGCGCGTCTTCGCCCCCGCCGCTGCCGCATTCCGGGACCGCGCGGGCTCGTGCAGGAGGGGTGATCCCCGCATGGATACCGCTGCTCGTCTTGAAAGCGCGGCCGCGGGCCGGGCGGGATGCCGGTTCGATGATGTCGCCGCCTAAGGGTCAGGCGGTCCACGGCGGCCGCGCCGAGCCGATGGTGGAGATCGACGCGACCGTGCCCCGAGTTTGCGCCGTGGATGCCTACCTGGCGGTTGCCGCCTTCCGGGCCGGAGGGCGAGCGGTGGATGACATCCGCGGCAATGCCATGCCATTCCATGCGCGAACGGCATGGATGGAGACATCCGGGCATTGGACGGGACGGTCCGAGGAGACGGTGGTTCCGGGGCGATCGGCCGGTCGCCGACGAGGCCGCCGCGACGAGGTACGCCCCCATTCCGCTGTCCGACACCCGTCCGAGGACACCCGTTCATGAACAAGACCACCAGGCACGTCGCCGTGGTGTGCGGTCTGCTGGTGATGGCGCTGCTGCTCCGGGCGACATGGGTGCAGTTCGTCCGCGGCGACGCGCTGGCGACCGATTCCCTGAACCGGCGCGGCCAGATGCGGCTGTTCGCGCAGCCACTCGGCGACATCATCGTGGGAGGCAAGGCGATCACCGGATCCCGCGAGAGCGTCGGCTCCGACCTCGCCTACCAGCGCACCTACGCCAACGGCCCGATGTACACGCCGGTCACCGGCTTCCTGTCGCAGGCACAGGGCGCCACCCTCCTCGAAGGCGTGCACAAGGACCTGCTCACCGGGCAGGACAGCCGGCTGAGCGGCCCGCTCGACGTCGTCACCGGCAGGCAGCCGCGCGGCGGCCAGGTCATCACCACGATCGACCCAGCCGCCCAGAAGGCCGCGTACGAGGGCCTCACGGGGCTCGGTGCGGGTTCCAAGGGCGCCGTGGTCGCCCTGGAGCCGGCCACCGGGAGAATACTCGCGCTCGCCAGCACTCCCTCGTACGACCCGGGGGACTTCGCCGGCCTCACCCCGGACGAGGGCAGGACGTTCACCGCACTCGACCGCAGCCCCCGCAAGCCGCTCGTCAGCCGCGCCCTGCGCGAGGCGTACCCTCCCGGCTCCACGTTCAAGGTCCTCACCGCGGCGGCAGCCATCGAGCACGGCGTGGTCACCGATATCGACGCCCCGTCCGACGCGCCCGCCCGCTATCCGCTGCCGCAGAGCGACACGAAGATCGGCAGCCTCGTTCCCGACGCGCAGTGCGACAAGGCATCCCTGCGCACCGGCATGTAGTACTCCTGCAACAACGTCTTCCTCGACGCCGCGCTGCGGACCGGGGGGGGGAGGAAAATGCGGGAGACCGCGGAGAAGTTCGGATTCAACGCCCGGCACGACACGCCCGTGCGATCCGCCGCCGGCTCCTACCCGTCCGGTTTGGACGAGGCCGGCACCGCCCTGACCGGCATGGGGCAGGGGAGTGTGACCAGCACACCGCTCCAGATGGCCATGGTCACCGCCGCCATCGCCAACGACGGCACCGTGATGAAGCCGCACATGGTCAGCGAATTGCGCAGCCCCGACCTCACGGACCTGGAGCGGACCGATCCCGAGGAACTCGGCCGCGCCGTCTCCGCGGACACCGCGAAGAAGGTGCGCCGGATGATGGAGTACACCGTCGCCGAAGGGACCGGCGGCGCGGCGCGCACCGAGGGCCTCACCGTCGGCGGCAAGCCCGGCACCGCCCAGCACGGTGCCGACGTCCGCGACGAACGCCCCTACGCCTGGTTCACCTCGTACGCCACACGCCCGGACGGTACGTCGCCCGTGGCCGTGGCCGTGTTCGTCGACCCGCAGGACATGGACGTCTCCCGCGACCGGATCACAGGCGGCAGCCTTGCGGGCCCGATCGCCCAGGCCGTCATGACGGCGGTCCGCACCCCGTAGCCTGACGCCGGCCCGGGCCGCCCTCCCGCGCTGGGCCGGCCCCGCCGTGCGCCTGGTGCTCGGCGCGCACCACTCGGGCCACCGTCCCCGTCGACGTGCGCCGGCCTGATCCGCCAGCCCAGGGCGTGTTGCGACGTTACTGGTCCCAGTCGTTCGTTGATGGCTGCGACCAGCACGGTCGCTTCGTAGCGCACGGGCGGGTTCGTCGTACCTGGTGACGACGGCCCGGTGGCGCTCGGACTTCGGCGGCCGCCCGCCGCGCGAGCCTCGCTACAGGCGGTTGCGGCCGGTCCGCCGGTACCGGGATGGTGGCTACGATTCCGCGTCTACGCAGTCAGGAACGGTTGCTGCGCGAGTCCTACGCCTTGTCGGCCCGGGACCCGGGCCCGGTCCGGTCGCTTGCGCGGCCTACCGAGCCCGAGCCGGGGCGCCAGGATTGCTTACAGGACCGGCTCGAACTGCGGCGAGTCATCTGACCGGCCGTGATCCCCACTGCCGGAGGCTTCCGTCCCTGCTCGACCACGAGGTGAATCCTGCTCGTCATCCCGCCGCGGGAGCATCCGGGGCCGCGGTCGGCCGGCTCGACGAGCACTCCGCCGGGCGGCTCCTTCTGGAGATCCCCCGTTTCACCGCCCCGGCAGCGTGCGGGTGGGCCCGGCAGAAGGGTGAAGTCGACGTTCACGTCCCAGGAGGTCCGGCCCTTCGCATCGGCCTCGCCCCGCGACTGCGTGAGGGATCGCGGCCCACTCTCCGTCCCGTCGCCGGCGTCGGAACGGGTCGTGGACCCGGTCCCACAGCCGATGGCGTTCCGGCGCATCACGCCACGGAGCGCCGGGGCGTACCCGGCTCTACCACATTGCCGTCATCCATGGCCCCGCTTCACCTGCCCGGCGACGGTAGCCGGCAGCCGCGCAAGCTCAATGCGAACGCTGCCCGGTGAAGAGGCGGTACAGCAGGAGCACGATTACCGAGCCGGCTATCGCTGCTATCCATGTCGAGAGGTGGAAGAAGCCGTTGATGGAGTGCACGCCGAAGATCACCTTGCCGAGCCAGCCGCCGAGCAGACCACCCACGATACCGATGAGCATCGTCATGAGGCAGCCGCCCGGGTCTTTGCCTGGCGTAAGCGCCTTGGCAATGGCACCTGCTACGAGGCCGATGAGAATCCAGGCAATGATGCCCACGATGTGCGTCCTTTGCTGTAGATGCTGCGGAAGGCTCGGCGGAGGTCCCGCCGGAGCTACCCGCCGACTGCTCCGCGCGAAGCAGCCGACGACGTCCGGATAACCGTTCGGAATCGTTTCACACGGGGAGCAAAGCCCCTTTTCCGACCAATCCATCCGGCACCCGCTCCGCCAAGCCGTTGCGGCCTACGGCTATCTCATGGTGGTCTACGGCCCTCCGGCGCGCACAGGGTCTCCGGAAGACGACCGAACGGCGGCCGACGCTGGTGGTGGCCGGCAACAGCCGGCGGCGTAGTGGGCGAGGTACGGCGAGCAGGAGCGCATAAGGGAGCTGCTGAGCGAGAAGCGCGGCCAGGCCGATGGCCCGGCAGCCGGCAGCGAAGGCGGCCAGCAGCCGGGCGGTGCTGCGGCCGGCCCGCCAGCAACGCAGCGTGTCACCGGCGCGCCATGGTGCCGAAGCGCCACGCGGCGAAGTGCGAGTAGCCCATCTCGGACCAGAACCTGGTCATATGCGCGGCGTCACTGTGGAACACGTTTTCGGGGTCGGCGAACACGACGTCTCCGGACCTCGGATCACGGTAGGCGAGCGCAGCGTGACCGCCTGACTCATCCCAGGCGCGAATCTCGTACATCGTGCCCCGCTTCTCACGGCTCAGTCGTTTGGCGATCTGCTGTATGGAGGAGTCGGCGATCACCGGGCGGCCAAGGCGTGCGGTGCGGCCTTCCTGCGTGGCAATGTCTTCGTATTCCATCCTGGTGGCTCCCAGCGGCACCAGGGGAACGGTGGCATATCCGCCGAGGGTCCGAAGAGCCGAGTACGCCGTGAGGTAGCACATGCCGGGCAGGCCCTTGGGCAACCTGACGGACATCCGATTGTCCTCCACCCAGCGCAGGAGTTGCTCGGGGTCTGACGGGTCGACTCCCGTGCCGAGGGGTCGCCTCGTGGTCCAGCGCGCCAACCCAGCTTGTTGCACCTGCTTCTCCGACGGCTCTTGACGGGCGTTCTCGTGGTGGCGCGTCGGCTTGCCCCATGCGGAGCCGGCCTGCGCCGGGGAACCGCTGAGGGTCACCGTCGAGAGACACAAAGCGCTGACGGCACCCACGCGGACGACCCGCTGCCACAGCGAACGGTGAGAACGTGCCATGAAACTCTCCAACAGATCTGTGCTCCCATCGAGCAGCCTTCCCGAGAGGACACCGCACCTGTTCCTGGTATGTGCGGTGAGTTGAGTGCGGGCGTCCGAGATGACTTGTGGCTAATCGCGGCCAGGCCGACGAAGCCCGTCCGCGTGAGGTCCACCGAGTTGCGTTCTGAGTTGGGCGGCACGCGCAGCAGCGGAACGCGTCAATCGGACAGGGGTTGCGGAGCGAAGGCCGACGAAACACCCCCGTCCAGGGTGGCCAGGGTAAGCCATCACCGCAGGGCAGGAATCGTGCGCGCCATCCCGCCTCCTTCTCAACAAGCCGGTCGCAGCCTCGCGGTGATCGTCGCGGCACCGATGTCAACACAACTCTTACGCCAGGGGGGCGGATCGTTAAGGGGCGCAAGGGCGCCCAGCGAATCCCAGAGGGAGTAAGGGGCGCTCCCGTAGCCCCCTACTTCGCAGGGTGCTCATGAGCCGTGAGCGCCTATTGTCAAACTTAGTCTGCAATCCGCTACCCGCCCCGCAGCCGGACCGGTATTGCCCGAGGCGCGCAGGCCAGTCGGCCCGGTGGAGGGGACATAGCCTCAATGGGCTCGCCGTCTCGCCCGATAGGCGGTAGCTGCGTGTCGGGCCACAGGAAGCGGCCTCGGACGCCGAGTACGCCACCGCTCCATGGAGCGAATCAGGCGGCCTCGAACTCGGCAAGGCTGATTGCGCCAGAAAGTGCCTACAAACAGCCTCGAAGGTCCACCGCTCGACGGACCAGCGTCACGGCGCACCGGCTGCCGGAGATTCATACAGCAGCTGTCCATGTGTTCATGGCAAGTCAACCATTCATCTCATCATCTGAGTGCGGACGGTGCCCTGTTGACACCGTCCCGTTCGTGAGCACCGATCGAGTTGATTCACACAAGCCATGGAGCAGAGGGCAAAGGCGCTTGTCGGCAGTGGTTCACTCGGCGACGAGCGGTGGCACGCGGGTACATCCAGTGAATCTTGTCCTCCGCCCTGCCACTCCCGCACCCACCACCGTCACCCTGCGGAACTCCACCGTCCGATGCTGGTCGGAGGAGATGGGGTAGGACCAAAGCCGCGCCCGGGGTCGTTTGGCGATGCCGAGGCACAGAGCTCGCCGGTTGCGGCCCCTGTCCGCATCAGCTCGTACTGGGCGACACCGGGCCGCAAAGTACCTACGCCCACCCGGTCCGGAACGCGGAGCCGTCCAGCGTAGCGACAGTGTTGTTCCGGAGCGGGGGGCACAAAGGAGCACTCTGCGACAGAGGTTGTCGGTATCACGATAGGCGGCGCCCGGGCCTGTGCCGTAGGTCGCCTGGCAGACGAACCCCCGGGTCAATCCTTTGCTCAACGAAAATGAGGTTGCCGGGGCGGACGGACCGCGTACAGGTCACCTCGCCTGCCGACTGTTGGGGATGGAACGTCCATGGACCGGCAAGCAGAATCGAGGGCCCTCGTCAGGACTTTGTGCACTTGGCGGTCAGATAGCCGCCCCAGTACCCGTCGAGGACGTTCCAGTTGGAGATGGAGTATCGCGCGTAGGAGGGGTCGGAAGCGGTTCCCGATCCTCCGGCGTGGGGCCCCCAGCGGACGAATTCGTCTGTCGAATTGTCCTCGGCGATGGAGGAGGACTGCATCACCGGATAGCTCGCAGGACACGTCACCTGAGCGTCTACATATCCGGATCCTTTGCTGATGGATGCTCCCTGATAGTAGGAGACGGCCGTATAGCCTGCCCCGCCGCCGGCCTGGGGTCCGTCGAAGAACGCCAGTCCGTTCACCGGTGACTTTCCGTCACCTGATGCGACTTCGATGTGCACGATGTCCGGGTCATCGGGCGTTCCGGCACCCTCTACATGGACGAAATGCCCCTCCGCTCCCGAGCCCGTGAAGACATCGCCCTGATTGATCTGCCACTCGCCGGTGTAGTGGGGTGCCTGCCGGGTTCCCTGGATCACAAGGTCTGCCCTCGCCTCTCCCGCAGAGGAGACGGACGCGGACGCCATGTGAGCCGGTCCGTCATCGACTCCAGCCTTCACGTACATGTGATTCGTGCCCATGTTGTTGTCCATGAAGGACAGGTGGAGGACCTGCGGATCGCCCTCAGTCCCTGCACCGGTCACAGACTCATTGGCGAAGGAATCACTCATACCGGTACTGTATGCCTGCCAGCTGCCATTGAAGAACTTACCCGCCGGAGCAGTGATGGTGAGGTCCGCGGTCTGCTTCTCATTGGCCACCCCGATGCCCGAGGTCAGCACATCGCCGCTCAAAGGGACGTGCGAATGCGTTGACTTGCTGTAGCCTGCCGGATTTCCACCAGACGGCTGGCTGGCAGCAAAGGCCACCGACGGGCTGATTGCGGCACCCGCTATCAGCGTCGTCGCGAGCAGCGCGACTGCGCGCTTCATAGGAGCTCCTTGCTCTGCGTTATGCATTTATTCTGGCTAGTTTAGGGAGTCGATCCTGCCGATCTCGACTCCTGGTGACGATCATATGGATCGACGTGCACGAGGAAGCCGCAAACTAGCCAAGCAGAAGCAAAGGAATCGTTCGTAAGAAATGTGTAAGCAGCATCTTGTCGGCCATTTTTGCCACCCTTACACCTCCCTTTAGGGGTGCGCTCATGTCCGCTCTTGTCGCGGTCGGCCTCTCAGCCCGTACGGGACCCCGAATTCTGGGAGCGGCCTGCCTTCGTCTCCGCGTTCCGTGCCCGGAACCTCAAGCTTTCTTAGGGCGCGCGTGTCGGCTCATCCGTCAGCCGGCCAAGCGTCGTCGCGCCAAGCACCTCTGCGGACGGCCGACGACTGGCCGCGAGGACGTCGTAGGACACCGGCCGACGCAGCGGCCCCGTCGCGGCCTGCACAGCCGCACCGGCGGGTGCAGGGCGGGAGGCGCACCAGGAGCGCGGCGACGACGGCTGCTTCGACCGCGACGACCGAGGTTTCGCCGGTCGGCAGCTTCCCAGGAGTCGGTGGCGACCGCAGCCCGTCCGCAGCGGCCATGAGGGGGCGGGGCGTTCCTGACCCGTTTTCGGCCGGCATCGCGGTCGCCGTCCTGTCTCACAAGGCCCCTCCCCCAGCCCCGGCATTCGGGAACTGCGTAGACCGGCACCCTTGCCACCCGCGTCGGCGGATCCGGGTGGCACCGCTTCACGTTCCTCGCACGGGCACTCAGCGACGCACGGCTGCGGGCCAGCTACGCGGAGCACCACGCACCGTCGTGCTCACGGGGAACCATCGGGCCGATGTGCCCGTCCTGGACCCCACCACACCGCGGCAAGGACGCCGGCGGCCGGAAGGCGCGTGCTCGGCCGCCTGGGCAGGAGCGGCCTACTTCATCAGCCGTGTGGTGCCAAGCATTCGCGGTCGGCCTGGGGCGTGGTACTCCCAGCCGGCGGCACACCACGTACCGGGGTCGAGAGCGTGCCGTGCATCGACGATGCGACGGTGGGTCACGACAGCGCCAAGGGCGTGCGGGTCGAGGTGCCGGAACTCGTCCCACTCGGTGAGCAGCACGACGACGTCGGCCCCGGCCGCGGCTGCCCTCAGGGCGTCGGTGGAGTAGGTGAGTTCGGGGTGGGTGCGGCGGGCGTTCGTGATGGCGGCGGGGTCCACGACGGTCACGTGGGCGCCCAGGCGGTGCAGGGCGGTGGCGACCTCGAGGGCCGGGGCGTCGCGCACGTCGTCGGAGTCGGGCTTGAAGGCGGCGCCGAGAGCCAGCACGCGCATCCCTTGCAGGTTGCCGTCGGCGAGGTCGCCGACCAGGTCCACGGTGCGGGTGCGCCGCCGCTTGTTGATCGCGTCGACATCATGGAGAAAGGTGACGGCCTGGCCGACGCCGAGTTCCTCGGCGCGGTGCGCGAAGGCCCGGATGTCCTTGGGCAGGCAACCGCCCCCGAAGCCCAGCCCCGGCCTCAGGAAGCGGCCGCCGATCCGGTCGTCGTAGGCCAGCGCCTCGGCGAGCCGGGTGACATCCCCGCCGGTCGCCTCGCAGACCTCCGCCATGGCGTTGATGTAGGAGATCTTGGTCGCGAGGAACGAGTTGGCCGCCACCTTGACCAGCTCCGCCGTCGTCAGGTCCGCCACCACCACGGGCGTGCCCTGGTCGATGACGGGTGCGAAGACGGCGCGCAGCCGCGTCTCGGCCCACTCGGAGGAGACTCCGAAGACCAGACGGTCCGGGCGCATCGTGTCCTCCACGGCGTACCCCTCACGCAGGAACTCCGGGTTCCAGGCGAGCTCCACCTCGCTTCCGGCGGGCGCCAGGCGCTGTAGGAGCCCGGTGAGCCGGGCGGCCGTGCCCACCGGCACGGTGGACTTGCCCACTACCAGGGCCCGGCGCGTGAGGTGGGGGGCCAACTCGCGCACGGCATTGTCCACATGGCGCAGGTCCGCCGCAGCCGATCCGTGCTGCTGCGGCGTACCGACACAGACGAAGTGGACGTCTCCGAACTCGGCGGCCTCGGCCATGTCGGAGGTGAACCGAAGACGACCCGATTCGAGGGCGCGGGTCAGCAGTTCGGCCAGGCCCGGTTCGAAGAACGGCACCCGTCCGGCGTTGAGACTCTCCACCTTCCGCAGATCCGTGTCGACCCCCAGGACCTCGAAGCCCATCACCGCCATGCAGACGGCATGGGTCGCTGCGAGGCAACCGGTGCCCATGACAGTGAGACGGGGTGCCTTGGCCTGGGTGGCCGGTTGTGCGGTCAGGCCGCTTTCAGGCGCGGGTGTGCCCGCCATGCGCAGTTCCTCAGCATCTCGCGGTGGTCGATCGACCACTCCACTGGATCTGCCGCCACCCGTCACCGCCTGGGCGGCGGCCGACAAGTCCGCGGCTGGGTGACGCGGTCTGCCGGCAGTTCGGGGACCCGGAGCTCGGCCCCCCCCTCTTACGTGAATGCGGTCGTGCTCAAGCAGCCGGTCGACCAGGTGTTGACGGTCGAGCAGGTCTGCCTTCGGACGAGGGCGACGCCCGCGGCGACCATCCCGGCCCATGCGACGGGGATGCGGATGATTTGCAGGTGCCGGCAGTGACGGCGACGGCATAACCGGCGGCACTGCCCAGCCCGGCTGCTGCGACCAGGATCAGGGGCAATGCCCTGGTCAGGTTCTTCACCGGCGCTTCAGTATGGCCGGCCAGGTGATGCCGGAGCTTCCTGGCGACTGCGTTCCGGGTGGTGAAGAAGGCAGCGACGGCACACAGTACCCATCCGAACCACACCCAGGGCGCATCGAGGGTGTCGCACCAGCCCAGAATCTCCCCGTCAGATCCCAGGACGTCGGCGCAGCAATCCATGATGTGGCCCCGGGAGAGGTGGAGGAACACCAGAGCGACCGTCACCGGTATGCGAGCTCCGATGGCCGCTGCCCCTGCTGAATCCTTGAGGCGGGGTGCGGGGTGATCAGACCGCGCTCGATCGCCCGCGAAGCGGCGAACCTCTCCACGTCACCTCCCATGTAAGCGGAGGGATCTCGGTCATCCCGTGCGGCGGCGCTCAGGTCGGCGCTGAGCTCGACGGTTCGGTCGGTCACGCTTATCACTCTTTCGGTGCGGNNCGGACATCTCGTATCCGTACACCGGCCTCTCCGCCATCAATGCCAGCAGACACATGTCGAGCACGCCCCGCAGCCACTGAGCCCGCGGCGTGGTGAGTTCCTCCATACCCAGTACCTTACACAGCAAGACTCATGCGTTGCAAGCTAGCGGCTCATGCGAGGGATCCGAAGCAGCCGAAACCCACCGCCACCACAGCGGACCCGCCGACAACACCCAGCACCCCCCTCTGGATCACGCCCACGCCGGCCATGCACACCGTGGTCAGCGTCGTGGCCGACTGCACTGGTGGAATTTCGGCGTTCCACGTACCGCAGTCGGCCCCACGAAGAGATCGTCCCGGGGACAACCTCAACGCGCCCCTAACGCCGCACAGGAGGGAAGCGAAGACAAGGCCCCCAGGAGGAGACCGGACAGAGTCAGGCGGCCGGCACCGGGCGAATATGACAATCGGCTGTGATGCCGTACGCCTTCCGGTACGCACTGCGGACCTCCACCACCTGTCTTTGATCCAATAGGTGAGGCGGGGCGTAAGCCAACCCTCGGGTGCCTCGCAAAGCAATCCAGCGAAGGCTGCCATAGAGCAGACCGACCCCTCCCGTAAACAAAAGCAGGAGCGGCAGTTCAGCAAGATCCCTCAAAGTGTCCCGGAGCAGGAACTCCGCCACCCATACCGCAATGCGGAATACCGAGATCGCAACAATGGCCATTCGTCGAAACTTTCGGCGAACAATCTCTCTCCAATCCATTTCCCCTTGAAAAAGAGGCTTCGCTGCGCAGAAGGTCGTGCATCGTGCATACTTTTGGTAGCGAATGAAAGCTGGGATGTGGGCCAGTTCATTTGGACTGGTCGGTGCAGCTCGCGGGCCGCGAGGTGGGAGCGCCTCCCCCGTGAGCGTTGGAACGGATGCGGAGACCGCATCCGGCGGCAACTCAAGATGAACACAGATCCGGAAGACCAGCTTGAGGCCAAGGGTTCAGTGTCCGCGCTCCACGGAAATGGCGCAATTCCCTTATGCGGCGCACTGTTTCATAGGCAGAACCAACGAGCAAATCTGGCGACTCTTTATGATTCGCGACGACATGTACCCACGCCTCTCGGCCTGCACGATACAGACCTAGCGCTAGGCAGGAATTATCTCTCCACTAGCCGAATGTTGATTTTGCGGCCTCGCCACGGACGACGGGCAGTCACGACGTCGGACGGCAGCACCGGTGCGGCGGCGGAGAAGACCAGGGGCGGTGGGAAGAGCCACAGTGCGGCGGCATAACTGCGCGCCTGAGATTCACTGGCCTCTGATCCTGAACCGCCCAGGACATGAACTCGGTGGCTCCCCCGGCGCGACAGCCGATCGGTGGATGCCGGGCCCGGCAAGAGGCGGAGAGCCTGATTGTTCGCGGGGATGCCGGGGCGTACGCCTTCTTGTGGTTGCGCGCTCGGTTCCTGCGCGTCCGTTCAACGGTGCGGACGACGTTCGACGCAGGGTCTCCACATGTGCATGTCACGGGTTCCGGGTGCCTCCCGTCGGCATCTGGGTCGCCGCAGCGGTCTGGCTGTCCGCCGCTGGGATCTTTGGGCGCTGGTGGCGAGCTCCGCGGCGGCCTTGGTGGTGGGGCTTGCTTCTGCCTCGAACACGTCGCAGCACCGGTGGGGGCTGGCCGCTGTCGTCGCATACGCCTGTGCCGCTCTGGTGGCGTTGGGTTCGCGTGTCCCGTGGTCGCGCGCGGCGGCCGCGACCGCTGCCGTCGGCGCGCTGGGGATTCCGCTGGTGTGGCTGACTGCTGTCGGCCTGGAGCAGATGGAAGTCGGCGTCGTCGAACGGGCCGCCCGGCACCTTCTGGAGACCGGCACCCCTTACCTCGCGCATCCGGTCGCGGTGCGTGACTTCAACCCGTACCTGCCCGGCATGGCGCTCTTCGGGCTCCCACACGCGCTCTTCGGCGCGTCAGTGGTCACCAGCGCCCGTCTGTGGACTCTGGCCGGGTTCCTTGCCGTACTGGCCGCGGCTGTGGCGGTACTGGTCAAGGGCGGGCAGGAGCCGCAGCGCAGGGTCGTCGTGGTGACGGGGGCGGTGTGGATCGCGGCCAGCCCCGTGGTGGCGCTGCCGCTGGCCATAGGTGGGGTCGATCCCGTGGTCGTGGCCCTTGTCCTCCTGGCCCTGGCTTTCGCGCAACGGGGCCGGTCTGTGGGTGCGGGTCTGGCGTTGGGGGCGGCGGCCGTCCTGAAGTGGACCGCGTGGCCCGCCGTCCCTGTCGTCGCGGTCGCCATGGCAGCGACCAGGGGTTCACGCGCGGCCAGGACCACGGCTGCCGTCTCGGCCTCAGTGGCGGCATGCGTGGTGGTGCCGCCACTGCTGGCCGATCCGCGCGCCTTCTTCGACAACGCTGTGCTCTACCCCTTCGGGCTCAGCGATACCGCCTCGACCGCCGCCAGCCCGCTCCTGGGGCACCTCCTCGCCACCGCCTTGCCCCATGGCCGGACCATCGCCGTCATTCTGATCGGCGTCAGCGCCATCGCCATCGCCGTGTCGCTCGTCGTCCGTCCACCGAGGACCACTCAGGCGGCCGCGTATCGGCTCGCGCTCGGCCTCTCCATCGCCGTCCTGCTGTCTCCGGCAACCCGGATCGGCTATGCCGTCTACCCCCTCACCCTCCTGGCCTGGGCCCGCTGCACCACCCTGGCCGACCCGGAAGCCGCTCGGGTCTGGAGCAGGGCCAGGGCACCGGCATGAATCGTCGATGACTCCGGATGGATTCCGGAAACGCGGGCCGTTCCGTCTGCTGTGGACAGGATGAAGTGCGGTCCGGCCGTTGACGCTGGGCAGCGCGGGAGAGAGTCGGGAGGAGTCAGGCTCGTCCAGCTGATTCCCGCATCCAGTCAGTAGGCGTGCCCTTGCGGGTGAGCCTGCGAGTCATGAGGGAGATGAGTGGCCACGTCAGATGGGGTTCGGAGTGCTGAGGCAGACGCTCATAGTCTCTGACGTTGCGCCGCGAGGTCATGAACCAGCCGAGGCGCGTTTTTCCAGCGTCGGGCCAGGACGACGAAGCCGTTCGCGCCGGGGGTGGCCATCAGCATGGCCCGGCCAGCGGCCGTGACGCCGCGTGATCAGTTACGTCACGGACCACCGAGGTGCGGGAAAACAGGCCAGCGCACGGACTGGACCGATGCGACGCACGCAGAAGCACGGACTCACAGCCCGGCGGGTGAAGTTCACGACCACCCCCTACGGAGAGGACGACCGTGGCGCAGAGCAACGACAAGGCTTCGCCTCAGCTCAGCCTCACCCAGGCACCAAGCTGGGGAACGGGCGGCTGTCGGGCGTGCGGGACCAAGGAGCCCTGAAGAGCCAGCCGATGGGCGGGCTGCCCGAAGGCGCAGCCACACGGTGCGGCGCAGCCAGGTGGCAGCCTGCCCTCGCCGGGCACGGCCACAGTACGGGTGTTTGCAGTGGAGGCCCGCCCCCTGTGCAGGCCTCCACTGCATCACCCGCATGCCGCCCGGGGGAACGCGGCCTGCGGGAGGGACGTCGGAGGCACGCAAGGAACCGACGTCTCCCCATCACCCTGACGCAGGCGGCCTTAACGCAACGACCGATGACAGCTAGCAGCAGCATAAATCCGAGATCTTCGCGAGGCTCTAGCCCGACCTGGTGGGACACATGGAGCAGCACACCAGCGGAAGACAGCACCGACGCCGCCTGGGGGAGGGTTGCCTGTCCCACACCAACCCGCCGTGCCGAGCTCACCGCCGAACGGCCAGCGGTGCTCGCCGGCTGGGGTTGCCGTGGCGTCGCACCGGCTGCGGGGCAGGGCCGGGTCCGGCCTGGATCAGTAGTCGAGGTCCAGGTAGTCGATGTCCTGGAGTCGCACGTCCGTCAGGCTCAGGGCGCAGGTGCCGCCGTCCTGGAAGTACACGTCCTTGAACCCTCGGCGACGATGCCGCGCAACTGCTGGTCGCCGGCTCCGGCATCGCGGGTTCGAACAAGCAGCGGGCGTTCTCGGGGGCAGGTGGACGGTCAGGCGGCGCATCCGGCCGTCGTCGGTGGTACCGACCGGTGCGGAGCAGGCGCAGCGGGCCCGGGTATCGACGGTGATGCCGCCGGTGGTGCCCTGGCGCCGGGCTGCGCCGGCCGATGCGGGTTGCCAGCGCTCGCGTACCGCTGGTCGATCTTGGCAGCGACGTCGGGACGGGCGGTGCGCGCGCCGCGCCGGTAGCGGTTGACCGACTCGGCCGTCACGCCGATCACCGCCGCAACGGCCCGGCGCTTCCCCACGTGCGGATGAGGGAGCCGACCCGGCCCACAAGGGCGGGCGGTGGCTGGCGGGTGAAGCCTTCCCGATCGGCACGCTCGATGGCGTCTTCGATCCCTCCAACGGCTGACTCCTGACGGATCGGATGACGGCGGCGATATGCAGCGGGCCCCTGACGGCCCCTGTCGAGCCCGAATAAGGGGACCGGGGAGACCAGGTGGGCCGTGGGAGCGCCGCGGGGCCCCTTCAAAGGCGGCAGGGGGGCCGTGCGTGGATCAGGGGGTCACATGTCGACGATCCGGGAGTAGTGGAGCTGGGCGGCAGCGGGTGGACGTGGGGCAGGGCCCGAAGCGATTCCTTCGAATAGGGCGGAGACCTCGAGCTCTCCGCCCTGAAACAGAGGCAACACAGGGAGGGGAGACGGGGCAAGGGGCGCAACAGCAACGGCAACGGGAAGAAGGCGCGCTGTAGCAGTAGGGCCTGCTGGACAGCCGGTACAGGGCTCCGTTGTGCGGAGGGGCGGACGCTCAAGACGAGCGTCCGCCCCTCCGCACTGTGGACGTCTCACCGGCGCCGCCCGAGTTGGCGGCTGCCGTCCTGCGCTACCGGCGCAGCGGCCGAAGGCGCTCCGGGCGGACGACGGTCAGCCCTGCGGGGTCGACAAACTGCCGGGCAGACCGCAGGCCCCCAGGGGCGTACGCCGGCCGGGACGCCTATCCGTGCCGGAGGAGGGGTACGTAGCCGGGCGATGTGGGGTGCAGCCATGTCGTGCGGTGCACAGCAGGCCGGAGAGCGGGTTCCTCGGAAGTCGGCCGGCGGTCGAAGGGGCCAAACGAGGGCCCGCGGGCGCCGCGCGGCCGGGTCCGGCAGCGCCTGCCGCTGGGCCGCATCGGCAGTCAGGCCGGTGGCCTCAGCGTGAGCTGATGGTCTCCGCGTGCTGGAGTTGGGTGCGCACGGCCGGGCACGTTCGGTGTCGCACGAGGGCGGCCCCGCCTGCAATGCTGGCGATCATGGAGATCAGACCGATCGGCAGACTGACGATGATGACGTAGTAACCGTCGAGCATGTGAGGAGGCACGAAGGAGACGGCGGTCGGGACCAGGGCCGCCACCAGGAAGATGAGGGGCAGGGTCTTGCCCAGGCCCCTGACTGTCGCTTCCCGTCCGGAGGCGAGGAGCCGGCCCAGCTCCATGTCCACCGCGCGCCGGACCGTGAAGAACGCGGCGACGGCGCACACAGCCAGACCGAACCACATCACCGGGAGGCTGGGGTCGGGGTATTTGTGGATCTCTACTCGGGTGCCTCCGCCAGCTGTGGTGGCGAAGGAGTATGTGCTCCTGTCGAGCATGTGCGCCAGGCCCATGAACCACAGTGCCGTCGCAGCCAGGGCGGGAAGGGCGGCGCCCTTGACCGCGGCGACGGCTGTCTCCTTGAGGCGCGGTTGCGGGGTGATCAGACCGCGCTCGACTGCCCAGGAGGCGGCGAAGGCCTCCACGTCGTCGCCGACGTAGGAGCCGACGTCCCGGCCGTCGAAGGCCGCGGCGGACAGGTCGGCGCCGAGCTCCTCGACCATTTCCGCGGCCGCGGTCGAATCGACCCCTAGACGGCTCCAGGTCGTGATGGCTTGGGAGAGGATGCTGTCGACGGTTCGGTCGGTCACGCTTATCACTCTTTCGGTGCGGG
>NZ_PVLV01000040.1:23927-30291 GCF_002982015.1 Streptomyces solincola
CGGACATCTCGTATCCGTACACCGGCCTCTCCGCCATCAATGCCGGCAGACACATGTCGAGCACGCCCCGCAGCCACTGAGCCCGCGGCGTGTT
This sequence comes from Streptomyces solincola, assembly GCF_002982015.1. Lineage (GTDB taxonomy): Bacteria > Actinomycetota > Actinomycetes > Streptomycetales > Streptomycetaceae > Streptomyces > Streptomyces solincola. The sequence goes on from NZ_PVLV01000040.1 coordinate 24,022, forward strand.
GAGTTCCTCCATACCCAGTACCTTACACAGCAAGACTCATGCGTTGCAAGCTAGCGGCTCATGCGAGGGATCCGAAGCAGCCGAAACCCACCGCCACCACAGCGGACCCGCCGACAACACCACGCAGGCAAGTGCCACCCCCCCCCTCTGGATCACGCCCAACGCGCACGTCCACGCCGATCATTCGCGCCGTGGTCAGCACCGTGGTCGGCTGCACGGGTGAAGGTGCAGCGCTTCACGTACCGCGGTCGGTCCCACGAAGAGATCGTCCCGGCGACAACCTCAACGCGGCCCTAACGCCGCACAGGAGGGAAGCAAAGGCAAGGCACCCAAGAGGAGACCGGACAGGGTCACGCGGCCGGCACCGGGCGGACACGGCAGCCGACCGTCACGGCAGTCGGCCGTCCAGTCAGCGCGGCAACCGGCGGAGACCAAGCCATCCAGGACGCGCCGCACCACCCAGGCTCCAGACGACCCCCACCGGATGGGGCACCGTCTCCTCCCATCGCCTGAGGCAGTGCCGCCCGGGCGAAACCACCTCAGGTCGATCACAGCCCGATGGAACACCCGGGGAGGCACACGACGCTGTGGCCGGGAGGGCTGGCGGCGTCCTGCTTCACCGGGAGGTCGAGCGCGGGCGGGCGCCCGGGAGCAGTGCACCAGGTGCCGGTGGCGCGTCCTTGGCGGCTGCGGACGGGGGTCTGCTGGCAGAGTGAGCGCGCGTGGACACCCCCGCCCCGCAGCCCCGCGGCCTCGCCAAGCCGATGAGGTAGACGATCCAGTTGAGCAGCAGCGAGCGGTGCGTGCAGCCCTCGGCGTGAACGGCTTCGTCACGGCGTCGGGTCACCTCTTCCTGGCGGACCCGGTGGCCCGGTCGGTGGAAATGGCCGCGGCGGACTCCATGGCAATGAGAGGTCGGCTGCGCCAACCTCGCCATCGGGGTGGGCGGCGTCCTGTGCGCCGGGTTCGAACGCCACTTCTGGCTGGCAAGGTTCCTGGGAGCGGCGGTGTTCCTGGTGGGCGCCGCGGTCGGCCACGTCCGCGAGATCCTGGTCAACCGCAACCTCTCCCCCGGCAACGCCGGCGCGATCCTCTGGACCGATCTGGTGATCCCGGGAGTGGCGTTGCTCCTGTACTTCACGTACTGACGTCCCACCGGGCGTGAAGGGAGACGAGCCTGCGCGACGTTCCCGTGGCAGTGGGCGGCGATCGGTTTGCAGGCGACGGGAGCGTCGGCGGGGAGGTTCGGGGCGCAGGTGGCCGCCTGCCGGCTCCACGGGAGCACCTGGCCGACGTCCCGGTGACCGTGTCCTGGAGCAGGCAGTCCCCCGCGGGGACGCGGGGGGGCTGATGGCCACTGCCAGCATCACCGTTCGCGGTTGCACACACCGCTGTCCTGGAGGCGCGTACCGGCCGGGAACAGCGGCGCGTCCGCGACGTCGAGTGTGCTCAGACCGCCCCGGACTCCGCCTCACCCAGCCCAGATCAGTCCGGGGCGGGGGCGGTCGGCGTACGTCGGTCACCCGGTCGGCGTGCGGTGGACCGGCCGGGCCGCCGGGGGTGTGACCAACAGGCCCGGCAAGCGCGGGGAGGACTGGCGCGTGCGCCCCAGGTGCGCCTTCGCGCCTCCGCCCGCTCCTCCCCGGGGGTGGCCCACGGAGGCGCGCGCACCGACCATGAGCAGCCGGAACACGACGGAACTTCTGGGCGGGCGGACAGGGGCGGGGCGATGGGACGATGGTTGGTGACCGGGGGGTCCTCCGGATTGGGGCGGGCGCTGGCCGCGGCGGCGGCCGAGGCAGGACACAGGGTGGTGGTCACCGCACGGGACACCGCCACGCTGGAGGACCTGGCAGCCGCCTGGCCCGATCGGATCGTCCCGGTGGCCCTGGAACTGCGTGACCCGGCCCAGTGCCAGAGCGCCGTCCGGACCGCGACCGACCAGCTCGGCGGCATCGACGTCCTGGTGAACAACGCGGGGGCCGGGTTGTTCGGCGCGGTGGAGGAGGTCTCCGACGACGAGGTGCGGGACCAGCTGGAGACACTGGTCGTGGGGCCGTGGCGGCTGATCCGCCTGGTGCTGCCGCTGATGCGGGCGCAGGGCTACGGGCACGTGGTCAACGTGTCCTCGCTGGCCGGGCGGGTGGCCTTCCCGGGGCTGGCCGCGTACGTCGCCGGCAAGTACGCGCTGGAGGGTCTGAGCCAGAGCCTGGCGGCGGAGGTGGCCTCGCTGGGCATCCGGGTCACCGTGGTCGAGCCCGGCGGCTTCGCCACCCGCTACGGGGCCTCACTCACCCGGTCGGACCGACGGCTGGCCGAATACACCGCGGTCACCTCCGACACACTCGCCGGCGTGCGGGGCATGGCCGACGCTCGCGGCATCGGAAGGCCCGAGGACTTCGCCGCCCTGGTGCTGGCGCTGGTCGCCGACCCCGGCCCCACCCCGTTGCGCGTACCGGTCGGGGACAATGCCTTCGCCATCCTGGAGGCGGTCGAGCAGGCCTCCCGCGAGGAGCTGACCGCCGCCCGCGCCCTCACCCGACTGGCACCGCCACGGCCCACACCGGCGCCGTAGCCCTTCCCGGCCGGGCGTCCGGCTCCGCCGCGCAGGGCGGGTGGACGTCTTCAGCCGAGGTGGTCGACCATCCGATCCGCCGCCGACTTGGACACCCCAACAGGCGGAACGAGCTGCCGCACGGTCACGTGTGCGCGCCGGTACGCCGTGACCGGCGAAGTCCGGTCCTGGCAGCGGCATGTTCCACGGTCGGCCCCGATGGACCGCGTCCGCACCCTCGCGCCGCGGCACGGTCGCCGGCTTCCCGAAGGCACGCGAGCTCAGTCCGGGTGAACGGGAGTGTCCAGGACGGGTCCGACGCCGTGACCACACCAGCCACCGCAAGAGCGTCTCACCCCGGGACACGAGTTACGGGACAAGCCTTGCAGGCCTTGGCCCCCTGCCTTCGCAGCGCAAGGAGGCGTATGGGGCGAGCGCCGCTCAGGGGTACCGCTGGTGACGCACCGGCAAGACGAGCGCCGAGCCGCCGGGCGGCGGGCAGGCTGATCTGCGTTTCGGGGCCTGGCAATCTCCTTCTCGCCCGGGCGGAAGGGGTGGCGAGGGCTGTTCGGCGTAGTGCGGGAGAGGCGGGCCGGTGTTTGTGCTGGGCTGGATCTTGAAGACCTCGAACCGATGTGAGCGGGCGGTGGTCCTGCCTGGGGACGGGGCGTGCCTGCTCGGGAGACGCGATGCTGCTCGATGGTGTGATGCTGTTGTGGTTCGTCCAGGTCGTGATCGCCGTGGCATTCGTCGCGATCGACATTCGCGCGACTCCTGAGGCGGTGGTGATGAAGTGGGGATTCGTGATCATCACCGCGTTCAGCGGTCTGTTCGGCGCTCTGCTGTACGTGCTCAGTTGTCGTGAGCCGCTGCCCGGCACCCACGAGCAGTACGTCGCGGCGAAATGGCGTCAGGTCGTGGGTTCCACCATGCACTGCGTCGCGGGCGACGGCATCGGGATCCTGGTGGCCGCGGTCGTCACCGCGGGGATCGGCATTCCGATGTGGGCCGACGTCCTGTGCGAGTACGGCTTCGGGTTCCTCTTCGGCTGGACGGTATTCCAGGCCTTGTTCATGAGAAGTATGTTCGGCACGTACGGCACTTCCCTGCGGCACACCTTCATGACCGAACTGCTCTCGATGAACGCGGTGATGGGCGGCATGACCGCTGTGATGGTGCCGTGGATGAGCCACGACGCGGGTGCCATGCACCCCAGCGGCGCCCGCTTCTGGTTCGTCATGTCCGTGTCGCTCTGCGCGGGCTTCCTCGTCGCGCTCCCGATGAACTGGTGGCTGGTGGACCGGGGCCTGAAGCACGGCATGATGACCGTACGGCACGACGCGAAGCCCCTCCCCCAGGCGTCCGCGGCAGCCGTGGCCGGCGCCGCCCTCACGGAGACGACGTTTCGGACCCGCCTCCGGCACGACCCCGGTTCACCCGCCGCAGTGCCGGCCCCCTCCCCGCAGGATGCCGGACACGGCCACCATGACATGCGGCCCACCACCAGCCGGACGCGACTGGGGTGGATGACCCTGGTGAGCTTCGCCGTCTTCGGGGTGGGGTTCCTGGTCGCGGGCCTGTTGGGTGACCTGTCCATGCAGCGTTAGGACGCCTTGGCACGGCTCGAGGCCAGGATGGCATCGAGATGCCGGGCGCGTCGCGCCGCCGGGGCGGTGGACGGCGGGGAGAGTGCGACGGTCACTCCCCCGAGCCGGATTGAGCTGTGTTGCTGGACCCGGGGGCGGTCTCGGGGCCTGTGGCCGTGCACGGGAGGCCGCTGGGGCGCACAGGGCTGCGAGGATTGCCCCCAACCGCCGGACACCGGCCGGTGGGCAGTGGCACCGCGGTGGCAGAGGAGCCGGTGCAGGTGCTGACGGGCCACCACGCCTCGCAGGTGCCTGCGTGCCCATCGTCGGCACGCCGGTGACGCGGACGACCGGTGGGGGTCAGGGTGCGATGGGGTCGGCGGGTGGTCTTCCCCGCCCCGGGACCGGGGGTTGCCACGCCCCGGTCCCAGGTAGCGGCGTCATGCGGTCACCGGTCGCTCAGGGGGCTGAACTCGACCAGCAGCCGGGTCGGCGCGTGGGCCAGCACTCCCGCCCGGCGAAGCGAGAAGCCGTCGGCGTACCGCAGATCCGGCAGCGCGTCCAGCAGAGCGCTCAGCCCGATCTCCACCTCGGCCTTCGCCAGCGCGGCGCCGACGCAGAAGTGCCGTCCGAGGCCGAGCGCCACATGGCCGGCGCCCGCGCCGAAGGCACGGTCGGGGTCGAGGTCGCCGCGTGCGACATCGAACCGGTCTGGCTCCGCGTACCGTTCCGGGTCACGGCCGGCCGCTCCCAGCAGACACACGACCTGGGCCCCGGCCGGAACGGTCACCCCGGAGAGGACGACATCCTGTTCCGCTTCCCGGAACACCATGTGGGTCGGCGGGCTGTGGCGCAGCGTCTCTGCCAGGGCCGCCGGGATGAGGCTCCGGTCGGCCCGGACGGCGTCCAGTTGATCCGGATGGTCCAGGAGCAGGGACACCAGCGAGGACAGGGCCTTGTCGGTGGTCTCGGCTCCGGCGCTGAGCAGCAGGGCGCAGAAGTTGCGCACCACGTCGGCGCTCAGAGGGGCCCCGTCGACCCGTGCGGCGCACATCCGGGAGACCAGGTCCGTGCCGGGGTGGGCGCGGCGTTCGGCGATCACCCCGTCGAAGTAGGCCCGCATCTCGTCGCGTGCCCGCAGCCCGGCCGCCGCCACCTCCGGATCGTCGTGGCCGGCCATGAACGGCCCGAAGGTGCTGTACCACCGCTGGAAGCGACGGTGCTCCGCCTGGGGCAGTCCGAGCACGCCGAGGATGACACGGACCGGCAGGAGCCGGCAGAAGCTCTCGACGAGATCGGTACGGCCGTCACCCGAGAACCGTGCGACGAGGCTGTGCGCCGCCTCGGCGATGCGCGGCTCGAGCTCGGCGTGCAGGGTCCGGCCGCGCAGGGCCCCGGAGATCACCCGGCGGTGGTCGGCGTGCTCCTGCCCCTCCATTTGCAGGATGGTCCGTCCGAGCACCGGTTCGAGGTGTCGGGCGTAGGCGTGCGTGGAGAAGGCCGGGTCGGTGAGGACTTGCACGACGTCCCGGTGGCGGCTCACCAGCCACCCCAGCCGGGGGTGCTCGGCGACGGGGTGCTCCTCGCGTAGCCGGCGGTACGCGGTGAAGGGGTCCTGCCTCAGGTCGCGGAGGACCTCGTCGGGGAGGACTTCGGTGGCTCGCTGGTTCACGCGGCTCCCTCCGCTCCGGTACGGACGTCCGGCAGTCCGCCCGCGGCGGCGCCTGCGGACATCCGGTCGTCCAGGCCGGCGAGGTCGAGGAGTAGGGCTTTGACGTCGGTGGCCGCGACGCGGCCGGGAAGGGAGCGGGGGGTGGAGCACATGATGAGGGGGCCGTCGTCGTCGCTGGTGGGGAGGCGGCCGTGGCTGCCGCGAACGGGTGACGGGTCAAGGGGCACCACGGCCAGGCGGTAGCGCAGCCCGAGCTTCTTGCGGGCGAGGGCGGTGGCGGCCCGGACCCGGACGTAGGGGTCCTCGGGGTCCATCAGCAGCTCGGCCGGGTCGTAGCCGGGTTTGCGGTGGATCTCCACGAGCTGCGCGAAGTCGGGGGCGCGGGCGTCGTCGAGCCAGTAGTAGTACGTGAACCACGCGTCCGGCTCGGCGACGGCGACCAGTTCACCGGAGCGCGG
>NZ_PVLV01000040.1:30296-39349 GCF_002982015.1 Streptomyces solincola
CGGCTGACGGGGGTGATGCCGTACTCGGAGAGCGCGACGACGGTGCGCCCCTCGGCGGCGGCGTCGGCGAGCAGCGGGGCGAGGGCGGCGTCGAGTTCGGCGGCGGCCCGGTGGGAGCGGGGGTCGTCCGGTCCGTGGCGCTGGAGGTCGTAGTCGAGGTGGGGGAGGTAGCACAGGGCGAGGTCGGGGGTGCGGGTGCGCAGGACGTGCCGGGTGGCGTCGATGATCCACTGGCTGGAGACGAGGTCGGCGCCGGGGCCCCAGAAGTGGAAGAGCGGGAAGGTGCCGAGCAGGTCGGTGAGTTCGCCGTGCAGGGAGGGCGGCCGGGTGTAGCAGTCGGGTTCCTTGCGGCCGTCGGCGTAGTAGACGGGGCGGGGGGTGACGGTGATGTCGGTGTCGGCGCCCATGGCGTACCACCAGCAGATGTTGGCGACGGTGTACCCGGGGTGCGCCCGGCGGGCGGCGTCCCACAACTTGTCACCGAAGACCAGCCCGTTGTGCTGACGCCACAGCAGCACCTCGCCGAGCTCCCGGAAGTACCAGCCGTTGCCGACGACACCATGGTGGGAGGGGAGGGCCCCGGTGAGGAAGGTGGACTGGGCGGCGCAGGTGACGGCGGGCAGGACGGTGGTCAGCGGGGCCCGGGAACCGGCGTCGCCCAGGGCGGTCAGGTGGGGCATGTGCTCCAGCAGGCGGGGGGTGAGCCCGACGACGTCCAGGACCAGCAGAGGCTGGGGAGCGGCGGTGGTCATCCGGTCTCCTTGAGGCCGAGGTCGAGCAGGAGGTCGTGTACCCAGGCGAGTTCGGCCGCGATCCCGTCGGTCAGCAATCCCCGGTCACGAGGGCGGTGTTCGGCGGGGAGCACCTGCCAGGTGTAGGTCTCCACCTCCAGGTGCCGGGTCAGCGGGGCGGGCCCGCCGACCAGCCGGGCGAGCGTGGTGCCCAGCACATCGGTGGTGGAGGAGAGGGGCGGCTGGGGAGCAGCGTGCAGCGGTACGTGGAAGTGGCACCGCCACGGTGCCTCGCGTGGCAGGCCACCGTCCGACAGAGCCTCCTGGAGGTCGTCGGCGCCCCGCACGGCACCGTCGCCGGTGCGGGTGCGCGTCTGGTGCAGATAGCGGGGTTCGGCGAAGGCCGCCAGGGCCCGGCGGACCTCAGGACGGTGCGGCTCCTGCGCGTGCAGGGCCGCCGACAACTGGGCCTTCACGATCGGGACCCCGGCCGCCAGCAATCCGTCGACGGCGGCGTCCGGCTCTTCGAACTGGGTCGCGACGTGGCAGGTGTCCAGGCACACGCCGATGTGCTCGAGCGGCGGGGCGCCGGGACCCGTCAGGGCCGCGACGGCGTCGGCCGTCGTCTCGACGACGCAGCCCGGTTCGGGCTCGAGGCCGATCCGGATGGTGCGCCCGGTCTCCGACCTGAGTACGTCGAGGTGTCCGGCGAGTTCCTCCAGGGCGGTGCGGGCGGCCCGCGACCGCTCGGGCCCGAAGGGAGGGTGGCGCCATGCCAGCGGGAGGGTGGAGACGCTGCCCTCGGTCACGTCCTCGGGCAGCAGGGCGGCCAGCACTCGCGCCAGGGCGACGGTGTGGTCCAACCGCGCGCGCTCGGTCCAGTCGGGGCGGTACACCCGGTGCTTGACGACGTCGTCGCCGAAACCCCGGTAGGGGAAGCCGTTGAGGGTCACGACCTCCAGGCCCCGGTCGCCGAGTTCGGCCCGCAGCGCGTTCAGCGCCCGGGGGTCGCCGCGCAGATCGCAGACCGCGTCGCGGGCCAGCCACAGGCCGATGCCGAGTCGGTCCCGCCCCAGTCGCCGGCGCACCGGCTCGGCGTACTCGCGCAGGAGACGGCGTACTCCCCGGAGGTCCTCCGCGGGGTGGACGTTCGTGCAGTAGGAGACGTGGACGGTGGAACCGTCGGGGTGCCGGAACCGCACGGTCACACACCCCCGCGAACGATCGAGTTGCCCTCGTGGGTGTCGCCTCGCACGCCGGCGACGAGGTCCAGGCGGCCACTGGCGCCGAAGAAGTCCACCGGGTTGCGCCACAGCACCTGGTCGACGTCTTCCTCCGCGAAGCCGGCGGCGAGCATGGCCTCGCCGACCCAGCGCGTGGAGAGGGGGTCGCTGCGGCCCCAGTCGGCGGCCGAGTTCACGAGTACGCGCTCCACCCCGTACTCCTGGAGGACGGCTACCATCCGGTGCGGATCCATCTTGGTGTCGGGGTAGATGGAGAAGCCCAGCCAGCAGCCGCTGGCGGCGGCCGCCCCGACGGTCGTCTCGTTGAGGTGGTCCAGGACCACGTGCTCCGGGGGGACGGCGGACTCGCGGAGGACGTCGAGGGTACGGCGCAGTCCGGCGGCCTTGTCGCGGTGCGGGGTGTGCACCAGCGCGGGCAGGTCGTGATCCGCGGCGAGTTGCAGCTGCGCGGCCAGTGCGTGGTCCTCGGCAGGGGTCATCATGTCGTAGCCGATCTCTCCGACGGCTACCACCCCGTCCTTGGCGAGGTACCGCGGAAGCAGGTCGAGGACCGGACCGCACCGGGGGTCGTTGGCCTCCTTGGGGTTGAGCGCCAGCGTGCAGTGGTGGGCGATGCCGTGCTGTGCCGCGCGGAAGGGCTCCCAGCCGAGCAGCGAGTCGAAGTAGTCGACGAAGCTGTCGGGGGAGGTCCGCGGTTGCCCGAGCCAGAAGGACGGCTCGACGACGGCCCGTACGCCTGCCGCGTACATGGCCTCGTAGTCGCCGGTGGTGCGCGAGGTCATATGGATGTGGGGGTCGAAGATGCGCATCGGGGCTCCGTGAGTCGTGGGATGACCGGTGTGGGGGGAGGTCGGATGCGGTGGGCAGGTGCCGGACCGGCCCTTCGACCGGGGGCCCGGCCCCTGGCCGGGCGCCGCCGGGACGGCCTGCGGGTCGCCCTCGTGGCCGCCGGCACCGGCCGCGGCGGGGGCGATGTCGCCGCCGCCGGCACGTCACCCGCCTGTTCGGCGACATCGGCGTGTCGACCGCGCGCCGGTCGGATCCGGTGGCCGGCAGGACGCGGGGGAAGGGGCCGCCTGAACGGCCTGCCGACCTGTCTTCACCGCGCCGCCGGGTGGCGGCCCGGCCGGTCCGCCGCCGCGTTCCGGGCCGGCGTGTCACGGGCGCCGCCTGCGCGTGGCGTCCCCACTGCCGTCGCGGACCGGACGGCCGTACGAGGGCCCGAAACGCGACTCCTGCCCCGACGAGCGCGGCCGGTGCCACGGGCGCGTCCGTGCCGTCCTCCCGCCGGATCGGGGGCGGGTCGGCGCGCCGCGGGTCTTGCCGCTCTCCGGTGCCTCCTCGTCCGTCGCGCGGGACGCTCGAGCGCGTCACGGAGAATCCTCCGGCGCGGAATCACCGGCGGCCAGGGCCAGCAGCCGCGGCAGGTCGTCCGGGACGCACCGGCCGGCCGCGGTGCGCTCGTCGGCGTGGGCCACGAGCATACGGGCCAACTCCGCGTCGCCTCGCGCGCGGCGCTCCAGGTCCGCCACGGTGGCCGCGGGGACACCGACGCCCAGGCACTTGAGCACGGCGTGACGCCATCCGTGGGCGTCCAGGTGGCGGGCGGCGTACGGTCCGACGGCGGCCGCCAGCAGCCCCGTGTCGTTGGTGCGCAGGGCGTCCTCGACCAGCGGTACGGCACTGTCGCCGAGGGCGAGGTGGGGCAGGGCCCGCAGCACGGCACGCCGTTCCGCGGCGGTGCCCTGGCGGTACAGGCGGTCCACGGTGGCCGGGCCGGCCGCGGCGGCCCGCAGGAGCAGCAGTCGCACGGCGTCCACCACGTCGGCCGGGCCCAGCGGCGCCGCGGTCCCGCGCCGGCGAGCGGTCGGAGGCGGGCCGCCTCCGTCCTGCGCCGCGGGGCGCGCGCGCAGGTCCTGCCCGTCGGGCGCCCGGCACCGGCGTCCGGCGGCGGCGAAGTGCAGTTCCCACCGGGGCGGGGCCGCCGGGCCGCCGGGCCCTGCGGCGACCGGGCGCTGCGCGGCGTCGGACAGCGCTTCCTCCAGCCAGTCCCGGGCCTCGGGCCTGAGCAAGGGCACCACCCTGTCCTCGACGTGCCGGAGGTCCGCATCACCGGCCGGGACGTGGCGGCTCGTGGACACCGCTTCCTCGGCGGGTCCCTCGCTCTCGCCGGTGACCTCCCCCGTGGCGCGCGCGGCGTTCACGGCCGGCCGGCCGGCGGAGGGCGCGTGTCCGGTCACGGCGTCCGTCCCTCCGCCCGGAGGAAGGCCAGGGAGGATGCCGCGAGCGCCGGACCGGCGTGCGAGTCGCGAGGGAGTTCGACGGTGACGAGACCGCCGAAGCCGACCTCTCGCAGGGCCGCGAGGACGGGCGGGAAGTCGATCTCGCCCTGCCCGAACGGGAGGTGTTCGTGCACACCGCGCCGCATGTCCTCGATCTGCACGTGGCGGAGGTACGGCGCGGCCTGGCGGACGCAGTCGGCCGGCGACTCGGGCTCCAGGCACTGGCAGTGGCCGATGTCCAGGGTCAGGCCGAGGGTCGGGGGCTCACCAAGGGACTTGCGCAGCCGCTGGAAGCCGGCCAGGTCCTCCAGCAGGTGCCCCGGCTCCGGTTCGACGGCGAGCGCCACCCCCGCCGCGCCGGCGGTGTCCAGTACGAGGGCCAGCGAGTCCGCCAGCCGCTGCCAGGCGGCGTCGTCGGTGGTGTCGCCGGGCGCCGGTCCGCTGAAGCAGTGCACGGTGTCCGCCCCCAGCTCGGCGGCCAGGCGCACGGCTGTCACCAGCAGTCCGATCCGCCTCGCCCGCGCGTCCGGGTCGGGGTCCAGGAGTGTGGGCTGGTGCTTGCGACGCGGATCGAGCACGTAGCGCGCCCCGGTCTCGACGGCGACACCGAGCCCCAGGTCCGCCAGACGGCGGGCGATGCCCCGGGTCTTGGCGGCCAGCTCGGCGGTGGGGGCCGTCGGGTCGAGGTGCATGTGGTCCAGCGTGAGCCCGACACCGTCGTAGCCGAGGTCCGACAGCAGGGTGAGGGCGTCCTCCAGCCGCAGGTCGGTCAGGCCGTTGGTCCCGTAGGCGAAGCGCGTCCCCGGTACCGTCCTCGGCGTCATGTCACGCTCACCCGTCGGGAGAGGTGGCGCATCGCGGGGAGCAGCGCGAGGACGGGCAGGGCCGCCAGTCCCGCTCCGTGCCGCAGGGCGAGGGCGGCCTGGAGCGGAATGACGGCGCGGATGCCGTCGCGTACTGCCCGGCGGGTGAGCTGCGGCGACGGATTGAGCGCGGCGTGGAGATGGGACCGCCCGGCGGTGGCCGCGTACACCGCCAGGGCCGCCGCCTGTCCGGCCGATCGGAGCCGACCGCGGCCGGTCGCCCGTCGGCCTGCCGCGGGGCGGGATCCGAGCACGCGGGCGACGAGGGCTGTGGTGGCCAGCGCGGCCACCGGCGTCGCGGTGGAACCGCCGTGCACCTCCCGGCGGGAGAGCATCGTGACCGCCGCGGTGTGAGCGCCCAGCAGAGCGGCCGATGCCAGTGCCGCGGCGGCCGGCTCCGGACTCCGCAGGCCTGGCGCCGACGGCCTCGGGGTGTCTGCCGCGGCGTGGGGGGCGGCTGTGCCCGCCGCGCCTGCTCGTACGGGGTGAGCCGCGGACGCCGCGCCCAGCAGCAGGTCGAGCGAACGTGCCGCCGCCATGACCGCCGGTCCGGCGGCGCTGTGCTTCATCCGCAGGTCGTAGGCCCACACCGTGCCGGCGAGGGAGCCGGCCACGAGGAACGCGGGCCGCCCCGCTCGTGCGGCGAGCATCAGGCCGGCAGCGGTGAGACCGCACGATGCGGCCAGAGCGGCGGCGGGGGTGATCCGGCCGGACGGCAGCGGGCGCTCCGGGCGTTCGACGGCGTCCACGTGGCGATCCGCCCAGTCGTTGAGAGCCATCCCCGCGGTGTACAGGCACAGCGAGGAGCCGATGGCGAACGCCGTACCGCGGTGAAGCGGCAGCCCCACCGCCGCTGTGCCGGCGACGACATCGCCCGGCACCGTCAACAGCGCTGGCAATCGCAGGAGTTCGGCCCAGGCGGCGACGCGATCCGCCGCGATCCCGGCCCGCTTGGCCGGCGCGGAGGCCGCCCGCCGGTCCCGGCCGGTGAAGGCCGGTGGGCGACCCGCCGGCGCCCGCGCGACGGTGTGCGGCGCGGGGGCGTCGGTCACACCGCCTCCCGGAGCTGCTCGGCGAAGGCCATCAGGGCGCTCCACTGGTCGGCGAGGTCACCGGGGCTCCCGGCGGGGGGGTCCTTGAAGAAGAACGCCAGCCCGGGAAGGGGGCCGGACAGGCCGGCGGCGTGTGCGGCCGCCGTCAGCCGGGCCAGGTCCAGCACGAGCGGTGCGGCGAGCGCTGAGTCGCAGCCCTGCCAGAGGGTCTGCATCACCATGCGGGTACCGAGGAACCCGTCGAAGACGGTGTGGTCCCACGCCGTCTTCCAGTCACCGAGCGCGGGCACGTTGTCGATGTGCACCTCCCCCTCGGGCAGGTGTCCCAGCGTGTCGGTGAGCACCCTGGTCTTGCCCGCGTTCTTGGCGGCCGCCGCGTCCGGGTCGGCCAGCGCGGCCCCGTCTCCGCCCCCGAGCAGGTTCGCCCCGGACCACGCCCGCACCGCCATGGCCCGTTGACGGAACATGGGGCCGAGGGCGGAGCGCAGCAGGCTCTGACCGGTCTTGCCGTCCTTCCCCGCGAAGGGGAGCCCCGATGCCGCGGCCGCCTCGGCCAGGGCCGGGTGGTCGATGCCGGCGGACGGGGTGAAGTTGACGTACGGACACCCCGAGCGCAGGGCCGCCACCGCGTAGAGGGCGCTGGCCGGCAGCCGCGCACCGCCAGGATCGCCGGGATCGCCGGCGGGCTCGGTCGACGCGACGTTGACCACCACCGCCCGGGCCAGCCCGTGCTCCCGGACGAACGACCCGATGTCCTCGGCGAAGACGGCGATCAGTTCGTCGTCATCGCGCACGTCACCGGCCACGCGCCCACCGGGCCGGACCGCGTTCTCGGCCGCCGCGAGCTCCCGGTGGACGGCATCCGGTACCCCGGACGGCAGCACCCCGCTCGCCACCAGCTCCTGGGCACGCTTCGGCAGCGACACCTCGGCGATGTCGTGGCCGCCGAACACCAGTGCGTCCAGCGGCGGGAGCCCGCACCCGTCGAACCCTGCCGTCTCGGTGACCATGCCAAGCGGTTCGTGCAGACCTGCGGCGAGCGCCGCGCACCCCGCCACGGCCGTGGTCGCCACCGAGCCCCTGGCCCCCACCAGCCACACTCCCGTCCGCTGCGCGCCCGCCCCGGTCACGATCCGCCCTCCCGGCGGCGGCCCGCGCGCCCTGCGGACGGGTGACAGTCGACGGAGCGGGGCGGCCGGGTCCGTTCGCGGTGGGTCGTTCGCAAGGGGTCTCCTCGGTTGGCGCAGTGTCCGGGGGCCGCCGCACCGGGGGCGCCGGTGCGGCCACCGGCCCGCTCGGGCCCCGCCGCACGCGTCGGGACGCGCTGCGGCAGGGGCTTTGTGCCCGTGTGCCGCAGGCAGCCGGCCCAGCGCGGCGCACTCTCCCCCGAAGGGGTGCTCTCGATGCCCCCTTCAGCGCAGCACCTTCGGAGTCCGGGGCCTTGGGCGGGGGAACGGCCCCGAGCCGAAGGACGTGGGCGTTCCTGGGCCGCAGCCGCCCACGGCGTGTCCTCCTGGTGTCGCCCGCGCGCCCGTCGCGTGCGTTCATGGCGAGGAGAACTCCTCTCCGGCCGGAGCGAGGGCCCGGCCGTTCCATCTGGAAGGGCGCAAAGTGGTTGCATCGATTGGACGGGGAGCCCGTCGCACTTCGGTTCTTGCGTGTCTGCTCGCCGGTGTCCTGGCGGCACCCGCGGCGGCGCACGCCGCCGGTCCCACGACGAGCCGGTCGACCGTCGACGTGAGCGTGAGCGACGCGGGCGTCGGCATGCCTGACGCCGTCCCCGCTGGACCTGTCGAGTTCCGCGTCTCGTCCGCTGACGCGCGACAGCACCTGCTCGAGATCTTCCGGCTGCGGGGGGACTCTCCCGTCCGGCGCGTGCTGGACGACCTGCGCGGCACCTCGCTGGAGAACCCGCCGTCCGTCGTGGCGGCCGCGGCCCGCGCGGTGGACCTCCGGGCCGAGTTCTTCGGCGGCGCGCAGGTCGACCGCGACCGCCCGGTGCGGGTCACCATCCTGCTGTGCCCCGGCACCTACCGCGTAGTCGACCTCAACCGGGTGCTGGCGGGCTCGAACCAGACCGAACGACTGCGGGTGCGCGGACACCACGACGCTTGCGACGCCTCGGGCCGGCGCTCCGACGCCGCGCACGACGACCGCCCGCAGGACACCGTGCGGCAGGGGGCCGCGACGTCCCCCACCCCCGAGGTACGACTGGTGCCCACGCCGGACGGGCCCCGCTTCGCGTCCCCCGGCGTCCTCCCGGCGTCCGGACCCGTGCGCTTCGTCAACGCCACTGCGCAGGGTGGAGAGATGCTGCTGCAACGGCTCCGCCCGGGAGTCACGGCCGAGCGGGTGCGTCAGGTGCTGGAGGACGGGCGCGCCGCCGGCTCCGTTTTCGACGGCCCCGCGTACGGTCTCGGCGGCCTGTCCGCCGGTCACCAGGAGACCCTCGGCAACCGCAGTGCGCCCGGTCGCTACGTGCTGATGTCCGACGCACCCGACATCAAGCGGGGCGTGTCGCAGGCCACGCTCGGCGCATGGCGGATCGTGCACCTTCGCTGACGACGAAACGCCGACGCGGCATCCGCCGGCTGGGCGAGGGGGCCCTCAGGGACGCCCCGTCGATCACGTGTCGAGCCAGCGAAGTGCGTTGGCCGGGGTGAGCCGGACGGTCGACGGCGGTCGGGGTGCTCGTAGGCACCGCGCGGGGACGTCGAGCGAGAGGACGGGGCGGCGGGGCGGGAGCCGGCGGAAGGCGTACATCGGACGGGGAGGGCACGCGGGTGCCGTACGGGCGCCGCGAAGGGGCGTGCACGGTCGGAGTGCGGATCGCGGAGCGACAGCGGGCGCTCCCCGGCCGGAGCCACTGCCGCCCCTCCCC
>NZ_PVLV01000410.1 GCF_002982015.1 Streptomyces solincola
CGCCGGGCACGGGGGCGGGCCCGGCGGAACCGGGGGCCGGACGCGCGACCGAACCCATATCGCGCGTCCGTCCTCCCCGGCGTCCGGCCGGGCCCTGTCGGCACACGACGTTTCCCTTCCCCAGGACGTCGTCACCGGTCCGTGCCCCGGGTCGCCCCGGTGCCGCCTCACATCTTCGGCATCAGCACGCTGTCGATGATGTAGACCGTGGCGTTGGCGGTGGGGACGTTGCCGCAGACGACCTTGGCGCTGTCGTTGACGGTGTAGGACTCACCCGAGCCGGAGGTCGTCAGCTTGCTCTTCTCCAGGGTGTCGAAGGAGCCGTTCTCGAGCTGCTGCGGCGTCAGCTTCTGGCCCACCACGTGGTAGGTGAGGATCTTGGTCAGCATCGCCTTGTCGTTGAGGACCTTGTCCAGGTCGGCCTTCGGGATCTTGGCGAACGCCTCGTTGGTCGGCGCGAACACCGTGATGTTCTGCGCGTTGTTGAGGGTGTCGACCAGGCCCGCCTTCTTGACCGCGGACACCAGGGTGGAGAGCGCGGGGTTGTTGGAGGCAGCGGTGGCCACCGGGTCGTCGGCCATGCCCTCGACGCTGCCCTCACCGGAGGTGGGCAGCGACGCGCAGGCGGGGCCGAACGGCTTGTCCATCGGCATCGCGGCGCTGGAGGACTCCTCCATGGAGGGGGACGCACTCGTGGAGGCGGCGGAGCCCGAACCGGAGTCGCCCTTGTCGTCCATGCCGCAGCCGGTGAGGACCAGCGGCAGCGCGGCCGCCACGGCGGCGGCGGAGAGGATGCGGCGGGAGCGGATGGTGAACATCGTCGTTCTCCTTCGAAGAACAGAGGCCTTCCGAGACATGAGTCCCGAAATGTCGGTCGGTGTCGGGTTGTTCAGGAACGGTGTGCGATGGTCGGGAAGGTCGTGGCGCCCGGCGCCTGGGCGCTGGGCGAGCGGCTGCGGGCCGGTCCGGGACGGCGGGTGTCAGTTCCGCCGGCGGCGGGCCTCGGCGGCCCTCTCACCCGGCATTCGGGGCCCCCCGCACGGCGGATTGGCCGAGTTCGGTAACGGACCGATAACGGCGAGGAGAGGGGCCCTCGACCTGCGTACGAGCGGCCCCGGAGCGCCTCGCCCGGGCACTTCAGACAGACGGACGGGGGCCGAACCCATCCGCGAGCCCGACCGCTACGAAAGACTGGCGTAGTACGACGACGACACGACCGCAGGCGGCCGCCCCACGGCCCGCGGCCTGCACGAACGCTGGAAGAGGGTTGGGCCCATGGGCGACCGGATGGGCGCTGCACACGCACCGTGCCGCGCTGGTGAAGCGGGTGAACGGTGAGAGAGATCGCGCACATCGGCGGACCGCAGCGGCGGGAGCCGGACCTCGCCGAGATCCTCGGCCAGGTCGCGGCCGGCGACAAGGACTCCTTCTCCACCCTGTACGACGCCCTGGCCGGGCCGGTGTTCGGGCTGGTGCTGCGGGTGCTGCGGGATCCGGCGCAGTCCGAGGAGGTGGCCCAGGAGGTGATGGTGGAGGTGTGGCGCAGCGCCGCCCGCTACCAGGCCGACCGGGGCTCGGTCATGAGCTGGGTGATGACCATGGCGCACCGGCGCGCGGTGGACCGGGTCCGCTCCGAGCAGGCCGCCAGCGACCGTGAGCAGCGCAGCGCCCAGCGGGAGCAGATGCCCGCCTACGACGAGGTGAGCGAGGAGGTGGCGGTGCGGCTGGAGAGCGAGCAGGTGCGCCGCTGCCTGCGTTCGCTGACCGAGCTTCAGCGCCAGGCGGTGACGCTGGCGTACTACCGGGGATACACCTACCGCGAGGTGGCCGCCTCGCTGTCGGCGCCCCTGGGCACGGTCAAGACCCGGCTGCGGGACGGCCTGATCCGTCTGCGCGACTGCATGGGAGTGAGCGCATGAGCGACGAACACCTGCACGCCCCCACGGGCGCCTACGCGCTCGACGCCCTCCCGGACGACGAGCGGGACGCGTTCGAGCGGCATCTGGAGACCTGCCCGGCCTGCGCCCAGGAGGTGCGCGAGCTGACCGCGACGGCGGCCCGGCTCGGCGTGTCCGCGGCGACGGCTCCGCCACCCGGGATGAAGGCGGCGGTGCTGGCCGGCATCGACAGCGTGCGGCAGTTGCCGCCGCTGGTGCCCGGCGGCGGTGCGTCCGCCGTCTCGCCGGTCCGGCGCGGACGCGCTCTGCCCCGGCTGGTGCTGGCCGCCTGCGTCGCCGCGGCGGTCGGCTTCGGCGGGGTGGCTGCCTGGCAGTACCAGCGAGCCGACGAGGCGAGCGAGCAGGCCCGCGCCGCGCAGGACCAGGCGGACCGGCTGACCGCGGTGCTCTCCGCGCCGGACGCCCGCACGGTCACCGGTGCCACCGAGGGCGGCACCCGGGCGACCGTGGTGGTCTCCCGGGAACGCAACAGCGCGGTCTTCGTGGCCTCCGGGCTGCCGAAGCCGCCGGCCGGCAAGACCTACCAGCTCTGGTTCGACGACGACGGCGCGATGCGGCCGGCCGGTCTGGTCTCCTCGGACGGCGCGTCGGTGATGCAGGGCGGGGTGGACGGCGCGAGCGGCGTCGGCGTCACCGTCGAGCCGCTGGGCGGCTCCGCCGAGCCGACCACCGGTCCGCTGATGGTGATGTCCTTCCCGACCTGAGCCGAGCGGGCGGCCCGGTGGGCCGGCGGGCCGGCCGACCGGTGGGCCGACCAGTGGGCCGGCAGACCGGAGGGCGGTGGGCCGGCGGGCACGGCGGCAGGCTGGGAGGCCGGCGGGCACGGAGACGGTACGCCGGGAGGCCGACAGGCAGGCGGGCACGGAGACGGTACGCCGAGAGGGGCCGGTGACGGAGTCGGAGGACTCCGTCACCGGCCCCTCCGCTTACGGCCGCCGGCCTGCCTGTTCGCGGGCGCCGGCCCGTCTGCTTCCGGGCGGTGGCGCCGTCATTCCGGCATGACGACCACCGAGTGCCAGCCGCTCGCCCCGTCGGGGATGGTGCGGGTGCGCTTCTCGGTCTGCGTCTCACCGGTGCCGTCGGTGGCCCGCACGGTCAGGGTGTGCGAGCCGGGCGTCGCCTGCCAGGGGAAGGACCACTGGCGCCAGGTGTCGGTCGACGGCACGGGCGCGAGGTCGGCCCGTTGCCACGGCCCGTCGTCCACCCTCACCTCGACCCGCTCGATGCCCCGGTGCTGGGCCCAGGCGACCCCGGCGACCATCACGGTCCCGGCCGCCGGGCGGGCGAACGGCTTCGGCGTGTCGATCCGCGACTGCGTCTTGATCGGGGCCTTGGCGGCCCATTCCCGCTTCACCCAGTAGGCGTCGTACGCGTCGAACGTGGTCAGCTCGATGTCCTGGATCCACTTGCAGGCCGAGACGTACCCGTACAGCCCGGGGACCACCATCCGGACCGGGAAGCCGTGGACGAAGGGAAGCGGCTCGCCGTTCATGCCGACCGCGAGCATCGCGTCCCGGCCGTCCATCACGTCCTCCACCGGGGTGCCGATGGTCATCCCGTCCACCGACCGGGACACGAGCTGGTCGGCTCGCCCGCCCTTGGACGGCGGCCGTACCCCGGCCTCGCCGAGCAGATCGGCCAGGCGTACGCCGATCCAGCGGGCGTGCCCGGCGTAGGGGCCGCCGACCTCGTTGGAGACGCAGGTCAGAGTGATGTCCCGCTCGATCAGCTCGCGCTTCAGCAGATCCTGGAAGGAGAGCGTCAGCGGCTTGCGCAAGCCCTCCCCGCGGATCTTCAGCCGCCAGGCGCCGGCGTCCACCTTGGGCACGACCAGGGCGGTGTCGACCCGGTAGAAGTCCTTGTTGGGCGTGGTGAACGGGGAGACGCCGGGGACCCGGAGCTGGGCGCCGCGGGGCAGCGGGTCGGCCGGGGCTCCGGGCGCGGGCAACGACACGGCGGCGCGCGAGGCGACCGCGTCCTCGGCCTGTTGCCCGCCGAGCAGCCGGCCCGCCACGCCCGCGCCGGTGGACGCGGCGGCCGCCGCGCTCGCCGCCACCAGGAAACCGCGCCGGTCCCAGCCCCCGTCCTGGTCACCGGTATCTCCGGCGCCGGGGGCATCGGCTCGTCGCGGGGCGGGGAGCCGGCCGCTGAGCAGGTGGAGCAGCGCCGCACCGGCCACCGCACCGGCCAGCGAGGGAAGGGCGTCGGCGAGGGAGTCGGAGTCCGGACGGCCGGTCGCCGCAAGGGCCCCGACCAGGCCGAACAGCAGGATGCCCGCCACACCGGCCGGGCGGTGCCGTCCGGCCAGCAGGCCCAGTGCCGCGGCCAGCACCGCGATCACGACGGCCATGCCCCACAGCAGGGCGAGCTTGTCGTTCTCGCCGAAGGTGCGGATCGCCCAGTCCTTCACGGGCGCTGGGGTGCGGTCGATGGCGGCGCCGCCGACCGCGGTCACCGGTCCGGTGCCCGGGCGGACGAGACCGGCCACCAGTTCGGCGACGGCCAGCGCGGCGTACCCGGACAGCAGGCCGGACAGGGCGGCGAGCAGTGGCCGCAGGGACCTGGCGCGCCATCGGCGTTGAGGGGGTGTTGTCGACGTGGTCACACCACTCGTTCGGAGCGCACGGGCCCGCGGATGGGCACGCCGGCCGATCAGAGCCCCGGGGAACGGGGGCCGGCCCGTCGCCCTCGGGCACACGGCCACCGGTCCGCTGGTCCGGCGTAGGCCCGGCGCCGCCGCGACCGGTCCGTTGAGGCGGGTCCGTTGAGACGGGTCCGGGACGCCGGTAGGTTCCGCGGCATGGAACGCGATGGGCACACGGGGTCCGCGACCGGCGCGGCCCTTCCGGCCGGCGGTGGTCCGCTCCCGGCGGGAGGGGCGGTGGCCGCGGTCGACGTGGGCGGCACCGGGACCCGGGTGCGGCTGCTGCCCGGCGGCCCGCGGGCGGACGCGCCGGGGGTCGAACTGCCGGCTCCGGGCCGGACCGTCGGAGCCGACGGCATCGACACCGGCTCCCTGCTCACCGGGCTGGCGGAGGCGCTGCGGCAGGAGCGCGCCGCCCGGCCGGGCGGCCTCCCGCCGGTCGCCGCGGTGGGCGTCGGTCTGAGCGGGCTGCTCGGGCTGACCGCCGACCCGGAGGCGCTCTGCCGGGGCCTCGCCGAACTCCTGGGCGCCGACCGGGTGGTGCTCGCCGCCGACGTCGTCACCTCCTACGTCGGCGCCCTCGGCGTACGGCCCGGCGCCGTGGTGGCCGCGGGCACCGGCGCGGTGGCGCTGGGCACGGACTTCGCCAAGCGCTGGGTCCGCCGGGACGGCTGGGGCCATCTGCTGGGCGACGCGGGCAGCGGAGCCTGGATCGGGCAGGCGGGGCTGCGGGCCGCGCTGCGCGCCCACGACGGTCGGGCGGACGGCTCGGCGACCCTGCTGGCGGCGGCCGTCCAGCGCTTCGGATCCCCGGAAGGCTGGCCCGCCCGGCTGTATCCGCACGGGGACGTGGCCGGCCGGATGGCGGCCTTCGCCCCGGACGTGGCTTCGGCCGCCGAGGACGGCGACCCGACGGCCCGGGCCGTGTGGCGGCGGGCCGCGGAGCACCTCGCGGATACCGTGGTCGCCGCCCTGCCGACCGAGCCGGGACCCGGGACGGAGTCGGGACCCGGGACGGAGCCGGTGGTGTCGTGGTGCGGCAGCCTGTTCCGGGCGGGCGAGCTGCTCGCGGCGCCGTTCCGGGAGGCGGTGCGCGCCGCGCGACCGGACGCCCGGCTGGTGCCGCCGGCCGGTTCGTCGCTGGACGGTGCCGCAGCCCTGGCGACCCTGGTGCTGACCGCGCCGGACCGGCTGCCGGACGCCGCCCCGTACCTGCGGGTGTGGACCCGTGACGGAGCCGCGCGGCACACGGCGTTCTGACGGGTGGTCGGCCGCCCCTCCCCCGCGTCACCCTCCCGGCCTACACTTCGCGATCATGACCTCCGAAGCGACCACGCCGTCGGCCCGGACCGACGCACCCGCGGGCGAACCCGGGCTGCTCACCACCATGTCGACCATGCGGGCCATGCGCCGCCTCAAGCCGGACCCGGTGCCGGACGAGCTGCTCGACCAGCTCGTCCAGGCCGCCGTCTGGGGCCCCAGCGGCGGCAACATGCAGCGGTTCGAGTACGTCGTCGTCACCGACCGCGGGGTCATGGCGGAGCTGGCCCCGCTCTGGCGGCGGTGTGTGGACGCCTATCTGGCGACCACCGGCAAGTACGCCCCGACCGGCATGGACGAGGGGGCGTACCGGCGGATGGTCGCCGCCATCGAGTACCAGCGCGACCACTTCGCCGACACCCCGGCGCTGATCGTGCCCTGCTACCAGTTCCCGCCGCCGCGCGTCGAGGAGGAGGGGCTGCGGGCCTCCGCGGCGGCGCTGGGCGCGGACGCCGGCGAGAGGATGGTCGCCGGCCAGGTGCGTTTCCAGGCCCTGGCCGAGGGTTCCTGCGTCTACCCCGGGGTGCAGAACCTGCTGCTCGCCGCGCGCGGCCTCGGCCTGGCCGCCAACATCACCATCTGGCACCTGATGCTGGAGGACGAGTGGAAGAAGGCGCTCGGCATTCCGGCCGACATGAACACCTTCGCCGCCGTCCCGGTCGGCTGGCCGCTCGGCAACTTCGGCCCGGTGCGCCGCCGTCCGGTCTCCGAGGTGGTCCACCGCGACCGCTGGTAGCGGGGCGACCCCCGCAGACGGCGGCGGGCGCACCCACCTGGGTGGGCACTCCCGCCGCCGTCCATCCCCAGCCTGGCCGGCTCAGTCCCGCTCGGAGGCATAGAGCGCCGCGGCGCACAGGGCGCCCCAGGTCACGGCGAAGGCGATGACCTTCCGCCGCTTGTCGGACTCCTCCAGCATGGTGCCGAAGACCACCGCGTCCGAGAGGTCCGACACGATGCGGCTGCCGGTGGCCAACCGCCGCGCACCGCGGTCTCCGGCGGCCGCCATGGCGGCGCCGATCGCCGTGTCGCGCGCGCTGACGGCCCTGATCAGCAGAGCGGTCGGCCCGGGTACCTCGCCCTTCTCGTCCACCAGGCCGCAGGGCCGGGCCAGCAGTGCCGGCTTCGCCGTGATGGCCAGGCCGTACGCGGCGGTGGCCGCTCCGAGCACCCGGGTCAGGGTCGCAGACATGGATCGCCCGCCTCTCGCGTCTGTTGCGTCCGTCCCGCGGGTCCCCGCCGGAGGTTCGCCACCGCGTACCCCCCGTCGCCCCTTCCACGCCGGGCCCCGACGACAGCGCACGTCGACCGGCGCACGGCACCCGGCTCCGCGCACCCGGCCCAGGAAGTCACGGACCAGGAGGACCGCTTCGCACCGATGAGGCGGGCCTCGCGTGCGCCCGAGGTTGCCCACCTGGGTTGCCCGGCCGCGGTTGCCAAAGCCGGAAGTCGCCCGCCCGGGGTTGCCCACCGGGGGGGTTGCCCGCGCGCGTGAACGGCGCGGCCGAAACGTGGCAACGCCGTCCGTACGAGCCGCGTGGCACGGCAGCCCGGCTGCCGTGCCACGCGCTCGTCGGACGCGGTCAGATGATCGGGTCGATGTCCCCGCTCGCCATCGCGGCCTCCTGGTCGCTCTGGTCCCTCAGGCGGCGGGCCTTGTCACGCAGCCTCTGCTGCTCGTGCTGGTCGTCGACGCTCTCGGCCGCCCGGTCCAGCTCCTGCGCCTTGTCGCGCATCTGGCGGACCCGGCCTCGCGCCTCGTCTGCGGTACTCATCACGGCCTCCTCGGAAACGGGATGAACCAGCACCCACCAGGGAAGCAGGGCTTCCCCCGGACCGCACGTCAGGATTCCGCGGGACGGTGCGCGATAGCGCGCGGCATGGCCGGGCAGGCGCCGGGGCTCACGCCTCCAGGGCCACGTCGTCCTGGCGGCGTGCGGCGAGTTGCTTGCGTGCCACGGCCAGGGCGCTGTCGGCGTCGCGGGTGCCGGTGGAGACGCAGAGGGTGTAGGTGACGTCCTCGATGCGACGGCGCACCTCGGTGCTGACGGCGTTCTGCGCGTTGAGCGTGCGCAGGGTCTCGTACTCCTTCACGAGGTCGCTCAGGATCGCGGGGTGGGCCATCAGCACGGTGGTCTCCTCTACGTCGGTGCCCTTGGCCGGGCCCGACCCGGATACCCCGAAGGGGTGGTTCCATGCCCCGTACGGCTCAGCGGTCCCACTTCCCGACCGGAACGCGACCGTGCGCCCGGCTCAGTCGACGCCCGGGGTCATGCCGGCCGGAGCCCCGGCGGGGTCGTCCTGGAGTGCGATCAGCGCGCGGGTACGTTTGCCGACCGGCTCGCGGCGCACCTCGTAGCCCTGGCTCACGGCCAGCACGATCTCCAGCCCGTGCTGGCCGACCCGGCCCGGTTCCGGGGTGCGCGGCAGCGGCAGCACGGGGTCGGAGTCCCACACGGAGATCTCGACCATACGGCCGGCCAGGCGCAGATCCAGGACGCAGGGGCCCGGGGCGTACTTGCAGACATTGGTGATCAGCTCGCTGACGACGAGCTGGGTGACGGCGAAGGCCCGGGACGACACCTCGCGGTCGCGCTGCTCGCTCACCCGGTCCAGGAAGGCGGCGGCGAAGTCACGGGCCTCGGCGATACAGGAGGGGTCGCCGTCATAGGCGACGCTGGCGGTCACCAGCGCGGCCGGAGCATCCCGGTCCGTGGTCCCGTCCGTCGTCAGGGTCATGTGCATCGCCTTCCGCAGCGCAGGTTCCGGCACGGGTGCCGCGGATGCGGCCACGGCGGTGCGGATACCCGGCTTCCTCTCGCGTACGCCACCCGCAACCGCGAAATCACGCCACTGCCGGTGTGACGCGCGGCACAGTGCGCCCGGCATGCGCGGCTCAGGCCGGGCACCGGACGTCGAGCAGAGGTTGCCGCACGACCGTTGACAGTGCCCGTACCTGCCGCCACTCTCGGAGAGCGCTCTCCCAACCTCTGTGCCACGGACGTCGCGGAGTCACGGGAGAGAGCTCTCCAACGTGCGTGCGCCGTCCGGCAGCGGGATGCCGGACGCCGTGAGCCCCGGCCCCCTCCCCGGCTCCTCTCCCTCGCCACCTCCGGCT
>NZ_PVLV01000411.1 GCF_002982015.1 Streptomyces solincola
CCTGTCATGCCTCTGCCGCCCTTCCGCATGCGGAAGGGCGGCAGAGGCATGACAGGTCGGGCGGGTGACCGCCGTCCGGACCGGGGTGACCGGCGGGACCGGGACGCCGGGCCGCCCGCTGAGAGGGGGGCCCTGAGGGAAGGGCCCCTGAGGAAGGGCCGGCCCGAGGGGGCGGCGGCGGCCCTGCGCCGGCTCAGCCGGTCGTCCTCGCCGGGCCGAACAGCTCGTCCTGGGCGGCGTCCCGGACGGTGAGCAGGGCGCCGCGCAGGACGGCCGCGCCACCGAGGAGGCCGGCGCGGACCTCGGTGCGCAGCGGCGACAGCTCACCGAGCCGGGCCTCCACCCGGGCGGCGAGGTCGGCGCCGCCCGCGCGCCCGGTCTCGCCGCCGAGCACCACGCACCCCGGGTCGAGGACGGCGCTGACGGACGCCGCGCCCAGCGCGATCCGCCCGGCCAGGGCGTCCAGGAAGGCGTCCGCGCCGGTGGCCAGCGCGGTGCGGACGGCGACCGCGCCGGCCGGCACCGGTCCACCGTCCGCACCGGGGACCAGGCCGTGCCGCGCGGCCAGCGCGGTGATCGCGGCGGAGCCGGCCAGCGCGTGGAAGCCGCCGTCGCATCCGGTGGCCGACGGCAGGCCGCCGGTGCCGGGCACCGGCAGGAAGCCGATCTCCCCCGCGCCCCCGGACGCCCCGCGCCGCAGCTCGCCGTCCAGGACGAGGGCCGCGCCGACGCCCTCGCCGAGCCAGAGCAGCACGAAGGTGTCGCGGTCCCGGGCGGCCCCCTCGCGCTGCTCGGCGACGGCGGCCACGTTGGTCTCGTTCTCCACCCGCACGGCGGCGGTGAGGCGCTGCTGGAGCGCGGCGACCAGGCGGCGGTGCCAGGCGGGCAGGCCGCTGGAGTCCCGCAGCTCGCCGGTGTGCGGGTCGATCAGGCCGGGGGCGCCGATGCCGACGCTGTGCAGCTTGGTGGCCCCCGCGTCCGCGACGGTCCGCTCCAGCAGTGCGGCGGCGCGTTCGACGGCGGGGCCGGGGTCGCCCTCGGCGTGCCGGGGGTCCATCGGGAGCGCGGCCTCGGCGAGGACCGCGCCGAGCAGGTCGGTGACGACCACGGAGACGCTGTGGGTGCGCACGTCCAGGGCCGCGAGGTGGGCGCGGTCGGCGACCAGCCCGTACAGCCGGGCGTTGGGGCCGCGGCGCTGGGCGCCCGCCTCGCCGACCACCCGGATCAGGCCGGACTCCTGGAGCCGGTCGACCAGGTCGGCGACGGACGGCCGGGACAGGCCGGTCAGCGACTTGAGCTGACCGGCGGTCAGCGGCCCCTCGTCGCGGAGGAACCGCAGTGCGAGCCGGTCGTTGATGGCCCGGGCGGTGCTGGGCGATGCAGGCATGCCGGAATCCTTCCAGAAGCGGGCCGGACGGCCGTCTCGGCGGGGTCCCCCGGGGAAGTCCGTCTCGGCGGGCTTCCTAGAACCGTCTTACTATCAGGCAACCTTCCTGATAGTTTACCGCCCGGCAGACGGTCCGAGCGGGAGACGGGGAGGGTCCATGGCGGTGGAGGCGGTGTCCACACCGGCGCGGCTGCGGCGGGCGCGGTTCGCGGTGGCGGCGGTGTTCTGTGTGCACGGAGCGGTGGCGGGCAGCTTCGCCACCCGGATCCCCTGGATCGCCGACCACGCCGGGGTGAGCGCCGGCCAGCTCGGCCTGGCGCTCGCCTTCCCGGCACTGGGCGCGTCGCTGGCGATGCCGCTGGCCGGGGCGGTCAGCCACCGGATGGGCGCCCGCCCGGCGCTGCGGCTGCTGCTGGTGCTGTGGACGCTGTCGCTGACCCTGCCCTCGCTGGCGCCCAACGTGTGGGGGCTGGCCGCGGCGCTGTTCGTGTACGGGGCCGCCTCCGGGATGTCGGACGTGGCGATGAACGCGCTGGGCGTGGAGGTGGAGCGGCGGCTGGACCGCTCGATCATGTCCAGCCTGCACGGCATGTGGAGCGCGGGCGCGCTGCTCGGCTCGGCGGCCGGCACGCTGGCCGCGCACCTGGGCGGGGACGCCCGGGTGCACCACCTGATCGCCGCGACCGTGCTGACCGTGTTCGGCCTGCTGTTCTGCCAGGGGGTGCTGGACCTGCGCAGCACCCCGGACGAGGAGCCGCCGCCGCGGTTCGCGCTGCCGCCGAAGTCGGCGCTGGTGATCGGGGCGATCGGGTTCTGCGGGGTGTTCGCGGAGGGCGCCAGCCTGGACTGGTCGGCGGTCTACCTGCGCGACCAGCTCGGCACGTCGGCCGGTCTCGCCGCGGCCTCCACCACGGCGTTCGCGCTGACCATGGCGGTGGCCCGGCTGGTCGGCGACCGGGTGGTGGACCGCTTCGGCCCGGTCCGCACGGTGCGCACCGGCGGGCTCGCCGCCACCGCGGGCGGGGCGCTGGTGGTGCTGGCCCCTCATCCGGCGGTCGCGCTGGCCGGATTCGGCCTGATCGGGCTCGGGGTGGCGGTGGTCGTCCCGCTGGCGTTCGCCGCCGCGGCCCGCAGCGGCCCCAACCCGAGCCAGGCCATCGCGGGCGTCGCCACCATCACGTACACCTCGGGTCTGGTGGCCCCCTCGGCGATCGGCGGCCTGGCCGACCTGACCTCGCTGACCGTCTCCTTCGGCGTGGTGACCCTGCTGGCCTTCGGCCTGGTGCTCGGCGCGCGCGTGCTCAGCCCCGGCGCCCGGAGCGGCACGGCGGACGCGGCGGGGGCCGCGCTCAAGGACGCGGCGGGCGCCAAGGGCCCGGCGGGCGATCCGGTGAAGTAGCCGGGGCGCGGCACGGGCGCCGGGCGGCCCGGGTGACGGAGAGCGGACCGGCCCCGACCGGCCGCCGACCGTCCCGCGTCCTGGTGACGACCGGCCTCTACGATGGCGCGTGGCCGCTTTCCGGCCACGCGCCCCCGGCGTACGCCCGCGCGGCGCGGCCGGCCCCTCCCCCGCCTCCCAGAAACCGGAGCCACCCCTCATGAACCTCGGCGTGCGCTGGACCGTGCACGGCGACGGGCGCACCCCCGCGCCCGGCGCCGTCGTCCGACCCGACGAGCGGCTGTCCTGGCCGCGCACGGCGGGCCTGGGCGCCCAGCACGTGGTGGCCATGTTCGGGGCGTCGTTCGTCGCCCCGGTCCTGATGGGGCTCGACCCCAACCTGGCGATCATGATGTCCGGCGTGGCGACCGCGATCTTCCTGCTCGCCACCCGCGACCAGGTGCCCAGCTACCTGGGCTGCTCGCTCTCCTTCGTCGGTGTGGCCGCCGCCATCCGGGCCTCCGGCGGGGACAGCGCCACCGTCACCGGGGCGGTCCTGGTGGTCGGCGCGGTGCTGTTCCTGGCCGGGCTCGCGGTGCAGCGGTTCGGGGCGCGGATCATCCACGCCGCCATGCCGCCGATCGTGACCGGCGCGGTGGTGATGCTGATCGGCTTCAACCTCGCCCCGGTCACCGCGAGCACCTACTGGCCGCAGGACCAGTGGACGGCGCTGCTGGTGATGCTGTTCACCGGGCTGGCGGTGGTCTGCCTGCGCGGCTTCTGGTCCCGGATCGCGATCTTCCTCGGCCTGGTCTTCGGCTACGCGCTCTCCTGGGTCCTCGACCTGGTCTTCGGCATGATCCACTCCCCGGCCGGCGGCGCCGAGGCGGTCGACCACTGGCGGCTGGACCTGTCCGGTGTGGCGAAGGCCGACTGGATCGGGCTGCCGTCCTTCCACGCCCCGGCCTTCGAGTGGTCGGCGATCCTGGTCGCGCTGCCGGTGGTGATCGCGCTGATCGCGGAGAACGCCGGGCACGTCAAGGCGGTCGGCGAGATGACCGGGAAGTCCCTGGACGACAAGCTGGGCACCGCCATCGCCGCGGACGGTGTGGGCTCGGTGTTCTCCACCGCGGTCGGCGGCCCGCCGAACACCACCTACTCCGAGAACATCGGCGTGATGGCGGCCACCCGGGTCTACTCCACCGCCGCCTACTGGGCCGCGGCCGGGTTCGCCCTGCTCTTCGGCCTGTGCCCCAAGTTCGGCGCGGTGGTCGCCGCCATCCCCGGCGGGGTGCTCGGCGGCATCACCGTCATCCTGTACGGCATGATCGGCCTGCTCGGCGCGCAGATCTGGATCAACGCCGGGGTGGACCTGCGCAACCCGCTCAACCTGGTCCCGGCCGCCGCCGGCATCATCATCGGCGTCGGCGGCGTCAGCCTGAAGATCACCGACAACTTCGAGCTGGGCGGCATCGCGCTCGGCACCATCGTGGTGATCACCGGCTACCACGTGCTGCGCGCCTTCGCCCCCGCCCACCTGAAGACCGCCGAGCCGCTGCTGGACTCGGGCACCTCCTCGTACGACGCGGGCCCCGGGAGGGACGACGGCGACCGCCCCTCCTGATACCGGTGGGGGCCGCTCCCGCGGGGCCGGACCCGCCGCGTTCCCCCGTTCCGGGGAAGCGCGGCCGCAGCGCCGCTCGCGGCGGGCCGCCGGCTGGGACGCTGCCTCCATGACACAGACCCGGGCGGGCCACACCGTCCCCCCGCCGCGCTCCCCCGCCGG
>NZ_PVLV01000412.1 GCF_002982015.1 Streptomyces solincola
CCGCACGGAACCAGTCGGCGAGGCGGTCCTGGTCCACCGGCGGGTGGAAGCGGACCACGTCGGCGATGCCCAGGCGGGCGGCGAGCTTCTGGAGCTTCTCGGGCTTGGCCAGGCCGCTGCCGCTGGGGCCGCCGACCACGGGGACGAGCATCCGGCGGCGGAGGGCGGGATCGGCGTCGAGGAGGCGGGCGGCGGCGTGGAGCAGGATGTCGGGGGCCTTGAGCGGCTGTATGCGCCCGGCGAAGAGGGGGATGAAGGCGTCGGCGGGGAGGCCCAGGCGGGCGCGGGCGGCGGCCCGGCCGTCGGCGGGCCGGAAGCGGTCGAGGTTGACCCCGGGGTGGACGACCGCGACCTTGCGCCGCTCCGCCTCGTAGAAGCGGACCAGCTCGTCGGCCTCCTCGGCGGTGTTGGCGATGAGGCGGTCGGCGGCGCGGACGATCTGGGTCTCGCCGATCACCCGGGCCGCCGGCTCCGGGGTGTCCCCGGCAGCCAGCGCGGCGTTCTTCACCTTGGCCATGGTGTGCATGGCGTGCACCAGCGGCACCCCCCAGCGCTCGGCGGCCAGCCAGCCGACGTGCCCGGAGAGCCAGTAGTGGGAGTGGACCAGGTCGTAGTAGCCGGGCCGGTGCCCCGCCCACGCCCGCATCACCCCGTGGGTGAACGCGCAGAGCTGCGCGGGCAGCTCCTCCTTGGCCAGCCCCTCGTAGGGACCGGCGTCCACATGCCGCACGAGCACACCGGGGGCGAGTTCGACGGCCGGGGGGAGCGTGCCGGTGGTGGCGCGCGTGAAGATCTCCACCTCGACGCCGATCGCGGCCAGCTTGCGGGCCAGCTCCACGATGTAGACGTTCATCCCGCCCGCGTCGCCCGTACCGGGCTGGTGCAGCGGGGAGGTGTGGACGCTGAGCATCGCCACCCGGCGCGGGGTGCGCGCCCGGCCGGCCAGACCGGACAGGCCCGGCAGCCGCAGCTTGTGGGGCGACGACAGGGAGCCGGCGATCCGGGACGCGTACTGGCTCACGGGGGCGCGGGTCCTTCCGCTGTGGGGAGTGCGGGGGCAGGGGCTCGGGCGGAGGAGGCACAGGGGCCGCCTCATCAAGCTGAACAGCGGCGGCTGCTCCCCGCATTTCCGCTTTGCCAATTCGTTGCACGGGCCACCTTCCGGATGCCGGGGCGGGGGCGGGCCCCCGTACCCTCGTCGCATGGCCCCGCGCACCACCCGCCCGGTCGGCACCCCGACCCGCGGGACCACCAACCCCAACCGTCTGCGCCGCATGGACCGCTGGATCGCCGCCGTGCACGGCCCGGCGCTGCGGCGGGCGGACGGGCCGCCGGTCGCCGTCGACCTCGGGTACGGGGCCGCCCCCTGGACCGCCGTGGAGCTGCTGGCGCGGCTGCGCACGGCCGATCCGCGCACCCGGGTGGTGGGGGTGGAGATCGACCCGGAGCGGGTCGCGGCCGCTCGGCCGTACGAGCGGGAGGGCCTGGTCTTCGCGCACGGCGGCTTCGAGGTGCCGGTGCCCGGCCGGCCGTCGCTGATCCGCGCGGCGAACGTGCTGCGGCAGTACGAGGAGGGGGAGGTCGCCGCCGTCTGGGCGCGGCTGTGCGGGAGGCTGGCCCCGGACGGGCTGCTGGTGGAGGGCACCTGCGACGAGGTGGGGCGGCGGCATGTGTGGGTGGCGCTGGGCCCCGAGGGGCCGCGGACGGTGACCTTCGCCACCCGGCTCGGCTCGCTGGAGCGCCCCTCCGACCTGGCCGAGCGGCTGCCGAAGGCACTGATCCACCGGAACGTGCCGGGTGAGCCGGTGCACGCGTTCCTGCGGGACTTCGACCGGGCCTGGGCGGCGGCCAGCCCCTACGCCTCGCTGGGCGCCCGGCAGCGGTGGATCGCCGCGGCCGGGGCGCTGGCCGGCGACTGGCCGCTGGTGGACTCGCCCCGCCGGTGGCGGCAGGGCGAGATCACGGTCCGGTGGGACGCGCTGGCTCCGGGCCGGGAGCGGAGGGCGCGGTGAGCCCGCCCCCGGCCGGTCCCCGCGGCTGGCCGGCCGCGCGGGGCAGCTCCATGCGCACGTGCACGACCTTGCCGTCCGCGGTGGCGGCGGCGGTGGCGTGCGCGGCCAGCTTGCGGACCATCGCCCAGCCGTAGCCGCCGACGGCCCCCGGCGGGCGCGGCCCGGACGGTGAGGCGGGCAGCGCCGGGGAGCGGTCGGCGACCGAGATCAGCAGGCAGCAGGCGGCCGGGCCGCCGAAGCCGATCCGCGCCTCGAAGCCGGTGATGCCGCCGCCGTGCCGCAGGGCGTTGGTCACCACCTCGGAGGTGACCAGCAGCGCGTCCGCCACCGCGGGCGGGTCGGCGTCCGAGGCGTGCTCGGCCAGCAGCGCCGCCACCAGGTCGCGGGCCTCGTCCACCCGCCCCGGCACGCAGACGGCGACCTGTTCTTCGGACAGGGGCGCCGCCCCGGGCCGGGACGGCGCCTCGCCCTGTATCGCCGCCCTGTCCCGTACCGCCGCCGTCTCCCGTACCGCCGCGTCCCCCGCCGGCGCCCCGTCCCGTACCGCCGCCGACGCCTCTCGTACCGGCGCCGCCTCCCGTACCGCCGGCGGCCGGTGGACGCGGATGCGGGAGGCGGCGGCGGCACGGGACGGGGCGTCCTCGTCGCGGGGGCGCTGCTGCCGGCCGCCGGGTTGCCGGCTGTCCTCTATCGGCTCGACCACGTCCTGCTACCCCCGCCCCGGTTCGCTCTCCCCATGGCGCGACATCATGGCAGTTTCCGCGCCCACCGGCCGACGGGTCGCCGGTCTTCGGGCGGCGCACCCCGTACATCGGGCGCCGGACGGCGCCGACGGTGACGGAGCGCGACCGTCCGGGAACCGCTCCGGTAGGGGTCCGACGGCCCGGAACCGGGCCCGGTGGGTGCCGTAGCATCGGCGGTCGATACCAAGGAGCGTGAACGTGACCCACGACGGTGGATCTCAGCGACTGGTCGACCTGTTGACTGCGCAGAGTGACGAATTTACTTCCCAATGGGTACGGTCCGTGGGCGAGTCGCTCAGGGGGCGCATCAGCCTGACCGAGCTGGGCCAGGAGCTGAACGAGCTCTACGCGGCGATCCTCGCCGGGCTGAGCACCAGCGGTCTGGCCTCGCGCGGCGAGGGCTTCGCCGAGGTGCGCAGCCTGCTGGTGGAGCTGTCCCGCAACCGCGCCCGGCAGGGGTTCTCGCCCACCGAGACCGCCGTCAGCGTCTTCGCGCTCAAGGACGTGCTGGAGCCCGCGCTCAACGAGGGCAACGAACGGGACGTGCGCGCCTACCTCCTGTTCTCCCGCCTCCTGGACGACCTGGGGCTGTTCACCGTGGAGTCCTACGCCCGCACCCGCGAGGAGATCATCTCCTCGCAGGCCGACCAGTTGCTGGAGCTGTCCACGCCGGTGGTCAAGCTGTGGGACGGGGTCGTCGCCGTGCCGCTGGTCGGCACCCTGGACTCGGCGCGCACCCAGGTGGTGATGGAGCGGCTGCTCCAGGCGCTGATCGACTACGACTCGACGCAGGCGATCATCGACATCACCGGCGTGCCCGCGGTCGACACCCAGGTCGCCCAGCACCTGCTCAAGACGGTCGTGGCGGCGCGGATGATGGGCGCCGAGTGCGTGATCTCCGGCATCCGCCCGCAGATCGCGCAGACCATCGTCGCGCTCGGCATCGAGTTCGGCGACATCCCGACCAAGGGCACCCTCGCGGACGCCCTGCGCCACGCGCTGTCGGCCATCGAGCGGGACCGCCGGCTCGCCGAGGAGTACGGGGGCCTGCTGTGACCGAGCGCGTGCCGATCCTGCGGATCGGGGACGTCCTGCTGGTGTCCATCCAGGTCGACCTGGAGGACCGGGTGGTGATGGACCTCCAGGAGGACCTCTCCAACCGGATCGTGGAGACCGGCGCCCGCGGCGTCGTCATCGACATCTCCGCGCTGGAGATCGTGGACTCCTTCGTCGGGCGGATGCTGGCGACCGTCGCCGCCATGTCCCGGGTGCTGGACGCGGAGACCGTGGTGGTCGGCATGCGGCCGGCCGTCGCGATCACCCTGGTCGAGCTGGGCCTGTCGCTGGGCGGGGTGCGCACGGCGCTCAACCTGGAGACCGGCCTCGCGGTGCTGCGCCGGGCCCGGGCCGCCGCGCTCGGCTTCGGCGAGGGCGCCGGACCTGCGGGCGGTCCCGCCGAGGCGGGCGGCCCGTCCTCCGGCGGCTCCTTCCGCCCGGGCGCCGGTCGCCGCCACCCGGACCGCATCTGATGAGCGGCGCTCCGTACGGGGGCACCGCGCAGCAGCGGGACGACGTGGTCCTCGACAGCAGCGCCGGCGTCGTCAAGGCACGCCAACTGGTGCGCACCCTGGCGCAGGAGGCCAGGCTGTCCCTCGTCGACCAGACCAAGCTGGTGACGGCGGCCAGCGAGCTGGCCCGCAACACCCTGGTGTACGGCGGCGGGGGCCGGATGCAGGCCGAGACGCTGGCGGCGAACGGCCGCACCGGCGTACGCCTGACCTTCAGCGACACCGGCCCCGGCATCCCCGACGTGGAGCTGGCGCTGACCGACGGCTGGACCTCCGGCGGCGGCATGGGCCTCGGCCTGAGCGGCGCCCGACGGCTGGTCGACGAGTTCGAACTGGAGACCGAGGTCGGCAAGGGCACTCAGGTCGTGATCGTGAAGTGGGCCCGGTGAGCGCTCCCGTCCTGACCGAGGCCGAGCACATCACCTGGCTGCGGGTCGACGTCGGCCTGGCCATGTCCGCCCGCCGGGAGGCGGCCAGGCTGGCCAAGCGGATCGGGCTGGGCGCCGACCGGGTCTCGGCGGTCGAGATCGCCGTGACCGAGGCGGCCACCAACCTCCAGAAGCACGCGGTGGACGGCGCGCTGGCGCTGCGGGTCACCCGCTCCGGGGCGCACGCGGCCGTGGAGTTCGTCGCCACCGACACCGGACCGGGCATCCCCCACCTGCCCAGCGCGCTGGCCGACGGCACCTCCTCCACCGGCACCCTCGGCGTCGGCCTCGGGGCCATCGCCCGGCTCGCGGACGTCTTCGACATCCACACCCTGCCCGGTCGCGGCACGACGGTGATGGCCCAGTTCTGGGCGGGCGCCGAGGCCCGCCGCGAGGAGCCCGCCGGGATCGACGCGGGCGGGCTGACCCGGCCCATCGGCGGGGAGGAGCTGTGCGGGGACACCTGGGCGCTCCGCTCGGCGCACGCCCCCGGGACCGCGCCGGCGGACGGCGGGGCCGCGTCCGGCGCCGGCCCGGTGCTGGCGATGATGTGCGACGGCCTGGGCCACGGCCCGCAGGCCGCCCGGGCCGGCGAGGTGGCCCGCGAGGCGTTCCGGGGCACCCGGCACACCCGGCCGCAGCAGGTGCTCCAGGACCTGCACCGGGCGCTGAAGGGCACCCGGGGCGCGGCGATCGCGGTGGCCAGGCTGGACTTCGCGGCCGGGTCGGTCGAGTTCTCCGGCGTCGGCAACGTCAGCGGGTTCCTCGTCGAGGACGGCAGGCGCAACTCACTGCTGTCGGTGCCCGGCATCGTCGGCCACCACATGCCGCACCTGCGGACCTTCACCGCCGCCGCGGGGCCGGGCAGCGCGTTCGTCACGCACTCCGACGGGCTCAGCGACCGGTGGTCGCCGGAGTCCTTCCCGGGGCTGTTCGTGCGCCGCTCCACCGTTGTCAGCGCGCAGATCCTGCGCGAGGCCGGCGGCCGCCGGGACGACATCGGCATCCTGGTCGTCAAGGCCACGCGGGCATGACCCCCGCCTCCCGGCCCGCGCACCCGGCTCCGGACACCCCGCCGGACCCGGGCACGCCGCCGAGCCCGGACACCGCACCGGGTCCGGACATCGCACCGGGTCCGGAGCCGGGCTCCGCCGGGGAGCGGTCGCTGGCGAGCGTGGAGCTGGCGGCGCACCCCGACCTGTTCAAGCTGCGCCGCCACGGGCAGGCGCTGTGCCGCGCCCTGGACATGGACGAGGCGCAGCGGGTGCGCCTGATCACCCTGATCAGCGAGGCCGGGTCCAGTCTGCTGGGCGCGGCCGGGCTGACCGCCGACTTCGCCGTCCGGCCCGCCCCGGCGCCGGCGGGGGCGCGGGGGCTGCCCGGGCCGGACCGGCTGGTCGTCCGCTTCCGGTGGGACGAGGAGCGGGAGCCGTCCGCCGAGATCCTGGCCGCCTCCCGCCGACTGCTTGACCTGTGCGCCCACAGCGGCCACCGTCTGGAGCTCGGGCAGAACCTGCCCGCCCCCCGGAGCGCCGGGCGGCTGTCCACGCGGGTCCAGGAGGAACTGGCAGCATTGCGCGGGACCGACATGAGCGACGAACTCCGCAACCAGAACCGCGAACTGCTGGCCGCCCTGGAAGAGGCGCGGGCCCAGCAAGACGAGCTCCAGCGCCTCAACGAGGAGCTGGAGGAGACCAACGCGGGTGTGATGGCCCTGTACCGGGAGCTGTCCAGCGAGCTGGAGGAGACCAACCGGGGCGTCGTCGCCCTCTACGCCGACCTGGAGGACCGCAGCCGCCGGCTCAGACTCGCCAGCGCGGCCAAGACCCGCTTCTGGGCCAACGTCAGCCACGAGCTGCGCACCCCGGTCAACTCGGTCATCGCGCTGGCGCAGTTGCTGCTCGCCGCGGATGCCGAGGCGCTCACCGCCGAGCAGCATCGGCAGGTCTCCCTCATCGCCTCCTCGGGCAACACGCTGCTGGCCCTGGTGGAGGAGCTGCTGGACACCGCCAAGGCCGAGTCCGGCCGGCTGGAGCCGCACCTGCGGGAGACCGACCTGCGCACCGTGCTCTACCAGTTGCGCGGCACCCTCGCCCCGGCCGCCGGTGCGGAGGTGGAACTGGACATCGAGGACGCGGCGTTCCCCGGACGGTTCGTCACCGACGAGGTGATGCTCACCCGCATCCTGCGCAACGTGCTGTCCAACGGGCTGAAGTTCACCGCCGCCGGATCGGTGCGGCTGACCGCGCGGGCCGAGGAACGGGCGGACGGCCCATGGGCGGTGTTCACCGTCACCGACACCGGCGTCGGCATCCCCGAGGGCCAGCTCGACCGGGTCTTCGAGGAGTTCTACCAGGTGCGCGGCGCCCACCAGCGCGGCCGGGCCGGCACCGGCCTTGGCCTGCCGTACGCCCGCAGGCTCAGCGAACTGCTCGGCGGCCGGCTGACCCTGACCAGCCGGGTCGGCAACGGCACCCGGGTGGTCGTCGAACTGCCCGCCGACCCGCCCGAGACCGGCCGCGCCCGCGCGCTGGGAGAGGGCCCGCTGCTGCGCAGCGTCGTCATCATCGACGACGACCCCGACTTCGTCCGCTCCCTCGGACCGGTCCTCGGCAAGCTCGCCGAGCACACCACCGAGGTGACCGACAGCAGCCAGGCGCTGCGCATGATCCGCACCACCATGCCGGACGCGGTGCTGGTCGACCTCGCCATGCCCGCGCCCGACGGCTACCAGGTGCTCCAGCAGATCGCCGCCGTCCCCGCGCTCTCCCAGGTGCCGGTGCTGATCCTCACCTCCACCGACCGGAGCAGCCTGGACCACTCCCGGCTCACCCGCGCGCGGGTGAGCCGGGAGTGGTCCAGGCTGCTCCGGT
>NZ_PVLV01000413.1 GCF_002982015.1 Streptomyces solincola
CGTCGGAGGGGGAGTGCCGGTCACACGGGGTGCAGGCCGGGGAACTCCAGGCCGAGGCGCTCGGGCCAGCCCATCCGGACGTTGAGCGACTGCACGGCGTTGCCGGCGCCGCCCTTGACCAGGTTGTCCAGGGCGGCGATCGCCAGCAGCCGGCGGGAGCCGGAGCCGTCGGCGGCGAACCCGACGTCGCAGAAGTTGGAGCCGAGCAGGATCTTCGGCTCGGGCAGCCGGTACAGGCCGCGGCGCTGGGCCACCACCCGTACGAACGGCTCGTCCGCGTACCGTCGCCGGTAGGCGGCGCGTACGTCGGCCTCGGTGACGCCCTCGCGCAGGGTGGTGCGGCACACCGTCTGCACCCCGCGCACCGCCTCCACCCCGGTCGCGGTCATCACCGGGCGCACCCCGCAGGCCTGGGCGATCTCCGCCTCGTGGCGGTGCCCGGAGGTGGCGAACAGCCGCATGGAGCCGCTGCGTTCGGCGTGCAGGTTGGCCTCGCCGGCGGTGGCCCCGGAGCCGCTGGAGCCGGTGCGGGCGTCCACGTCGACGTCCGGTTCGATCAGCCCGGCGTCGGTGAGCGGGGTGAGCGCCAGGATGGCGGCGGTGGCCATGCAGCCGGGGGCGGCGATCCGGTCCGCGCCGGCCAGTTGCTCCCGGGCCAGCTCGGGCAGGCCGGTGGTGAACTCGCCCAGCAGGTCGGGCCGGGTGTGCTCGGCGCCGTACCGGCGGGCGAACTCCTCGGCGTCCCGCAGCCGGAAGTCGCCCGACAGGTCGATCACCGTCTTGGCCTTCGGGGCGAGCCGGGGCAGCAGTTTCATGGTGGCCCGGTGCGGGGTGGCCAGGAACAGCACGTCGTAGGAGTCGAGTTGCTCCTCGGTGCAGAAGGCGAGGTCGGTGGTGCCGCGCAGGTTGGGGTGCGGGCCGTCGACCCGCTTGCCCGGATAGCGGGAGGACACCGCGGCCGCCACCTCCACCTTCGGGTGGCCGAGCAGCAGCCGCAGCACCTCCCCGCCGATGTAGCCCGCGGCGCCGACGACGGCGGCGCGGATCACCGTACGGCTCCTTCCAGCGCCGCCGCGTCCGGGGCAGCGGGGGCGCAGCCTCCGGCGGTCCGGGTGGACGCCAGGCGGTGGGCGTCGGCGACCAGCGCGGCGATGGCGTCGGCCACGTCGACCCGGCCCTGGTGCGAGGCCTCCAGTCCGGCGAACTCGACCCCGGAGTTGACCTCCAGGACGTACAGCCGTCCCTCGCGGTCCTCGACCACGTCGACGCCGGCGATGACGGCGTCCACCGCGCGGGCGGCGGCCACCGCGGCCCCGGCCAGTTCGGGGGTGAGCGGGCAGGGCTCGGTCCGCGCGCCGCGGGCCACGTTGGTGCGCCAGCTCTCCGAGGTGCGGTACGCGGCGCCGACGGCCCGCCCGTCGACGACCACCACCCGGATGTCCCGGCCCGGCTTGTCGATCAGCTCCTGCCGGTAGATCAGGTGCGCCTGCGGGGCGGGCAGCGCCGCGCAGTGCTCCATGACGGCCTCGGCGGCGTCGTGGTCGCGCAGCAGCGACACCCGGCGGCCCCAGGACGAGCTGAGCGGCTTGACCACCACCGGGTAGCCGCCTTCGTGGACGGCGTCCAGCGCGGCCTCGGGGGTGAGGGAGAGCGCGGTACGGGGAGAGGGCACGCCGGCCCGGTGCAGGGCCAGCGAGGTGAGCCACTTGTCGCCGCAGATGCCGGTGGCGGCCGCGGAGTTGACCACCGTCGTGCCGGCGGCCTCCAGTCCGAGGGCGGCATAGCGGGCGCGGGTGGCGGAGATCTCCCGGTTGAGGACGACCGACCAGGGTCCCGCCGCCCCGCCGACGGTCAGCTCCAGCCGGCGGGGGTCGAGGTGGACGACCGGTACGCCGCGCGCCTCCA
Source organism: Streptomyces solincola (assembly GCF_002982015.1). Classification (GTDB taxonomy): domain Bacteria; phylum Actinomycetota; class Actinomycetes; order Streptomycetales; family Streptomycetaceae; genus Streptomyces; species Streptomyces solincola. The sequence continues at coordinate 1,906 of NZ_PVLV01000413.1, forward strand.
GGGCCTGGAGGATGCGCTTCTCTTCGAGGCGGATCCGTGACGCCAGCACCGCGGCGGTGGCGGGACCCGTGGTCGGCGTGTTCACTCGCCCCAGTCCTCCTCCGGCTCCGGCGCGAGCGCGAGGACGACGGGCTCGGTGGCCACGACCTCCAGCTCGCTGCGGCAGTCCGGGCACTCGACGAGCTCGCTCAGCCGCAGGTCGGACTCGGTGCTGACGGGGGTGGTGCACTCGGGGCACGCGGTGGTCGCTGCCGTGGTCATGTGCGGTTTCCTCTCTGTCGGTTCTTCCGGTGCTGCGATGTCGGCGTCGCGGCCGGCTCGCGGCCGGGCGCCGGTGGTGCGCGCCGCCGGGACGGTCCCGGGGCGGGTCTGGGGGTCAGGCGCGGGGCCGGCCGGTCAGGCGCTCGCGTACGGCATCGGCGACCGCCTCGCCGGTCACGCCGTAGTGGGCCAGCAGTCCGCCGTGGTCGCCGACCGTGGAGGCGAAGGTGTCCGGCATGCCGAGCCGGACCACGGGCGTCGGCCGGTGCTCGGCGAGCGCCTCGGTGACGGCGGCGCCCAGACCGCCGGTGCGCCAGTGCTCCTCGACGGTGACGACGAGCCCGGCGCCGGACACGGCGGCCAGCAGGCCCTCGACGTCCAGCGGCTTGACGGTGTGCATGTTGAGCACGGCCGCCTCGACGCCCTCCTCGGCCAGCGCGCGGGCGGCGTCCAGGGCGGCCAGCACCGGGTGCGGGCCGCAGGCGACCAGGACCGCGTCGCCGCCTTCGCGCAGCGGTTGCACCCGGCCGATCACCGGTTCGGGCGCGACCGGCAGCAGCGGGGTGGGCTTGCGGCCGAGCCGCAGGTAGAGCGGTCCCGGCAGGTCCAGGGACTGGTCGACGGCGGCCTCGACGGCCGGCCCGTCGGCGGGCACCACCACCGTCATGTTGGGCAGCGCCCGCATCACGGCCAGGTCCTCGAGGGCCTGGTGGGTGGGGCCGAGGTGACCGGCGGACAGGCCGCTGTGGGTGGCGGCGATCCGCACCGGCAGGGCGTTGTAGGCGATGTCGATCTTCACCGCCTCGGCGGCCCGGCTGGCCGCGAACGCCGCCATGGTGTTGGTCCAGGGCGTCCAGCCGTCGGCGGCCATGCCGGCGGCCACGCCCATCAACTGGTGTTCGGCGATGCCGATGTTGACGTACCGCTCTTCGGCCCCGCCGAAGTCGGCCCCGGCGAACAGTCCGGTGTCGGTGTCCAGGCAGACCAGTCGGTGGTGGTCGGGCATCAGGGCGAGCAGACGGTCGCGGTAGGCGTTGCGGGTGGCGACG
>NZ_PVLV01000414.1 GCF_002982015.1 Streptomyces solincola
CCCGAAGCAGCGGACCGAAGCAGTGGACCAGGCCGGACCACCGGCCCGGCCCGGTCCACTGCTCCGGTCCGCTGCTCCGGTCCGGTCCGGTGGTCCGGCCTGATCCGCTGCTTCGGTCCGCTGCTTCGGGCCGGTCCGGTCCGCTGGTCCGGCCCGCTGGTCGGGTCCCTGCCCTGGCCGGGCCCGGCCCCGTAGGCTGATCGTATGACCGACGAACTGCCCGAGATGCGGGCCTCGGACGCCGAGCGGGAGCAGATCGCGGAACGCCTGCGGGACGCGATGGCCGAGGGCCGGCTCGACATGGCGGAGTTCCAGGAGCGGCTGGACGCGGCGTACACCGCCCGGACCCGCGGCGAGCTGGTCCCCCTGGTCCGGGACCTGCCGTCGGCGGGGTCGGCGGCCCTGCCCGACCGGGCGGGTCCCGAGCGGAGCTGGACGGGCCGGGTGGGCAAGCCGGCCACCTCCCGGGGCGGGTTCGCGTTCTGGGGCGGCTTCTCGCGGCGCGGGACCTGGACGGTCGGCCGGACGTTCACCGGGGTCGCCGTCCAGGCGGGTGGCGAGATCGACCTGCGGGACGCCGACTTCGAGGACCGCGAGATCGTCATCCGCTGCTTCGCCCTGATGGGCGGCATCCAGGTGACCGTGCCGCCGGAGCTGCACGTGGAGGTCACCGGCTTCGGCCTCATGGGCGGCTTCGACGACCGGGGCGCCGGCCCGGGCGCCCCGGGCTCGCCCGTCGTCCGCGTCACCGGCTTCGCCCTGATGGGCGGCATCGGCGTGGAGCGCAAGCGGCGCAAGGGCGAGAAGAAGAGGCTGGAGAAGGAGCGGCAGGCTGGCGAGCTGGAGGGCTAGTCCCTCTCGCCGAGGGCTTCAGGGCCGCCCCGCCGGGAACTCGACGAGCGGTCGGGGAGTACCTGAGGTAGGGACGAGGGCGAGGACGGGCACCAGGGCCGGACTCGGACCGGGGCCGTACCGGGTACGCACGCGCGACGGGTGGAGTGGATGGACCAGACGAAGGACACGGCCGCGAGCCGCCAGGCGGACCCGGCGGACGGTGCGGGGAAGGGGCGCACCGCCCCCGGGGCCGGCGCGGCGGCCGGCTTCGCGTACACGGCCGCCGACGAGGAGAAGCGCCGGGGCGTACGCCGGATGAAGCTCACCGCCACCGGACTGCTGCTGTTCGTGGCGGTGGTGTACGTGCTGGCCACCTGGGCCGAGCGGTCCGGGATCACCGGCTGGCCCGGCTATGTGGCGGCGGCCGCCGAGGCCGGCATGGTCGGCGCGCTGGCCGACTGGTTCGCGGTGACCGCGCTGTTCCGCCGCCCGCTGGGGCTGCCCATCCCGCACACCGCGATCATCCCCACCAAGAAGGACCAGCTCGGTGCGTCCCTGGGCTCCTTCGTCGGCGAGAACTTCCTCTCCGGGGACGTGGTGCGCGGCCGGCTGCGGGCGCTCGGCATCGTCGGCCGGGTCGGGGCCTGGCTGGCCCGGCCCGCGCACGCCGACCGGGTCACCGCCGAGCTGGCGACCGCGCTGCGCGGCGCGCTGACCGTGCTGCGGGACGCCGACGTCCAAGCCGTCGTCGGCGAGGCGATCACCCGGCGCGCGGAGGCGGTGGAGATCGCCCCGGGCGCGGGCAAGACGCTGGAGAAGATCGTCGCCGACGGGGCGCACCACCGCGCCGTGGACCTGGTGTGCGCCCGCGCCCACGACTGGCTGGTGCTGCACGGCGACTCGGTGATGGACGCGGTGCAGGGCGGCGCGCCGGGCTGGACGCCGAGGTTCGTGGACCGCAAGGTCGGCGAACGCGTCTACCGGGAGCTGCTGCGGTTCGTCACCGAGATGCGGGACATGCCCGGCCACCCGGCGCGCGGCGCGCTGGACCGCTTCCTCGCCGACTTCGCCGCCGACCTCCAGGGCGACACCGAGACCCGGGCGAGGCTGGAGCGTGTCAAGTCCGACCTGGTGGCCCGGCCCGAGGTGCAGGACATCATCGCCTCGGCCTGGTCCTCGGTGCGCGCCATGATCCTGTCCGCGGCGGAGGACGAGCGCAGCGAGCTGCGGCTGCGCGCCCGGGCCTCGCTGATCTCGCTGGGGCAGCGGCTGGCCGCCGACGCCCGGCTCCAGGCCAAGGCGGAGGGCTGGATCGAGGACGCGGCGGTCTACGTGGTCACCACCTACCGCACCGAGATCACCTCGCTGATCAGCGACACGGTGGCGAGCTGGGACGCCGACCAGACCTCGCGGAAGATCGAGGCGCACATCGGGCGCGACCTGCAATTCATCCGGATCAACGGCACCGTCGTCGGCGCCCTGGCCGGCCTGCTGATCCACACCCTGTCCCACGCACTGGGCGGCTGACCCCGTCACGTCGGAGGGGGCGGGCCCTCGTCCGCTGTGCCGTCCCCGTGCCGTCCCCGTGCCGTCCTCGTGCCGTCCTCGTGCCGGGCGGCGGGGCGGCCCCTGCCCGGCCGACCCGCCGCCCGGCGCTTCCCGGGGAGGCACCCGGTAGTACGGACGGCGGGCCCGGTGCGTTCACCCGGCCCCCCGCCTCCCCTGCCTCAGGGGCGTACGTTGCGCTCGACCGCCCAGGAGGCCGCCGCCATCGCCCCGGCCACCGAGAACACCGCGGGCCACGCGCCGAGCTTCTTGGCCAGCGGGTGCGAGCCGGCGAACGCCGCCACATAGGCGGCCGTGAGCGCGGTCGCCGCCTTGCCGCCGCTGCGCCGGGTCCACTCCCACGCGGCCACGGTGCCGGCCGCCGCCAGCGCCACCCCGCCCAGCGGCCGCTGCTTGGTCCACCGCGCCACGGCGTATCCGCCGACCAGCCCGCTCGCCGCGACCGCCGCCGCCGGAATCCTCGCCATGTCCGTCCTCCTGCTCCTGCGCCGAACCCACCGCGCGGCCCCGGGCCGCGCTCCACGACCGAGGCTAGTACGCGGCCGGGGACGCGGTACGGCGG
>NZ_PVLV01000415.1 GCF_002982015.1 Streptomyces solincola
AGGGCGCGTCGCATCCGTGGGACGGCAGCCCTGCGGGGCGGCCGGAACTCCCCCGTACCGACGGCGATCCGGGCAGGAGACGGCCGGTTTGCCTCGGTGTGCTCGGGTACCCGCCCCGGCGACCGCACCCGAGGATGTTGGAGGGCGCAATGCAGCGAGGCAGTGACCGGCTCAGCCGCCGCCAGGACGACGAGATGAAGCACCAGCTCAAGGGGCTGCTCCGGTCCGGTCACCCCACGCGCAGCGAGGAGTGGCACGACCCCGAGCCGATCGCCGACGACGATCCGCGACTGGCGTCGCCGGACATGCCGGCCGACCCGTTCGAGGCGCTGAGGCTGGAGCTGGCCCGGTTCCTGGCCCGGACGCCGTTCCCGGCGCACCGCGGCGACCTTCAGCGCGTACTGCGCGAACGGCACGCCCCGGACCACCTGCTGGACCGGGTGGCGGCGCTTCCCAAGGACGACACCTACCGCAGCGTGCAGGACGTGGCGGTGGCCCTGGAGCGGCGCCCGCACCCCGCGTGAGCGGGGCGCACACCGACCATGCGAGCAACAGCGACGAGGAGAAGACCCGTGCAGATCGCTTTTCTGGTGGCGCCCGAGGGCGTCGAGCAGGTGGAGCTGACCGAGCCCTGGCAGGCCGTGAAGGACAGCGGTGACACGCCCGTCCTGGTGTCCACGGACTCCGGCGAGATCCAGGCGTTCAACCACCTCGACAAGGCGGACACCTTCCCGGTGGACCGGACCGTCGCGGAGGTGTCCGCCGCCGACTTCGACGCGCTGGTCCTGCCCGGCGGCGTCGCCAACCCCGACTTCCTGCGCACCGACGAGAAGGCGGTCGGCTTCGTGCGCGGCTTCTTCGAGGCGGGCAAGCCGGTGGCGGCGATCTGCCACGCGCCGTGGACGCTGGTGGAGGCGGACGTGCTGCGCGGCCGGACGCTGACCTCCTGGCCGAGTCTGAAGACCGACATCGCCAACGCGGGCGGCCGCTGGGTGGACGAGCAGGTCAAGGTCTGCACCTCCGAGCCGGCCACCCTGATCACCAGCCGCAAGCCGGACGACCTGAAGGCGTTCACCGAGGCTTTCACGGCGGAGTTCGCCAAGGCGTCCCAGGGCTGACGCGCCCGGCCGGCACACCGGCCGGCGCCCGGCCCGCACACGAAGAAGGCTCCTCGTCCCGCGCGGCGGACGAGGAGCCTTCTTCGTGTGTGCGCTGCGTGCATCAGGCGCGGCGACCGGTCAGCGCCAGCAGCCTGGTCTGGGCGTCGGCGTCCTGCGGGGTGGGCAGCGCCTGGGCGAACAGCCCGCTGCCGGCGAGCGCGCCGGCGTTGGGGCCGACCTCGCGCAGCGCGAACCGGACGAGCGTCTCGGGCAGCGACTCGTCCGCGCCGATGCCCCGGGACAGGTCCCAGGCGTGCACGGTGAGGTCGGTGATCATCTGGGCGCAGTAGGCGGTCGCGGGCGTCTGCCCGTAGGACAGGTGCACCACCCGGTCCAGCGCGCCCTTCTCGGCGAACGCGGCGCGCGCCCCGGCGGCCGCGTCGTCCCAGGCGGCGACCGGGTCGTCGCCGAGGACGTCGCCGTCGAAGGCGTCGCCGACCTCCGCCATGGTGCGGTGCTCGGAGACCAGCGGCACCACCCAGAGCTGCTCGCCCACGAGGTGGGCCACCAGGTCGCGGACGGACCACTCGGTGCAGGGTGTGGGGTCGTCCCACTGGTCCGGGCGGATGGCGTGCACCCGCTCGGAGAAGAGCTTCAGGGCCTCGACGTGCCGGGCCGGCAGCTCGGACGGGACGTGCGGGTTGGGCATTGCGGTTGCCACCTCCGGGTGGTTCGGCTGCGATGCCGGTCGGGTTCCCGACCACTCTTCCCCGACACCGGCGCGGCGGCGACAGGAGGGGATCCGGTGGCCCCGTGGGGCGGACGCGAGTGGGCTGTGTGGCGTACCGGGCGTCGGGTACTCGTCGGCGGACGCACGAACGGACGACCCCCGATCCGGGAGGGATCGACCCATGCAACTCTCCTTTCTCACCAGCCTCTTCGACCGTCCGGGGCCGTGGGCCAGCGTCTATCTGGACACCTCCGTGGTGGACGAGTCCGCCCAGGAGCGGCGTGAGCTCCAGGCCCGCGACGCGGCCCGGGAGCTGGTCGGGCAGGGCTGCGACACGGACACCGCGCGGGCCGTGTACGAGGCGCTGACCAGCGGCCCGGTCCCGCCGCATCAGCAGGGGCGGGCGGTGTTCGCGGCGCATGGCGAGGTGGTGCTCGATCCGCCGCTGACCCGCCGGCCGCTCGCGCCCGCCGACGTCACCTGGGCGGCGCTGCCGAGGCTGGGCCCGCTGCTGGACCTGGCCGCCGCGGACCCGGTCTGCCTGGTGGCGTACGTCGACCGCACCGGCGCGGACCTGGAGCTGCGCGGACCGCACGGCGAGCAGCCGGCCGGGCACGTCGAGGGCCGGGACTGGCCGGTGCACCGCACCGCCTCCGCGGACTGGTCCGAACGCCACTTCCAGACCAGCGTGGAGAACACCTGGGAGGAGAACGCCCGCACGATCGCCCAGGCCGTCGCGGAGAGCGAGCACGAGACCGGCGCGGACCTGATCGTGCTGGCCGGCGACGCCCGGGAGCGGCGCTCGGTGCACGAGAAGCTGCCCGCCGACGTTCGGCCGCTGGCGGTGGAGAGCGAGCACGGCGGCCGGGCCGGCGGGGCGGGCACCCGGCTGCTCGACGAGGATGTGGAGGCGGCCCGCGAGGAGCATCTGCGGCGCACCGCCGACCAGGAGCTGGACCGGTTCCGCTCGGCCCGTTCGGACGCCGGCGGCGGCCCGTCGGCGGCGGAGGGGGTGCCCGCGCTGGTGGAGGCGGCCCGGGAGCACCGGATCGCCGAGCTGCTGATCCGCACCGAGGGGCCGGACGCCCACCGCGAGGTGTGGGTGGGCGCGGACCCGGACCAGATCGCGGTGCGCCGCAGCGAGACGCACTACCTGGGTGAGAGCGAGCCGCTGCCGGCCAGGGCGGACGACGCGCTGCTGCGGTCCGCGGTGATGACCGGCGCGGACGTGCTGCGGGTGCGCGTGGAGGACGACGACGACGTGCCGGTCGGCGGTCTGGGCGCGCTGCTGCGCTGGCCGTACGCGGAGGAGGAGCGCGAGGCCGCGCACACCGGCGCGGGTTAGGCGCCCCGGGCCGCGGACTCCCCCCGGCCCCGTCCGCCGGAGGCCGCCGGAGGCCGCCGGTCGGGCCGTACGCCGGCGGAGGCCCTTGCCGCGGGCGGCACGCCGGCGGACACCGGCCGCCGCGCGGACGGTACGCCGGTTCGGCCGCCGAGCAGGCGGTACGCCGGTCGAAGCCGTCGCGCGGCGGGCGGCGCGCGTGTTCGGGGCGGGAGCGTGCCGGGCGCGGGCCGGGGTACGCGGACGGCATGTCCGATCCGCATGCCGTGCAGCCCGCTGCCGACACCGTCCGTGCCCGCGTCGCCGCCCTGCTCTCGGAGTGGGACCGGGACGTCTTCTACCGGGTCGCCGTCCGGCACTGGCCGGGCGGCGACCGGGTGCTGCCCCGCCTCAGCCGCAGCGCCAACCACGGGCTGCTGTGGTTCGGCACGGCCGCCGGCATCGCCCTGTTGGGGCGCGGCGCCCGGTCCCGGCGGGCGGCCGTGCGCGGGGCGGCGTCGCTGGCGCTGGCCTCGGCGGCGGTCAACACCGTCGCCAAGCGCTCGGTGCGGCGCAACCGCCCGGTGCTGGACTCGGTGCCGGTGATGCGGCAGCTCAAGCGGCAGCCGATCACCACCTCCTTCCCGTCCGGGCACTCGGCCTCGGCGGCGGCCTTCGCCACCGGGGTGCTGCTGGAGTCCAAGGGCTGGGGCGCGGCCGTCGCGCCGGTCGCCGCCGCCGTGGCGCTGTCGAGGGTCTACACCGGGGTGCACTATCCGAGTGACGTCCTGGTGGGCGCGGCGCTCGGGGTGGGGTGCGCGTTCGCGCTGCGCGGCATGGTGCCGACCCGCGACCAGCTCCCGGCCCCGGGCCGGCCGCACGCCGACGCGCCCGCGCTGCCGGCCGGCGACGGCCTGGTGGTGGTCGTCAACCGGGCCTCGGGCTCGGCGGAGTACGCCGGCCTCGTCCGCGACGCGCTGCCGTGCGCCCGGGTGCTGGAGGTCGAGCCGGACGAGGTGCCGGAGACGCTGGAGAAGGCGGCGGCCGACGGGGAGTTCCAGGCGCTGGGGGTGCTCGGCGGCGACGGCACGGTCAACCGGGCTGCGGCGGTGGCCGCCCGGCACGGGGTGCCGCTGGCGGTGTTCCCCGGCGGGACGCTCAACCACTTCGCGTACGACCTGGGCATCGAGTCGGTGCATGACACCTGCCGGGCGCTGGCCGCCGGGGACGCGGTCCGGGTGGACCTCGGGCGCTTCTCCCCCGGCCCGGACGGCGCTCCGTTCGGCTACTTCCTGAACACCTTCAGCCTGGGCGTGTACCCGGAGCTGGTGCGGATGCGCGAGCGCTGGTCGCCGCGGATCGGGGGCTGGCCGGCCGGGGTGTACGGGGCGCTGCGGGTGCTGCGCGGCCGGCATCCGCTGGAGGCGGAGATCGGCGGTGAGCACCGGCCGCTGTGGCTGCTGTTCGCGGGGAACTGCGTGTACCGGCGGATGGGGCCGACGCCCGGCCGCCGCTACGACCTGGCGGACGGGCTGCTGGACGTG
>NZ_PVLV01000416.1 GCF_002982015.1 Streptomyces solincola
CCGTAGGGCTGCTGCTGGGGGGCGGTGGGCTGGCCGTAGCCGGCCGGGGGGTAGCCGTAGCCGGGCTGGGGGGCGCCCTGGGGCGCGGAGCTCTGCGCGGGGTAGCCGTACTGGCGCTCGCCTACCGCCCTGACCTGGTTGTACGAGGTACGCGGCCGTCCCGGCTGGGGCGCGGGGCCCGGGTATCCGTAGCCGCCCGAGTGCGGCGGCTGGGCCCCCGCGGCCTGACCGTCCGCGTAGAGGTAGCCGAACGGATCGTCGTCCTCCGGCGTGTTCGCGCCGTTCGGCCCGCCGTGGGGTCCGCCGTTGTCACCGGCAGCCATCCCTGGTCACTCCTCACCGTGCTCGACAACCGTCACCGAGCAGCCGAGCCTACCCCGTACGGGCTAGACCGCTTCGCGCCCGAGCGGCGGCCCGGGGCTAGCCGGCCCGGCGGTGCACCTTGGAGCGGGAGCGCTTCTCGATGTACATCCGCTGGTCAGCGGAGTTCAGCACCTCTTCGACGGTCATCCCGCACTCGGCCCAGCCGATGCCGAAACTCGCCCCGACCCGCACCGCCCGGCCGTCCACCCGGATGGGCGGGATGATCGCGTTGCGCAGCCGCACGGCGAGGTCGGAGGCGTCCGCCGCGCCGAGTCCGTCGGCGAGCACCACGAACTCGTCGCCGCCGAGCCGGGCCACCGTGTCACCGTCCCGGACGCCCGCGCTGAGCCGCCGCGCCACCTCGATGAGCACCGCGTCCCCGGTGTGGTGGCCGAACCGGTCGTTGATCGACTTGAAGCCGTCCAGGTCGCAGAAGAGGACCGCGAGCCCCTTCGTCCCGTCGTCCACCTCGCCGTCCGGGGCGGCGGCGTGCACATGGTGGTCGTAGGGCCCGCCGCCGGCGGCGAAGTCGAAACCGTCGCCGGAGCGGTAGGCGTGCTCGGCGTAGTCGTTGTAGTCGGCGTATTCCGTGTAGTCGGCGGCGTGCTCGGGGCCGGGGCCGTACTCCGGGGCCTGGCCGTACTCGCGGCTGTACCCGGCGCTGTACTCGGGGCCGTAGTCCTGGTGGTGGGCGGGGTCGGCGACGCCCTCGCGGGCGTCGTGGCCGCCCTGGCTCTCGTAGCCGTGCGGGCCGCCGCCGTAGGCGCCGGCGGCGGTGCGCAGGGCGTGCGGGCGGGAGCAGAGCCGGGCGCTGAGCCGGGCGCGCAGCTCGGCGCTGTTGGGCAGGCCGGTCAGCGCGTCGTGGGAGGCGCGGTGGGCGAGCTGGAGCTCGTGCCGCTTGCGTTCCTCTATGTCCTCGACGTGGGTGAGGAGGAAGCGGGGGCCGTCGGCGGTGTCGGCGACGACGGAGTTGCGCAGCGAGACCCAGACGTAGGTGCCGTCCCGGCGGGCGAGGCGCAGTTCGGCGCGGCCGCCCTCGGCGGAGGTGCGCAGCAGGGTGCCGATGTCCTCGGGGTGGACCAGGTCGGCGAAGGAGTAGCGGCGCACCACGGCGGAGGGCCGGCCGAGCAACCGGCACAGGGCGTCGTTGGCGCGCAGCAGTCGGCCGTGCTGGTCGCCGCCGAGCTCGGCGATGGCCATGCCGGAGGGCGCGTACTCGAAGGCCTGGCGGAAGGATTCCTCGCTGGCGCGCAGGGCCTGCTGCTCGCGTTCGAGGCGGACCAGGGCGCGCTGCATGTTGGAGCGGAGGCGGGCGTTGCTTATGGCGATGGCCGACTGGGAGGCGTACATCTGGAGCGCCTCCTGGCCCCAGGCCCCGGGGTGGCGGCCGTTGCGGGGGCGGTCGACGGATATGACGCCGAGGAGCTCGCGGCCGTGGCCGGGCGGGGGTCCGCCCTCGCGGACGGGCGCGAGCGTGGGGGAGTACATCGGGGCGTAGAGCCGGTCGTGCGGATGCCACTCGTCGGCGAAGCGCGGCTCGGGGCCGTCGGTGTGCCACTGCGGCACGTCGTCGTCCATCAGGACCCAGCCCTCGGTGTGCGGTATGAACCGCAGATCGCCCCAGGACTCGCCCATGCCGAGCCGGCGCTCCCAGGAGAGGCGGGAGCCGACCCGGCCGGTGATCAGCGCCTCGGCGGCGGGACTGCCGGCGAACGCGGCGACGACCAGGTCACCGTCGGGGCGCACCAGGTTGACGCAGGCGAGTTCGTAGCCGAGGCCGGCGATGACGCCGTCGGCGACGGTCTGGAGCGTGTCGGCGAGGCTCCGCGCCGTGTTGAGGTTGGCGACGACCTGATGCAACTGCCGCAGGGTGGCAAGGCGGACGTACGGCTCCGACTCGGTCTCCATTGTTCGCTCTCCCCGAGACCTCGACAGCAACTCCAGTGTTCTCATCGGCGATCGTGTTGCACGGTCCCCGCCACTGAATCACAGCGAGCTGCACACCCGGTACACAGGGTCAACAAATACTTCCTTCTGTGACTCAAGTCACACAAGCATCTTTTCCGGCACGACGCCGCCGGAAGTCCCGGTGAACCGAAGGTAACGCCAGGCGGGCCGCCAGGTGAACGGCCCCGGACCCGGCCGGACTGCTCCCGGCGTCCTAGGACCGGGGTGGGGTCCGGGCTAGGTCCTGGCTGGTCCTCCGGCCCGATGCGGGCGCCTGGGGCCCCGGTTAGCGTTTCCGGTGTGCTGCCCACGACGACCACTTCGCCCCAGTCTCCCACCGCCGACCGCCGCGCCCCGCACGGCGGCGGCGTGCCCCATGCTGATGGGGTGAGCGACGAGGAGTTCCGGGCCGCCATGTCCCGGCTGACCGGCGGGGTGGTGCTGGTGACGGCCCATGACCCGGACCACGGCCCGCGCGGCGAGGACGTCGGCATGACGGCGACGGCCTTCCTCTCGGTCTCCCTCGACCCGCCGCTGGTGCTGGTCAGCCTGCGCGCCGGCTCCCGGATGGACGACCTGCTGGCCGAACAGCCGCTGTGGGGCGTCTCAGTGCTGTCGGAGGCGCAGCGGCAGGTGGCCGGGCGGTTCGCGATGAAGGGCCGGCTGAGCGACAAGCTGCTGTTCGCGGACGTCCCGCACACCCGTGGGGAGGCGAGCGGCGCCCCGCTGCTGGGCGGCTCGCTGGCGACGCTGGAGTGCCGGACGCACGAGCGCGTCGAGGCGGGCGACCACACCCTGGTCATAGGCCGGGTGCTGGCCACCGCGCTGCCGGCCCCGGACGCCCCGCCGCTGACCTACTTCCGCGGCCGCTACCGGCACCTGGCCTGAGCCCGCCCCGGACCGCCGTGCGGCGCCCGTCCCGCGGGTCAGCGCGACCCCTCCGGTGCCCCGTACCGGGCCCGTCGTCCAGGCTGCGGCACGGCAGCCCGTCCCGCGGGTCAGTGCCAGTCCTTCGGGGAGCGGCCGCGCTTGGTCTCGGCGCGCTGCTTCTTCTCCCGCAGCCGCCGCTCGTTGATGCCGCGCGGCACCTTCGTCGCCCGGCGCGGCCTGGGCGGCGGCGCGGACGCCTCGGCGAGCAGCGCGGCCAGCTTGACCGCCGCCGACTCGCGGTTGCGCCACTGGGAGCGGTGCTCGGAGGCGCGTACCGAGACCACGCCGTCCACCAGCCGCCCCGCCAGTCGCGTCAGCGCGCGCTCCTTCCACACCGGCGGCAGCGACTCGGTGCGGGCCAGGTCGAAGCGCAGCTCCACCTGGGAGTCGCTGGTGTTGACGTGCTGGCCGCCCGGCCCGGAGGAGCGCGAGAAGCGCCACTGGAGCTCGGCCTCGGGCAGGCAGACCGAGCCGCGGATGACATGGGGACCGGACATGTCCTCCATGGTTCCCGCACGGCCGCCCTCCGTCACCCTCTTTTCGCGGCCCGTCCGCCGCCCTGGAACCGTCCGGGCGCGTCGCGCGTTCCTCGCTGTGAGCTGTGCCGCACCGAGCGCGCGCAGCACCCCGCACCACCGAGGAAAGGGACTCCCATGGCTGTAAGCCTGTCCAAGGGCGGCAACGTCTCGCTGACCAAGGAGGCGCCCGGGCTGACCGCCGTCACCGTGGGGCTCGGCTGGGACGTCCGCACCACCACCGGCACCGACTTCGACCTGGACGCCTCCGCGATCGGCGTGGACGGCTCCGGACGGGTCGCCTCCGACGGCCACTTCGTCTTCTTCAACAACAAGGCGACGCCGGACCAGACGATCGTGCACACCGGCGACAACCGCACCGGCGAGGGCGGCGGCGACGACGAGCAGATCAACGTCAACCTGGCCGGGCTCCCCGCCAACGTCGACAAGATCGTCTTCCCGGTCTCCATCTACGACGCGGTCAGCCGCTCGCAGAACTTCGGCCAGGTCCGCAACGCCTACATCCGGATCGTCAACCAGGCCGGCGGCGCCGAGATCGCCCGCTACGACCTGAGCGAGGACGCCGCCACCGAGACCGCGATGGTCTTCGGCGAGCTGTACCGGCACGGCGCGGAGTGGAAGTTCCGCGCGGTCGGCCAGGGCTACGCCTCCGGACTGGAGGGCATCGCCCGGGACTTCGGCGTCAACATCTGAGCCGGTACGGGTAGGGGGCGCCCCGCCGGTCACGGCGGTCGGCGGTCGGCGGTCGGGACCGGTTCGCCGGTCACGGCGGTCACGGCTGTCCGGCGGTCACTGCCGGTACGCCGGTCACGGCCGTCCGGCGGTCGGGACCGGTTCGCCGGTGGGCACGGCGGTCACGGGCTGGCACGGCGGTCACGGGCCGGTGCGCCGGTCACGGCCGGCCGGCGGCGGGTCGCCCCTCGCCGTACAGCCACGCCTGCCAGAGGGCGGAGAGGTCCCGGCCGCCGGCCCGCCGCTCCACGAAGCGGGTGAAGTCGGCGGTGGAGGCGTTGCCGTGCCGGTGGGCGGCGGCCCAGTCCCGCAGGATGCCGAAGAAGGCGGCGTCGCCCACGGTGCGCCGCACCCGGTGCAGCGCCATCGCGCCCCGCTCGTAGACGGGCGCGGCCGAGATGTCCGCGGCGGCCGGCGGATCGGCGGGCGGGAAGGCCCAGTTGGCGTCGGCGGCGTACGCGGTGTCGAACCGCCGGTCCACCGGCACGCCCTCGACGTCCTCCCCGTAGAGCCACTCCGCGTAGGTGGCGAAGCCCTCGTTGAGCCACATGTCCCGCCAGGTCGCCGGCGAGACGGAGTTGCCGTACCACTGGTGGGCCAGCTCGTGCACCAGGGTGGCCAGGTCCAGGCTGCCCCGGCCGAAGAACGGGCGGTTCTGGGTCTCCAGCGCGTAGCCCGCGTCCACCGACGGGTCGACGATCACCCCGGCGGAGGCGAACGGGTAGGGCCCGAAACGCCGTTGGGCCCAGGCCAGCACCTCGGGCACGCGGTCCGGGAGCGTCCCGACCCGGCCGCGCACCGCGCTGTGCACGGGCAGTCCGGCGGGGGTTCGGGTGTCGGTGGTGCGGTAGCGGCCGACGGCGAGGGTGGCCAGATAGCTGGCCATCGGCTGGCTGGTCCGCCAGGTGTGGGTGGTGCGGTTCCCGCTGGTGCGCCGCTCGCCCGGCTCCCCGTTGGAGACGGCCGCCAGGCCCTTGGGCACGGTGACGGCGACCCGGTAGGTGGCCTTGTCGGAGGGGTGGTGGCTGCCGGGGAACCAAGTGGCGGAACCGGCCGGCTGCCCGAGCGCCACCGCCCCGTCGGCGGTGCGCAGCCAGCCCTCCCGGGACCCGTCGGGATCGGTGAGGGTGCGCGGGCGGCCGGAGTAGCGGACCACCGTCCGGAAGTCGGCGCCTTCGCGCAGGGCGGCGACGGGACGGACGGTCAGCTCCCCGCCGGTGCGGGAGACGGCGGCGGGCCGGCCGTCCACGGTGGCGGCGGAGACGGTGAGCCCGGTCAGGTCGAGGTTGAAGGCGCTCAGGTCCTGGGTGGCGCGGGCGTCGATGGCGGCGGTGCCGGTCAGTCCGGCGGTCGCCGGGTCGTAGGCCAGGGTCAGGTCGTAGTGGCGTACGTCGTACCCGCCGTTGCCCAGTTCGGGGAAGTACGGGTCGCCCACGCCGGCGGCCCCGGCCGTCCCCCGCACCTCGCCGCCGCGCTGTGCGCGTGCGCGGCGCTGGTGGCGGGGGCGCACCCCTCCGATCGTACGAATCTGGCTGGTGATCGCACCCGGGGGCGGGCCGCCGCCCCCGGTGTGGTCGGGGGGCGGCCTGCGGCTGCGGTCCGCCCTCGGGATCAGCGGTCGAGCGCGGCGGCGCCGGCCTTCGCGTACTGCTCGTCGAGGGTGCCGCTGGGGGCCCCGGCCACGCCGATGGCGGCGATCGGGGCGCCGTCGGCGGTCACCGGGGTGCCGCCGGCGAGGAAGAGGGTGCCCGGGATGTCCTTCAGGTGGGGCGTGGACTGGAGGCGGCCGGCCAGCTCGGAGGTGGGGGCGTTCCAGGAGACGGCGGTGTACGCCTTGCGCTCGGCCGACTCGTAGGACTGCGGGCCCGCGCCGTCGCCGCGCAGGGTGACGATGGTGTTGCCGTTGCGGTCGACCACCGCGACGGTGACCCGCTGGCGGTCCTTCTCGGCGGCGTCCAGCGCGGCCTGGGCGGCGCGGGCGGCGGCGTCCACGGTCAGGTGGGTGGTGCGGGTCAGGCCCTTGGGCGCGGCCTCGGCCTTGGCCGCGGCGGCCGGGGCGGGGGCCTCCGGGGCGGCGGCGTTGGCCGAGATCGCGCCGAAGGTGCCCGCGCCGAGCGCGGCCGCGGCGGCGACGGCCCCGGTCAGGGCGGCGGCCCTGGCCCGCCGGGTGGGCCGGCGGCGGCCTGCGGCTGCGTTGCGGCGGGCGGCGGTGTCGTCGTGCTGCGGGGTGGTGCCCGGGGTGGTGTCCATGGCGGCCGGCTCCTCGTCTCGTGCGGCGGTGCGGTGGGCTGCGGGGTGCTGCCTCGCCATCGATCCTCACGGCGGCCGGGGCGGGTCCGGGTCAGCCGATCGGTTGATGCGGGCCCGTGGGAGCGGGGCGACCATGGGCGTACGAGAGGAGGTCCGGTGACCGACCAGACGCAGCCGGCATCCGGCGAGCGCCCCGGAGCCGCGCCGCTCCCCGAGCCGAACGGACCGGAGGGGCCAGAGAGGCCCGAGGGGTCGGAGAGGCCCGAAGGGGCAGAGAGGCCGAACGGGCGGGAAGGGCCCGAGAGGCCGGCGGGACCGGCGGGGCTTGGGGGACCGGCGGGGCCGGATCCGGTGAGCGAGCCGGACGGGCCGGACGACCCGGACGGGCGGTGGCTGGAGCGGGTGCTGCGGGTCGCGTTCTTCCTGCTGCTGGGGGCCTCGCTGGCGCGCTTCCTGCTGCGGCACCCGTGGGCCGACCGCGGAGCCTGGGTCGTCGCGCTCTCGGCGGTGCTGGCGCTGCTGTACGTGGTCGGGGACACCGCCGACCGGGCCGGGAGCGGTTCGCCGCCCGCCGCCGGGCCGCCCCGTCCGGCCCGCAGGCTGCTGTGGCTCGGCGCGGTGGTGGCCGTCTGGGTGGTGCTGGTGGTGCTGGCGCCCAGCTTCGCCTGGTGTGCGGTGCCGCTGTTCTACACCGGGCTGCGGACCCTGCCGACACGCGCCTCACTCGCCTTGGTGGTGCTGCTCACCGCGTTCGTGATGGCGGCGCAGTCGAAGCTGGCGGGCGGGGCCGGGTTCGACCCGAACCTGCTGGTCGCGCCGCCCGCGGTGGCCGCGGTGGCGACCGCCGTCTTCATCCGGTCGCAGCGGCAGTCGGCCCGGCAGCGGGCGCTGATCGACGACCTGGTGCGCACCCGGCGCGGGCTGGCCGAGGCCGAGCGGCGGGCGGGTGCGCTGGCCGAGCGGCAGCGGTTGTCCATGGAGATCCACGACACCCTGGCGCAGGGCCTGTCCAGCCAGCGGATGCTGCTCCAGGCGGCCGAGCGCACCTGGGACGCCGACCCGGCGACCGCCCGCAGCCAGGTGCGGACCGCGGCGGCCGGCGCGGAGCACGGGCTGGCCGAGGCGCGCCGGTTCGTGCACGGCCTGGCCCCCGCCGACCTGGCGCGCGGCGGCGGCCTGGAGGAAGCGCTGCGGGCGGTGGCCGCCCGGGAGTCGGCCGAGCTGCGGGTGGACGGCACGCCGCCGGACGCGGTGCCGGAGCGGGTCCAGGCGGCGCTGGTGCGGATCGCGCAGGGCGCGCTGGCCAACGTACGCGAGCACGCGGCGGCCGGCTCCGCCGCGCTCAGCCTGACCTACCTGGACGACCAGCTCGTACTGGACGTCGCCGACGACGGCCGCGGCTTCGACCCCGGCCTTCTCCTCCCCGGAGCGGGCCCGGCGCCGGGGGCGCCCGGAGCGAGCCCGGCGCCGGGGGCGGACGGGCGGGGGCACGGGCTGCCGGCGATGCGGGCCCGGGTGCGCCAGCTCGGCGGGGTCCTGACGGTCGAGTCGGCGCCCGGCGAGGGCACGGTGCTCTCGGCCGCGATCCCCCTGCACCCCCTCTCCCCGGACGAGCTGGAGGCGGCCCCGTGAGCGTGACGGTCCTGATCTGCGACGACCACGCGGTGGTGCGCGCCGGGCTGCGCGCCCTGCTGGACAGCGCCGAGGGCATCGCGGTGGCCGGGGAGGCCGCCGGCGGGGAGGAGGCCGTCGCCGTGGCGGCCAAGCTGCGGCCCGACGTGGTGCTGATGGACCTCCAGCTCGGCTCTGGCATCGACGGAGTGGAGGCCACCCGCCGGATCACCGCGGGAGGAGGCCCGGGACCCCGGGTCCTGGTGCTCACCACGTACGACACCGACGCCGACGTGACCCGGGCGATCGGCGCGGGGGCGACTGGCTACCTGCTGAAGGCGGAGCGCCCGGAGGAGCTGTTCGCGGCGATCCACGCCGCCGCGCTCGGCCGGGCCACGCTGTCCGCCCCGGTGGCCCGCCGGGCAGGGGCCCCGTCCGCCGCGCCCGCGCTCACCCCGCGCGAGCGGGACATCCTGGGGCAGCTCGCCCGCGGCCTGGGCAACCGGGAGATCGCCCGCGCCCTGTTCGTCAGCGAGGCCACCGTCAAGACCCATCTGGGGCGCATCTACGCCAAGCTCGGTGTGGACACGCGGGCGGGCGCGGTGGCGGTGGCGAAGGAGCAGCGGTTGCTGGGGTAGTGCACGGCCCGCTTCAGAACCTGCTGGTGTCCAGGTCGAAGCCGAGCGGTTCGGGGAGGGGGAGGATTTCGCCGGGCGGGGCCACGGCAGACCTCCCGCGCTGGGGAGCGACGCTCCCAGAGTAGGCCGCCCACCGGTGACCGATCCGTCCCCGTGACCGAACCGCCCCCCGTGACCGAACCGTCCCGGTGACTTAACCGTCCCCGTGACCGATCCGTCCCTCGTTCCCTCGAACGTGTGAGCAGCGTCCCGCGTCGCCGTGGGACCATCGCCTACGTGCTCGACATCGGCTACTCGCTCTCCCGCCGCTTCCCCGATCCCCCGCAGACCGACTACCGGCGGGCGGACGTGCACGCCCTGCGGCACGACCTGTTCTGCGGCGACGTCTACCTCGCCGACGCCAAGGCCGACCGCGAGGTGTCCACAGCCTGGGGATGGGTGCCGGTGCTCGACTTCGCCTGGGCGCTCTGCGACATCGTCGAGAGGCTGGACACCGACCCGCTCGGCAGCCGCGCCGCCCGCCCGCAGTACGCGGAGCTGGACTTCACCGAGTCCGCCGACCGGATGCTGTTCGAGCGCCGCTTCGGCTGGGTCGACGTCGAGGCCGACTGGATGCCGGGCGACGAGCCGCCGCTGACCTTCGCGCACACCGAGCTGCGCCGGGAGGCCCGCGACTTCCTGCACGACCTGCTCGCCGACCTCACCGACATGCACGAGGGCCTGGCCGACAACCCGGCCGTCTGGGACCTCCAGGCCCGCTACCCCCGCCTCCCGTAGCGGGCGGTCCCTACGTCGCCGGGCTCTCGATGAGGGCGACCCGGTTGCCGTCCGGGTCGTGGACCGCAGCGAACCGCACCCGCCCGGTGCCCGACTCGACCGCCCCGGCCGTGATGCCCCGCTCGGCCAGCTCAGCGACCGCCCGGTCGAGGTCCGGCACGACGAGATTGACCATGGACGACCCGGCCTGCTCGGGCGAGCGGTAGACCTGCACCCAGGCGGTGGGCGCCACGTGCCAGTCGGCGAGCCCGTCCATCGGCCTGGCGTCGGCCGGACGCCCGAACAGCCGTGCGTACCACTCGGTCGCCGTCGGCATGTCGCGGACGGCCACGACGGCGAGAACATGGGTGAAGGACATGGGAGGGAGCCCCTTCCGCTCGTGTCCCTCCAGGATCGCCGCCGCGCGCGGCTGTCACATTCCGGAGCCCTGCCCGGTCTCTGTACCGAGGGGCCCGAGCGCACGGGCCCACCGGCAGGGAGAGCTCCATGACTGGCACCAGCAGACACCGCCTCACCGTGGTCGGCGGCGGAGTGGCCGGCCTGACCGCCGCCGTCACCGCCGCCGAGGGCGGCGCGGCCGTCACCCTGTACGAGGCGCACGACCGGCTCGGCGGCCGGGCGCGCACCGCCGACGGCCCGTACCGCGCCAACGAGGGTCCGCACGCCCTGTACAGCGGTGGCGCGGCCTGGGCCTGGCTGAAGCCGCGCGGTCTGCTCCGCCCCCTCGCCGCCGCGCCGCTGCGCGAGGCCGCCCGGTTCCGCTTCCACCGCGGGGGGCGACTGCGCCGCACGCCCGCGCCCGGCCTGTTCCGGCTGGTCCGGGTGCGCGCCGAGGCCGCCCCGGTGGACGCCTCCTTCACCGACTGGGCGACGGGGATCGCCGGCCCGGACGCGGCCCGGGCCGCCGCGTACTTCTCGGCGGTCGCCCTCTTCCACCACGACCCGGGCGCGCTGTCCGCCCGCTTCGTGCAGGAGCGGCTGCGCCGGGTCGCCGCCCTGCCCCCGCAGGCCCACTTCCCGCGCGGCGGCTGGGGCAGGCTGGTGGACCGGATGGCCGCCCGGGCCCGCGACCTCGGCGTGGTGATCGAGACGTCGGCGCGGCTCGACGCCCTCCCCTCCGGCGGCGGGCCGGTCATCGTCGCCACCTCGCTGGACGCGGCCCGACCGCTGCTGGGCGACGACCCGTCCCTGACCTGGCCCAGCGGGCGCACGGTCCTGCTCGACCTGGCGCTGCGGCGGCGCGCAGGCGACCCGTACGTGGTCTCCGACCTGGACGCACCGGGCTGGCTGGAGCGTTTCACCGCCCAGGACCCGGGGCTCGCGCCGGCCGGCGAGCAGCTCTTCCAGGGCCAGTTCCCGATCGGCCCCGGGCAGGCCAAGGCCGACGGACTGGCCCGCGCCGAGGCCCTGCTGGACACCGCCTGCCCGGACTGGCGCGACCGCGAGCGCCACCGCCGTACGAGCGTGGCCGACGGCCGTACCGGCGCGGTCGACCCGCCCGGCGCCACCTGGCGGGACCGCCCGGCGATCGACCGGGGCGCGGGCGTGCTGCTGGCCGGCGACCGGGTCGCGGCGCCCGGTCTGCTGGCCGAAGTCGCCTTCGCCAGCGGCGAGCGCGCGGCGCAGCTGGCGCTGCGGCAGTCCCCGTCCCGGGCCTGAGCGGTCCCCGTCCCGGCCGGGAGCGGCACCTGATCACCCGCGCCCCCGGCCGCGCTTGACCTCAACCGGACTTGAGACCGCAGGCTCCTCGGCGTACGCCCCCGTCACCCCTCTCCCTCGCCCCCTCTCCCTCGTGAGGAGCCCGCCATGCACGCCGTACGCCTGCACGCCTTCGGTCCCGCCGAGAACCTGTCCTACGAGGAGAGCGCCGACCCCGTCCCCGGCCCCGGCCAGGTCCGCATCGCCGTCGCGGCCGCCGGGGTGCACCTGCTGGACACCGCGCTGCGCGAGGGCGAGCAGGGGCCGTTCCCCGCCCCGACCCCGCTGCCCACGATCCCCGGCCGCGAGGTCGCCGGCACCGTGGACCGGCTCGGCGAGGGCGCCGACCCCGCCTGGCTGGGCCGACGGGTCGTCGCCCACCTGGGCATGGTCCCGGGCGGCTACGCCGAACTGGCCGTCACCGACACCGCCCGCCTGCACGAGATCCCGGAGCGCCTGGACCCGGCGGCCGCGGTCGCCATGATCGGCACCGGCCGCACCGCCCTGGGCATCCTCCAGTTCGCCGAGCCGGGCCCCGGCAGCACCGCCGTCGTGCTGGCCGCGGCCGGCGGCATCGGCACCCTCCTCGTCCAGTACGCGAGCAGCGCCGGCGCCACCGTGGTCGGCCTGGCCGGCGGCCCGGAGAAGACCGCCCTGGTCCGGGAGAACGGGGCCGACCTGGCGGTGGACTACCTCCGCCCCGACTGGCCGGAGCAGGTCCGGGCCCGTCTCGGGGAACGCCCCGCCACGGTCGTCTTCGACGCGGTCGGCGGCGACACCGCACGGGCCGCGGTCGGCCTGCTCGGCGAGGGCGGAAGCCACCTGGTGTACGGCTGGGCCGGGGAGGGCCTGCGCGACGGCGAGCCGCTGACCCTCACCGCGGAGGAGCTGGCCACCCGGGGCATCACCTCCCACCAGGTGCTCGGCCGCCTGATGCTCGACCGGGCCGGCGGGGACATCCGCACCCTGGAGCTGCGCGCCCTCGCCGAGGCCGCCGCCGGCCGACTGCGCCCCGCCGTCCAGCGCTTCCCGCTCGCCGAGGCGGCCGCCGCGCACCGCGCCCTGGAGACCAGGGCGACGGTCGGCAAGGTGGTCCTCGTCCCCTGACCCTCCCGCCCGGCGGCCCCGACGGCCCGGCCCCCGGCCCTGCGGGTGAAACGTTTCACGCGACCGTCGCAGCGCCGGGTGTGGCACCACGGGCCGCCTTCCCCCCGCCCGCACCATCCCTCCCGACCGCGGGCCGGCAACCGGAGGGCAGAGACATGGCGATCAGGGCACTGAAGGCGCAGGGAGGCGGCAGCCCCTTCGCGGCGGCCGTACGGCGTGCGGCGACCGCACGGCGTACAGCGGCCGTACGGTGCGCGGCGGCCGCCGCGCACCGTACGGCCGC
>NZ_PVLV01000417.1 GCF_002982015.1 Streptomyces solincola
CCCCCGCCTCGATCCACGCCAGCAGCGCGCCCAGGTGCTGGTCCTCCAGCGAGGACTGGCCGGTCGCCCAGTGCCGGTTCAGCAGGTCGGTCGCCGCCAGCAGCAGCGAGGAGCCGGGCACCCGGGCCCGCTCCCCGTAGTGCGTCAGCCACCGGCCCAGCAGCGGTACGCGGACGGGCGCCGGATACGGGGTGTCCGGGTCGTCCTCGGCGGTGCGCCGGAACCGCGTGGACCGGCCCAGCAGCCGTACGTACTCCACCCCGGCCCGGCTCGGCACGATCACCTGCGGCGCGTCCGCGCACAGCTCGACCTCCACCTTGACCTTCTTGCCGGTCTCCGGGTCGGTCTCGGACCGCTCGGCCGGCTCGACGTCGTCGGCGTACCCGTCCAGATGCGGCACCACCGCCTCGGCGAGGTCGGCCAGGAACGCGAACCGCAGGTCCCGGTCGCGCGGCTGGGCCACCACCAGCAGCCTCGGCGCGGCCGGGTCGTCGCCCACCAGCGCGCCCAGCGGCGCGCCCGCCTCGCCGGCGGTGGTCAGCGGCACCAGCACCAGCGGCCGGTCGGCGAGGTGCCGGTGGCGCACCGTGGCCAGCGGCTGCGCCCGCCCGGACTCCACCGCGTCGAGCCGGGCGAGCGTGCTGATCAGCGACATGCCGCCGCCTCCCGTCCGGCGGCGGTGCGGGCCGCCGCCTCGGCCAGCGCCTCGGTGCGCAGCGCCCGGGCCCGGCGCAGCGCCACCACGGCCGGGTCGGCGTCGTCGACGCCGTCGGCCGGGGCGTCGCCGCGGGCCGCGGCCAGCACCGCGTCGACCGTGGCCAGTCCGCCCAGCTCGCCGCGGACCGAGCGGCCCAGCGCCTCCACCGCCCCGGCCGCCCGCGCCCGGGCCCGGCAGTGGAACGCCAGCTCGCAGGCGGCCAGGCACTCCGGTGCGTAGGCGTGCGGCACCGCCTCCACCGCCGCGGTCAGCTCCCGCGCCGAGCGGCCCTCGACGTCGAAGCTCACCCCGTCCGGCAGGGCGGCCGCGATGTCCTCGATCCGGGTCAGCCGGTCGAGCTGCCGGCGGGTCACCGACACCTGCTTGCGCACGTCCACCACCGAGCCGGCCGGCTGGTTGGTGAAGTCCCGCGGGCACACCAGCAGCACCGAGCGGCCCACCTCGGCCCCCTCGGTCAGCGCCGCCACCCGCTCCAGCGCCAGCACGTACACCGCGGCCTGCCGGGCGGCCGCGCCGACCTTCGCCGGGTCGGCCGCGCCGTCCAGCACCGGGAAGGACTTGATCTCCACCACCGTCCAGCGCCCGTCGGGGTCGACCACCACGGCGTCGGGCTCCAGATAGGCGGGCGAACCGGCCACCTCCAGCGCCAGCAGCGGATGGTCCAGCAGCGTCCACGCCCCGGCGGCGGTGGCCTCCCGCAGCGCCAACGCGGTGCGCGCCACCCGTCCCTCGGGCCCGGCGGCCGCCAGCTCCGGCACCCGCACCTCGCCGGCCGTCCCGCCCTCGCCGACGCCGAGCAGCCGCATCAGCTCCAGGCCGCCGTCGGCCTTCACCCGCGCCTCGAAGGCATGCCCCCGGGCGAACGCGAACTGCGACTGCCCGTACGCGGCGGGGGAGCCGAGCGCGCTCGCCAGCGCGCCCTTGTCGACCCCGGCGCCGTCCAGCAGCGCCCGTCTGCGGCAGCCCGGATTGGCCGCGAGCGCCGCGAGCGCCCGCGCGTCCAGCGGATGCGGCACGGCCGGGCCGCGCAGCTCGGCCAGCTTCTGCCGCAGGGCCCGGCGCGGGCCGGGCACGGCCCCATCGCCCCCGCCGCCCGGCCGCTCCGGGGGCGCGGCGTGCGGTGTCGGCACCGTCCGCGGCGGCTCCCGCAGGGGACCGCCGCCCAGGAAATCGCTCACCCTCGGAAGTCTCGCATCCCCCACTGACAACAGCCCTCGCCCCCGGCGCGCCGGGGCCCGCGACGGTGCGTGATGATGGAAACGACGATCCCTCCGGGCCGCCCCGCGCTCCGGAGGCAGTACGGCGAACCACAGGAGACCCCCATGGCACCGCGCATCCTGCTCGCCCGGCACGGTCAGACCGAGTGGTCGCTGTCCGGCAGGCACACCGGCAGGACGGACATCCCGCTGCTGGAGGAGGGCCGCCGGGGCGCCAAGCTGCTCGGCGAGCGGCTGCACCGCGCCCCCTGGAACGGCCTGGAGGGCTACGAGATCCGCACCAGCCCGCTGTCCCGCGCCGCCGAGACCTGCGAGCTGGCCGGCTTCGGCGGCCGGGCCGAGACGTGGGACGCGCTGATGGAGTGGGACTACGGGGCGTACGAGGGCAAGACCCCGCCCGAGATCAAGGCGGGCGACCCGGACTGGTTCATCTGGCGCGACGGGGTGCCCGGGGGCGAGACCCTGGCGCAGTTGTCCGACCGGGCCGACGAGGTGGTGGCCTGGGCCCGTTCGGCCGACCGGGACACCCTGGTCTTCGCGCACGGCCACATCCTGCGCTCCATCGCGGCCCGCTGGCTGGGCGAGCCGGTGTCCTTCGCCGCCCGCATCCGACTGGACCCCACCAGCCTCTCCGGCCTCGGCTGGGCCTACGGCGACCCGGCCGTCGAGCGCTGGAACGACACCGGGCACCTGGAGGCCTGAGCCGCGCCCCGCCAGGGCACGGCTCAGACCTGGAGCATCGCCCGGCGTTCCAGGAAGGAGCGTACGGCGGGGGCGGCCGGGGCGTCGGCGGCGACCAGGCGGGCGGTGTGGTCCAGCAGGGCGTCGATCCGGCTGGAGTGCACCTCGGCCAGCAGGTCCATGGCGTGCTCGGCGGCCGTCGCCGCCTCGTCCGGCGCGCCGCCGCAGGCCAGGTCCACCGCGAGCTTGGCCCGGTAGAGCGCCAGGTTGCGGGTGAAGCGCGGGCTCTGTAGCACGGTGGCGCGCCGGGAGTGCCGTACGGCCCGGGGCCAGTCGCCCAGCGCCGACCAGCACTGGGCCTCCAGGTACTCCAGCTCCGGTTCGCCGAAGAACGACATCCACTCCGGGTCGTCGTCGGCCGGGCCCCGCCCGAACAGGGTGTGCGCCCGGCCGAGGGCCTGCTCGCAGGCCGCCCGGTCGCCGAGCCCGGCCCAGCCGCCGGCCTCCCGCAGCGCCAGCAGGGCCCGCAGCCGGCTCGACGCCAGCAGCCGGGCCGCCTGCTGCCCGGCCTGCGCGGCGCGCACCGCCTCCCGGTGCCGGCCGGCGTCCCGGGCCAGGAAGGAGGTGTTGGAGAAGGCGTGCGCCTCCAGCGCGGCGTCCGCGGCGACCCGGGCGGTGGCCAGCGCCTCCGCGTAGTGCGAGCGGGCGTCCTCCGGGCGGCCCGAGTCGTGGGCCAGCCAGCCCACCGACAGCGCCAGCTCGCCCGCGCCCGCGTGCATCCGGTCGGTGGTGGACTGGCGCAGCGCGCCGCCCGAGTCCAGCAGGGCGTACGCGGTGCGCAGCGGTTCGGCGGCCTCCCGGTACAGCCGGTCGGCGCCGTGCCGGTCGTCCAGCAGCCGGATGCGGCGCACCGCGTCCTCGACGGCTCTCACCTCGGTCTCGCCGAACCTGCCGCCGGCGCGGGGCGCGGGGATGGTGGCGGCGAGGCCGGGCGCGGGCGCGCCGAGACCGAGCGAGGCGGCGACCGCGGCGGTGCCACCCATGAATGCGCGACGCAGCACGTCGCTCTCCTCATCGTTCCGGACGGTGTGCGAGGGCTCCGGCCGGGCCGTCCGGCAGGCGTCCGCGGCCGCCTGCCGGGCGGCCCGGCCGCGGACGTCCTCCCGCGCGGTGAAGCCCAGGTCCCGCAGGGTCAGACCGGGGAACAGGTGCAGGAAGACCCGTTCGTAGGCGTAGTTGGGGCAGCGGATCTCGCCCGACTCCACCCGGCCCACGTACCGGGCGTCGCACGCGACGTGCTCGCCGATCTCCCGGCCGGCGCGGCGCACCGCGGCGGCGAACTCGCCGGGGGACCGCGCCCCGCGCAGGGCGCGGAAGGCGAGGTTGGGGACGGGGACTGCTGCTGAGGACGCCATGGTCGAGCCCTCTCCTGCGTTCTGCCGGGACGTCCCCGCGGGTGCGGGCGGGCGTTCCGGCCGGCCGCGCCGAACGTACCGTCTGTGACGGGGTCCGCACCCGCAGTTTGGTGACAAACGGGATATCTCATCCACGATCCGCCATGTTCTGCCATCCTTTGCGGCGGCCCGGTGCCGTAGCTGTTGACGCGGAGTGGCGTTGAACCATGTGGAGAGGCGCACCGTGTCCATCCACGGGGCTCGAAGCTGGAGGGGATTTCCTTGTCGGAGATCGGCACGCAGGCAGATCCGCACCCCGCAGGCCCGTACGGCACGGACCCGTACGGCGCGGCCCCGTACGGCACGGCCCCGTACGGCACGGCCCCGCACGGCACGGGCCCGTACGCCGGCGGCCTGCGCGCGGTGGGCGCGGGCCCGGTGGAGGTCGCCGAGGAGATCCCCTGCGACCTGGTCACCGTCCCGGTCCGGCAGGGCCTGGAGGCGGTGGACATCCTGCGCCGCGGCGGCGCCCCGGCGGTCGGCCCGGTGCTGCACGACGGCGACTGCGCCACCCTCGGCTTCCTGGTGCCGCCGGGCACCGCGGCCCGGTGGGACGTGCCCGGCAGCGCGTGCACCGACACCTCGGGGCGCGGGCTGCGCATCCCCGGCCCGGTCGCCCCCGAGGTGCTGCCGGACTCCGGCTGGCTGCTGCCGCCGGAGGACGCGGGCCCGGTGACGGATCCGGTGATGCTGCGCGCCGCGCTCGGCGAGGCCGCGCGGCTGATCGAGGCCGCGGACGACCGGCGCTAGCCGGCCCCGTACCGCCGTACCCGCGCACCCCTCCCGCCCGTCGACCGCGACGGGCGGGAGGGGTGCGTCGGGTGTGCGGCCGAGGCGGCACGCTCTTGTGTGAGACTCTAGTGAGAGTTACAATCTCTAACGAAAGTCATGTGGCAACGCGACCAAGGGAGCACGGTCATGGACAGCACGGGCCGGAACACCAGCGCACGCCAGTCGCACGTCGTCCTCGGCGCCGGACCGGCCGGTTCGGCCCTCGCCGGGGAGCTGGCCCGGCGCGGTCACACGGTCCGCCTGGTCTCCCGCTCCCGGCCGGCCGGCGGGGTGCCGCAGGGCGTCACCTGGCGGGAGGGCGACGTGGGCGCCGTCGAGGGCGCGCGGGCGGCGATGGCGGGGGCCGCCGTCGTCTACCACTGCGTCAACGTCGCCTACCACCTCCAGGTCGAGGCGATGCCCGGCATCCAGGACGCCGTCCTGGGCGCGGTCGAGGCAGAGGGCGCCCGGCTGGTGGTGCTGGACACCCTCTACCCGTACGGCCCGACCGGGGGCGAGGTGATGACCGAGGACACGCCCTGGCGGGCGACCGGCGCCAAGGGCCGGATGCGGGCCGCCCTGGACGCGCGCTACCTCGCCGCGCACCAGGAGGGCCGGGCCCGGGTGGTGCTGGGCCGCTCGGCCGACTTCGCCGGGCCCGGGGTGCTCAACTCCACCCTCGGCGGCGCGGTCTTCCCCGGCGCGCTGACCGGCGGCGAGGTGGTCGGCCTCGGCGACGTCGACCTGCCGCACAGCTACACCGACATCCGCGCGGTCGCCGCCGGGCTGGCCACCCTGGGGGAGCGGCCGGAGGGCGACGGCCGGGTCTGGCACCTGCCGACCGCGCCGGCCCGCACCACCCGGGAGGTGTTCACGATGATCGAGGAGCGGGTCGGCCGGCCGCTGAAGGTCACCGTGATGCCCGAGCCGCGCCCCTTCGGCCCGTTCGACCAGGTCTTCATGGACGCCTACGCCGAGCTGTTCTACCAGCACACCGAGGCGCAGGTGATGGACTCCGGCGCCTTCCAGGACGCCTTCGCCGCCCGGCCCGTCCCGCTCGGCGACACCCTGGACGCCGCCCTCGACTGGTACCGCGCCCTCCTGGCCGGGACGGGCCGCGAGCCCGCCGTCCGATAATGGCCTGATGGCGAGGAGCAGACGGCGGGCGGCCGAGGCGGAGGCGGTGCGGGAGACCGTGGGCGGGGGCGTGGCGGAGCTGCGGCCCGACCCCGACCGGCCGCGCGCCTGGACGCTGCTGGTGGACGGGGCGCCGCAGTCGCACGTGGACCTGGACGACCCGGGCCGGCTGAGCTTCCCGTACCAGCGTCGGCTGGGTCATGTGGTGGACCTGGCCGCGCCGGCCGGTCGCCCGCTGACGGCCGTGCACCTCGGCGGCGGGGCC
>NZ_PVLV01000418.1 GCF_002982015.1 Streptomyces solincola
GGCAAGCGCTGCACCTGACCCGCCGCCGCCCTTCCCTCCCGCCCGTCCGGAGGGCGTACGGACCACCCTCCGGACGTGTGTAAACTTGGCCAGGCCGCTGTGACCCCTCCCGGTCGACACGGCATGCCGCCTTAGCTCAGTTGGCCAGAGCAACGCACTCGTAATGCGTAGGTCTCGGGTTCGAATCCCGAAGGCGGCTCACCCTGAAGCCCAGGTCAGACGTATCTGACCTGGGCTTCTTCCATCAGTGGATGCGGCATCGCCGCCGGGACCGCCCCGGTCGACCGGCCGTGGTCTCGAAGCTGGTCTCTTGGGGGACGGGTCGGGCTCTTCCGGAGGCGGGACGGGCCGGGGGAGGGAAGAACTGTCCCCGATGCGCCGCACGGCGTCCCGGGAATGCTGGGAAGGCTCTTGCACGTACCGCTGGGCGGCCGCGCTGACCGGGCCTCCTCAGCCTGCCGGAGCGTCGGCCGGCTCGGTGCAGTCGGCGCTTTCGTGTGCCTGGCGGGCGGCGAGGGTGGCCAGGCGGCGCAGATCGCCGAGGCGGTCGGCCGGGACGGGCTGTTCGAGCCTGACGTAGGTGCTCAGGCCGTAGTTGCCGAGGTCGAGGCAGGCGGAGTAGACGGCGGCCATCTTGGAAGTGGTGAAGGCGCGCTGGCCGGCGGTGAACAGCTTCGGGTCGCGCTGCATCTGGTTCTCCAGCAGTTGCTTCTGCCAGGCGCTCTCCAGCGGTGCACCATTGAACATCTCCGTGCGTACGGTCATCAGCCGGCCGTCGTCGCCGTTGACGAAGCAGTGCGCGTCGAAGTCGTTGTCGGTCCTCCCTGTACCTCGGGGGGTGATCCGCTCCGGTGCGAAGCTGTACGAGGAGGAGTCGGGCAGCACGCGGTTCAGGGCGTCCACGACGTCGTCCGATGAGCCCAGCGACCGGCAGACCTCGTTGGCCTTGATCGTGCCCCGCTCCTTCTCGAAGGGGGGCAGTCCGGTGGTGTAGCCGATACCGCTCCAAGCGGCGAGGAGCACCGCGACCACGGCGACGGCGATGGTGGTGTGCTTCTTGGTCGGCGTCATGGCTGCCTCACTCGTCCTTCTCCAGCTCCGAGGGCTTGCCCACCCCGTTCAGATATCCGTCGGTGTTGGTCGAGGCGTGGGTGAAGCCCGCCTCGGCCGCCTTGGCGACCTCGGCCACGATGTGCGGTGAGGGCGCGCCGGCCTTCTCGCCGGCCTTGCGGGCGGCCTCCTCCACGAGCGTGAACGTGGAGTCGCGGGTGCCGTTGATCTCCTGGCCGTTGCGGTAGATGACCTCGCCCGAGCTGTCCTTCATCATGCCCTCGGTGAGGCTTCCGATGACCTGACCGGCCACCGTCTCCGCGACGCCGCCGGCGACCATTGCCCCGGGCCCGGTGGCCGTGGCCGTGGCGGCGCCGACACCGAGGCCCACCAGGCTCTCGCCCCACTCCCCGGCCGTGGTGATGGCGTCGTTGAACTCGGCGTCCTTGTTGCCGGCGTCCAGTTCGGCGGCGTACGCCCGACCGGTCGCCAGAGTCCCCTGGATCTCGCCGGCGTTCTGAGCGACGTCGGTGATGGCCAGCTCCAGGTTCTCGGTGGCGCTGTACCGCGGGTCGGCCACGAAGGCTTCGGGATGGGCGAAGTGGTGCTCCATCATCGACGCCGTGTAAGCGTGCTGACCCACGGTGAGGGCGGCGTAGCCCTCCGGGTTCTGGCCGAGCGTGTACATGAAGCGGGTGAGATCCTGCTCGCTCGGCTTGGCGACCGACCCCTCGACCGGGTACAGCAGATCCTGCTTGTAGTCGCCGGCGGACAGTGCCCGGTGGATGTCCGGCATGTACTCCGCCGACATCTGCCCGAGACTGTCGGACATGTAGGAGTGGTCCGTCAGCCGGGACGGCACCTCGGAAACGGACTTGACGACGTCCGCGTACAGCTTCGCCTGCTCCTCCGAGTGCCTGTACGTCTCCGGTGTCGGCAGCTCGCCGGCCGGGTGCCCGGTGGTCGCCGCCTCAAGGGCCCCGGCGAGGTAGTTGCGGCCCGAGATGCTGTCCTCGCCCTCGGAGTCCTGGTCCTGCATCCACTCCCGATCCTCGAAGAGGTACTGGAAGTTGGTCAGGTCGATCTTGCCCTTGTTGCCGTCGCCGTCGGTGTCCCGCTCGTAGGGGTTGCCGTCGGTGTCCTTGTCGATGAACGGTCCGGTGAAGAAGTCGGTCGCCGCGTCCGGACTGTTGGAGAGCGCCTTCATGTAGCCGGTCATCGGGTCGAATCCGGCGTCCGTGCCGGTGCTGTTCAGGTGCGGCCACAGGCCGCCGCCGTGGTAGCCCCAGATCTGCTCGGGACGGCTGCCGTGGCGGACGCCCTCCCGTTCCTTGGCCATCATCCCGCTGCCGTAACCGGTCAGGAAGTCGTCGTCGTAGTCGCCCCAGCGCATGAGGTTGCTCATCACCACGTAGCCGGAGAGCCCGCCGGCCCCGCCGACCGGTCTGTCGACGGCGAGGAGCATGTCCGTCTTCCAGCGCGACATCTCGGGGCTGTGGCTCTGGGTGGCGTTGGCAAGGGTGAGGCTGAGGTTCTTCTGCAGGTCGTCGTGCTGGTCGAAGCGTTTGCCGTCGGCGGCGAAGTCCCGGCTGTTCGGGTCGTTCAGCTTCGCCCAGAAGTCCAGGGTGCCCTGAGCGCCGAGCTGCTGGGCGAACGTGGACGCGAAGAGGCCGTCCCTGTTGTACGTCGAGAGGCCGGCGAGGAGGGTGTCGAATTCCGCCCCGGTCAGCTTGCCCGGGTCCTTCTTCGCCAGCGCGGCCAGTTCCTCGGCCTTCTTCATCGCGTCGGCAGCCTGGTCGCGGTCCTTGTACGAGCCGTCGCCGAAGCCCTTCTCGGCCTGGTCGGCCAGGGCACGCAGGATCTTCGCCGCGGTGCCGTCGCTCTCGGCGGCGCCCTTCAGGATGCCTTCGATCTCGTCCCGAAGGCCGTCGACCTCGCTCTGTCGGACGTCCTTTCCGGCCTCGCCGTCGGCGGCCTTGACGGTGAACCCGGTGCCGGAGGCGGTGACGGAGATGTGTTGCCCCTTCGCACGCGAGAGGGCGTCCTGAAGATCCCCCTGGTACTTCTTCAACTCGCCGGCGGTGTCGCGGATGATGTGGCGTACGGAGGTCGCCTGGGTGTGCGCGTCGGCGAACTCGCCCACGGTCTTGGCCACGAAGTTCCGCCCGACTTGCGAGTTCACCCCCCGCCAGTCGGCCTTGGCGGCGGTGGCCTTCAGCCCGTCGTTGGCGGCCCGCTCCAGCTTCTCCAGGTTGGTGACCAGGGTGTCCCAGTCGGTCAGGGCGCTGTCGAGCGTGCCGAACTTCGCGTGCAGCAGGGTGTCGAAGTCCATCACTCACCGCCCTTCTTCTCGTCCCTGCCGCTGCCGTAGGCGTCCGCGTTCCGCTTGCCGGGCTCGCCCGCCCGCTCGTCGAAGCCGGCGTCGAGCGTGGCGATGCCGGAGACCCGCCGCTCGATGAACACCTCGTCGCCCGCGTGCGCGTTCTTGGTGTAGTCCATGTGGTTGGAGATGTGCGTGCAGGCGTCCATCAGGTCCGCCAGCGAGGACGCCCACTTCAGGGACACGTGGGTCAGCGCGCCGCCCAGGTCGAAGCCCTGGCCCGAGAGGTCGGCGCCGGCCGAGTCGGTGGTCCGCTCGGCGACCCGGCCCTCCCGCCACAGGCGGTTGTACAGCTCGTACGCCTGGTCACCGATCTTGGACAGCTGGTCGTTGGAGACCTGCAGGTCGCCCTGGGGGTTGGTGGTCGACGACTTGCCGTCGCCAGGCTCGTCCGGAAGGCGGTTCAACTGCATCCCGGTCGACTGCCGCTCCGAGGCAGCCGACTTGAGCTGTTCCCACTCGTCCCACGCCATGGTGCGCGATCCCCTCCCGTCGGTGTGCGCCCATTGTTCTACGCGTAGGTCTCCGCGGTCGCACAGATGTGTGCAGGCGGTGGGGAGATCCATGCAGAGCGGGCGGCCTGCGCCCGCCGACGCCGGGCGTCCCGATCACTCCTCGTCGATGACCAGAAGTTCCAGGAAGGCGGTGGCTGCGGGGGTGCGAGTGCTTCGGTCGGCGCAGATCACGTACTCGGCGCGGGCGGGGGCGTCGGTGACCTCGATGACGGCGACACCGGTCAGCTCCGCGACGTAGGTGGGAGGGGGCAGCGCCACGCCCGGGCCGGCGCCGACCAGCCGGATCAGGTAGTCCGCGTCGGCGGCCTCGCCGTGATCCTGCGGGCCGCCACCGGCCGCCGGGCGGCGCCGACGGAATGGCCCTCGTCCACTGGCCCGGCTCAGCTCGCCCAGAAGTCCCACCAGCGGGTGAGGATCAACATGCCGATCACCCCGAGGTGGAGGACGGGCAGCACCCAGGTGAACTCGTCCAGGAAGGACCGGACGGGGGCGGGTGCGGGGAGCAGGCCGTGGCGGACGTTGTGCGAGGTGACGTACCAGAACATCACGATGGTGGCGACCCAGGCCAGGCAGCACCACAGGCACAGGGCGTTGATCTCGTAGAGGGACTGGTAGGTGAGCCAGGTGCAGAAGCCGACGCCGAAGAGGGCGCCGGCGTTGAGGCCGAGCCAGAACCAGCGGCGGAAGGCCGCCCGGGAGAGGAGCGCGAAGCCGATGGCGGCGACGACGGCGTACGCCGCCAGGCCCAGCATCGGGTTGGGGAAGCCGAACACCTCGGCCTGCGCGCTCTTCATCACGCTGCCGCAGGAGACCACCGGGTTCAGGCTGCACCCGGGGGTGAAGCCCGGGTCTTCCAGGAGCTTGAACTTGTCGAGGGTGATCACCCAGGCCGCGAGCAGCCCCGCCGCCCCGGTCACCACCAGCATCCAGGCGAACGCCCGCCCCGCGCCGAGGGTGTGCGACACCCGGCCCTCGGCGGGCGCCCGGCCCGGTGCCACCTGGTTCTGCACGCGCGTCATCGTCATGCCGGGGACGTTACACGCGACGCCGATTCGGCGGGGTTTGACGGCAATTGTTCAACAGAAAGGAGGAGTTGGAGGGCGGTTGCGAGAGAGGGAAAGGGGCGTCGGCGGCGGGCCTTCGCGACCACCCGCCGCCGGCGCCCCGGTTCTCGGTCCCCTCGTCGGAGGGTCAGGTGCGGACCCGGCGGACCGGGACCATGGCGTGCGCGCTCTGCTCCACCAGCGACTCGTCCCCGATGAACGCCCGCAGCCGCTCCTCGTCCACCGGCTGCCCCTGCACCGCCTCCGGCCACGGCCGCAGCGAGCACACCAGGTAGACCTTGCCGGTCTGGTGCGCGGCGCGCTCCCACTGCGGCGGCACGGGGCACTGCACCCGCATGAAGGGCAGGGTCAGCGCGGCCTGTTCGGCCTCCACCAGCAGGGTGACCGGGATCCGGGTCTCACGCGCCAGGTCGGCGACCTTGTCGCCGACCGACAGGCCGGTCTTCTCCAGCTCGGCCCGCAGCGCCTCGGCGCCGGCCTCCGGGCCGTCCCGCCCGTCGCCCAGCGAGTACACCATCAGAAACGGAACCTGGGGCTCCTGTCCGGGGTCGGCGTCCGGGTCACTGGCCCAGGGGATGACGGCGAGCGTGCCCAGCGGGGAGGCCTGCCGCCCGGGGGATACGGCGGTCGTAGAGGTCATGGCGAGCGAGCGTAGCCCCGGACGGACCGGCGTCCGGTCCGAGATTCACCCGTTCGGCCCACGCCGCCGGGCCCGGATTCACCTGCCCGGGTAACGGCCGTACGCGTGCCCCGCCGCAACGCTTCCGCGGACGGGTCGTTGACCCAGGGGCAGCCCAGGGGCAGCCCAGGGGCAGCCCAGGGGCAGCCCAGGGGCGATCTGGCGGAGACCGGTGGTGCCGCCGGTGGCGGTGGCGGGGCGATGTTCCGGAAGCGAGGCGCGCGATGATCCGTGTACGGGGACCGGGGCGGCGGGCCGCCCTGCGGACGCTGTTCACCCTGGCGGTCGCCGCGTTCACCGGCGGCGCGCTCGCCCCGCTGGTCCGCCACGCCGACGGAACGGCCGGCCGGGAGAGCACCGGGCGCGGCACCGGCCCCCGTAGCGGCTTCGACGAGATGTACCGGGGGCACCGCATCCAGGGCGGGGACGCGGGCGGCGGGGCGCCGGGGGTGTACGTCGACGGGCGGCCGCTGCACCTCATGCGGTGCGCCGACGGGGGCTTCCTGTCCCCGCTGGACCACTACGCCTCGTATCCGACGCCGCTGGCGGCCGCGCGGGCGGCGGTGGACGAGCTGGGCGCGGCCCGGTTGAGCGCGCGGGCCGCCGTCCACGGGGGCGGCCGGGCCGGCGGGCATCAGAGGGGCGACGGCCGGACGGGAGGCGCCGGTGGCGGCGTACGTGCGTAAGGACCAGCGGAGCCTGACGGCGGCCGAGCGGCGCAGGTTCGTCGCGGCGGTGCTGGCGGTCAAGCGAGCCGGGCGTTACGACGACTTCGTGCGCACCCATGTGGAGCACTACACGGCCGACGGCGACCGGGGGCTGCGGGTCGCGCACATGGGGCCGTCCTTCCTGCCCTGGCACCGGCAGTACCTGCTGGAGTTCGAGCGCGAGCTGCGCGCGGTGGACCCGGCGGTGACCGTGCCGTACTGGGACTGGACCCGTGACCGCACCCCGGCCGCGTCCCTCTGGGGCGAGGACTTCCTGGGCGGGGACGGCCGCCGCGGCGACCGCCGGGTGACCACCGGGCCCTTCGCGTACGGGAGCGGGAACTGGACCATCACGGTCGGCGTGACCGACGACCCGTTCCTGACCCGCAGTCTGGGGCATCCGGCCGATCCGATCGCGCTGCCGACCCGGGCCGACGTGGACCGGGCGATGGCGGACGGGGTGTACGACACCGCGCCGTGGGACTCCACCAGCGGCGGCGGCTTCCGCAACAAGCTGGAGGGCTGGCGGCCCGGGGCGACCGGCACCGCCCGCTGGGCCTGCCACAACCGGGTGCACCGCTGGGTGGGCGGGCTGATGGTGGGCGGCGCGTCGGTCAACGACCCGGTGTTCTGGCTGCACCACGCCTTCGTGGACCTGCTGTGGACCCGCTGGCAGGCCCGCCACCCGGGGGCCCGCTACCTGCCGGCCGCCCCGCCGCCGCCCTCCTCCGCCCAGTACCGGCGGGTGGTGGCGCGGCACGAGCCGATGCCGCCGTTCGACGTCACCCCGCAGGACGTGGCCGACGTCCGGCACCTGTACCGGTACGAGGGCTGAGTGCGAACGGTCGCCGTACGCCGAAGCCCCCGGCGGTCACGAGTCGACGTGACCGGCCGGGGGCTTCGCACCGCGGACGCGGGCGACGGGCGGGGAGGATCAGCCGCCGTAGCCGCTGTCGTGGCCGTGGTTCTTCGAGTCGTCGTTCTTGTCGTGGTCCTTCTTCCCGCTGATGTTGGCGCACTGGTTGCCGAAGGCGGGGTTCAGGATGCCGATGACGTCGATGGTGTTGCCGCACAGGTTGACCGGGACGTGCACCGGGACCTGGAGGACGTTGCCGCTCAGCACGCCGGGCGAGTTGGCGGCGGCCGCCTCGGCGTCGGCGTCGGCGACGGCCAGGCCGGCTCCGCCGAGGGCCATGGCGCTGGTGCCGGCGAGGACGACGGCGGCCTTCGCGATGCGAGACATCAGAATCTCCTTGTACGTACGGGAGGGAACGTGGTGACGGGTCCGTAAGGGACCGCCGCGCGTGCCGGTACGAGGACGGGCACGGGAAGTGCGGGCCGTACGGGGACGAGGCCGCGTGACCGCGGCCGGTCGTCACCCCCTGTCAACGGCACCGCTCACTGCGGGTAACGGCCGAGGGGGCCCGGTGACGCCCGTCGGGGCGCGGTTCGCCCGTTCGGCCGCACGCCGGCCGCCGCGGACTCAGCGGCCGGCGGCGGGGGAGTCCAGGCCCATGCTGGACTCGACGGTGCCGGTGAGGGCGGGCGGGAGCACCCCGGCGGACGGCAGCGCCAGGCCCGGCAGCCCGAGCGTCTCGGCGCCCGGCAGGGTGAGGGGCAGCCCGGCGACGGCGCCGGGCGTGAGGGCGTGCACGTCGGACGCCGGGGCGGCGAGCAGGGCGCGGCCGGTGGGCCGGTCGCCCTCCACGTCCGGCAGTTCCGCGCTGATCGTCGTCTCCGGGGTGCCGGTGGTCAGCGGGAGCTGGGGCACCAGCAGCGGCGGCAGTCCGCCCTCGGCGCGCCGGGTGAAGCCCGACGGGGCGCCCGGCACCGGGATCGGCACGCCGGTGCGGAGCACCGGGGTCTCGGGCAGCACGGTCCCGAGCCCGTGCAGCGGGATGTCCACCGGGGCGACGGGGGCGGAGGCGGCGAGCGCCGGCGAGGCCATCGCCGCGGACGCCAGGCAGGTGACGACGAGCGCCATGCCTCCTTGAGTCTTCGAGTTCATCGCTGCGTATGCCTTCCCGGTCGGAGGTGTGTCGGGTGGGTGCCGGTGAGTTCCGTGCCGTCCAGTCCCGAGAACGAGCCCGGCCCGGTGTGCGCTTCGCTATTCGCCCGAATGCAGCAACGGACGGTATGGGGGGCGGGCGTGCGGAAGGGCCGGCCGGGGACGACGCGTCGTCCCCGGCCGGCCCTTCCGCCGCGCTGCGGCCGGTGTCACTTGCCGAGCGGCAGACCGCCCAGCAGCGGGGCGGCGTCCTGCGCCGGCAGGTTGCCCGCAGTGTCCTGCACCTTGCCGACCAGCTTGCCGTCGGCGACCTTGGTCACCCCGTCGGCGGGGACCGCCTCGGTCAGACCGCGCTTGCCGAGGGTGTCGACGGCTCCGTTGAGGCTGGAGGGGGTCAGGCTCTCGGCGGCGAACGCGGGGGCGGCCGCGCCCATGGCCATCAGGGAACCGGCGACGACCGCTGCGACCTTCGTGGGCTTCATGGGGGAGGGGGTCCTTCCTGGACGGGATGTCTCGCTACAACAGGCGCGTGCATAGGGGAAGTTGGACTTCCCGCGGTGCTGCGTCCGCTTTCTGT
The DNA here is from genome assembly GCF_002982015.1 of Streptomyces solincola. Taxonomy (GTDB): domain Bacteria; phylum Actinomycetota; class Actinomycetes; order Streptomycetales; family Streptomycetaceae; genus Streptomyces; species Streptomyces solincola. Next base: position 8,981 of record NZ_PVLV01000418.1, read on the forward strand.
AACGAGTGCTCCGCGCGGGAGAAACTCCATGGCGGCACAATTCCGGTGACTGCACCCGAACGATGCCGGCCGGTCGTATTCTCGGACTTTCCGGCCCGGTCGGGTCGGGGTCCGGTTCAGGACCAGTCGGCGGCGGCGTCGTTGGCCGGCAGGGTGTTCATGCCGGTCGAGGGAGCGGCGGCGTCCCCGCGGACGGCGTCGACGACGGCCTGCACCGCCTTCTGGATGTCCTGCGCGGACGCGGTGGTCTCGCCCTCGGCGACGGAGTCGACGACCGCGTCCACCGCCTCCTCGACCCCCTCCAGCGCCTTCTCCAGGTCGGCGTCCATGGCGTCCAGGTCGGCGTCCACGTCCTGCTGGTCGTCGAAGTAGTCCTCGGGGAGCGCGGCGGCCGCCTCGGAGCGGTCCTGCGGGGCCGCCGCGGCGGCGGCCTGCTGGAGCCGCTC
>NZ_PVLV01000419.1 GCF_002982015.1 Streptomyces solincola
GAGGAAGGGGGCGGTTGGCGGGGGAAGGGCCGATTTGACCGGACGGGCCACAATCTCGCCATACGGCACACCGCCCCTTAACGGTAGGCATGCGGCGAACTACGCTGGGTTTACGAATGCCGCGCGCCTATGCCTGGCGTCGCTGCGGCCGTCTGTGCTCGAGGGGTGGCGTCGCATGTCCAGGGAGCAACGCGGGCCGAACGAGAAGCTCGGCACGGTTCTCGCCCTCGCGGGAATCAGCAACGCCGGTCTCGCCCGGCGGGTCAACGACCTGGGCGCGCAGCGTGGCCTGACGCTGCGGTACGACAAGACGTCGGTGGCCCGGTGGGTGTCGAAGGGCATGGTGCCGCAGGGCGCCGCGCCGCATCTGATCGCGGCCGCGATCGGGCAGAAGCTGGGCCGCCCGGTTCCGCTGCACGAGATCGGACTGGCGGACGCCGACCCGGCGCCGGAGGTGGGCCTCGCCTTCCCCCGGGACGTGGGCGAGGCGGTGAAGTCGGCGACCGACCTGTACCGGCTGGACCTGGCCGGCCGGCGGGCGGGCGCCGGGGGCGGCATCTGGCAGTCGCTGGCCGGGTCGTTCGCGGTCAGCGCGTACGCCACCCCCGTCTCACGCTGGCTGATAACCCCGGCGGACGCCTCGGTGGAGCGGCGGCCGGCGGCGGACGACGGCGGCGCGGCGACCGCCCACGGGGGCGAGGAGCCCGGGGCCGCCGAGGAGGGCGGGGTCGTCGACGAGGGCGGGTCGGTGCGGGTGGGCCACAGTGACGTGGCCAAGCTGCGCGAGGCCGCCGAGGACGCCCGGCGGTGGGACTCCAAGTACGGCGGCGGCGACTGGCGTTCCTCGATGGTGCCGGAGTGCCTGCGGGTGGACGCGGCCCCACTGCTGCTCGGCTCGTACTCCGACGAGGTCGGCCGCGCGCTGTTCGGCGCGACCGCGGAGCTGACCCGGCTGGCCGGCTGGATGGCCTTCGACACCGGTCAGCAGGAGGCCGCCCAGCGGTACTACATCCAGGCCCTGCGGCTGGCCCGGGCCGCCGCGGACGTGCCGCTGGGCGGGTACGTGCTGGCGTCGATGTCGCTTCAGGCCACCTACCGCGGCTTCGCCGACGAGGGCGTGGACCTGGCCCAGGCGGCGCTGGAGCGCAACCGGGGGCTGGCCACCGCCCGCACCCTGTCGTTCTTCCGGCTGGTGGAGGCCCGGGCGCATGCCAAGGCCGGCGACTCGGCCGCGGCCGGCGGGTCGCTGCGGGCGGCGGAGGGCTGGCTGGAGCGTTCCCGGGAGGGCGACCCGGACCCGTCCTGGCTGGGGTTCTATTCCTACGACCGGTTCGCGGCGGACGCCGCGGAGTGCTACCGCGACCTGCGCCTGCCGCGCCAGGTGCGGCGCTTCACCGAGCAGGCGCTGTCCCGCCCCACCGAGGAGTTCGTACGCTCGCACGGACTGCGGCTGGTGGTGAGCGCGGTCGCCGAGCTGGAGTCGGGGAACCTCGACGCGGCCTGCGCGGCGGGCGTGCGGGCGGTGGAGGTGGCCAACCGGATCTCCTCGGCGCGGACCACCGAGTACGTACGCGATCTGCTGCACCGCCTGGAGCCGTACGGGGACGAGCCGCGCGTCGCCGAGCTGCGCGAACGGGCCCGGCCGCTGCTGATGACCACGGCGTGAGGCCGGCGATCACGGCGTGAGGCCGGCGATCACGGCCTGGGGCCGACGACCACGGCGTGGTGCCGGCGCGCACGGCGTGAGGCCGGCGCCGGTGAGGTGAGCGCGCCGAGTGCCGCGTGACGCTGGTCACGCGCGGGGCGGGCGGAAGCCGAGCGGGCGGACGGGGCAGACGGTCCCCTCCGGCGTCGGCGGGGTAGGACGTTTAGCGCGGTTGTCAGTGGGCCAGTGCACTATCGGGGTGGGAGGTGGCACAGGTGTCCGCGTACGGCAGCCAGGGCTTCGACTGCGACGTGCTCGTGATCGGTGGCGGGATCGTCGGGCTGTCGACGGCGTACGCCCTGACACGGGCCGCGCCGGGGACGGGCGTGGTGGTCCTGGAGAAGGAGCCCGGGCCGGCCCGGCACCAGACCGGGCGCAACAGCGGGGTGATCCACAGCGGCATCTACTACCGCCCCGGCTCGCTCAAGGCCCGGTACGCGGTGCGGGGCGCCGCGGAGATGGTGAAGTTCTGCGCGGAGTACGGGCTCCCGCACGCCGTCACGGGCAAGCTGATCGTCGCCACCCGGCGCGACGAGCTGCCCCGGCTGCACGCCCTGGTCCAGCGCGGCCGGGAGAACGGCATCCCGGTGCGCGAGCTGGGACCGGCCCAGATCGCCGAGTACGAGCCGCGGGTGCGCGGCCTGGCCGGCATCCACGTGGGCACGACCGGGGTGTGCGACTACGCCGCGGTGGCCGCCCAGCTCGCCGACTCGGCCGCAGGCTGCGGCGCCGAGGTGCGGTACGGGGCGGAGGTCGCCTCGGTGGACCGGCGCCCCTGGGGCGTCGCGGTGCGCACCACCGCCGGGGACGTGGTCCGCGCCCGGGTGCTGGTCAACTGCGCGGGGCTGCACTGCGACCGGGTGGCCAGGCTGGCGGGGGACGACCCGGGCATGCGGATCGTGCCGTTCCGGGGCGAGTACCACGAGCTGGCGCGGCCCGAGCTGGTGCGCGGACTGGTCTATCCGGTGCCCGACCCGGCGTTCCCGTTCCTCGGGGTGCACCTCACCCGCGGCATCGACGGCGGTGTGCACGTCGGTCCGAACGCGGTGCCGGCGCTCGGCCGGGAGGGGTACGACTGGTCGGTGGTGCGCCCCGGTGAGCTGGCCGCCACCCTGGCCTGGCCGGGCTCCTGGCGGATAGCCCGCCGCCACTGGCGGTACGGGGCGGGGGAGCTGCGCCGCTCGCTGTCCAGACGGGCGTTCACCGAGGCGGTGCAGCGGCTGCTGCCCGAGGTGACCGAGGCGGATCTACGTCCCTCGCCGGCGGGGGTGCGGGCTCAGGCGGTGCTGCGGGACGGCACGCTCGCCGACGACTTCCTGCTCCGGGAGGCCCCACGCACGGTCCATGTGCTGAACGCCCCCTCCCCCGCGGCGACGGCGTCCCTGCCGATCGGGCGCGAGGTGGCCCGCCGGGCCCTGCGGCACCTGGGCCGCGAGCCGGCCGGTCCGCTGCCCGGGGGCGCGGAGCCGGCCGCCGCCCGCACGCCGGGCGGCCCGTAGAATCGGGGCATTGTGTCTGAGCCCCGTGATATCGCCGTGCACCGCCGCCCCAAGGGGGAGCCCCGCTTCCCGCAGGGTCCCGCGCCCGACCCCGCCGGGTCCCACTTCGAGCGGCGCATCCGCAGCTTCCAGCCTCGTCGCAGCCGCGTCACCGCAGGTCAGGCGGATGCCCTGGAGCGGCTGTGGGGCACCTGGGGGCTGGACGTCGACGGGCAGCGGCGGCTCGACCTGGGCGCGATGTTCGACGGACTGCCGGTCGTCCTGGAGATCGGCTTCGGCATGGGTGAGGCGACGGCCCGGATGGCCGCCGACGACCCGTCCACCGGCATCCTCGCGGTGGACGTGCACACCCCCGGCCAGGGGAACCTGCTCGGCCTCGCCGACCGCGCGGGCCTGACTAACGTACGGGTGGCCAACGGCGACGCCATCATCCTGCTCCGCGAGATGCTCGCGCCGGACGCCCTGGCCGGCGTGCGCGTCTACTTCCCGGACCCCTGGCCGAAGAAGCGGCACCACAAGCGGCGGCTGATCCAGCCGGAGTTCCTGACGCTGGCCGCCAGCCGGCTGCGGCCCGGTGCGCTGCTGCACTGTGCCACGGACTGGGAGCCGTACGCCGAGCAGATGCTGGAGGTGCTCGGCGCGCACCCCGACTTCGCCAACACCAGCGCCGACGGCGGCTTCGCGCCCCGCCCGGCGTTCCGGCCGCTCACCCGGTTCGAGGGCCAGGGCCTGGACAAGGGCCACCTGGTGCACGACCTGCTCTTCCGCCGGGTCTGAGCCGGCCGGGGCAGCGGCCCAGGGCCCGGTGGGCACGGAACAGGACCCGAGGGGTCCGGTTCTGCCGGTAGCTCACTCGTCGCAGCGTGTCCGTGGCGGTCGTTAGGGTCGATCACGTGTCCCACTCGTCCGCGCACCCCACCCCGCCGCAGCCGCCCGTCCCGGCGTACGAACCGCAGCCGTCGTTCGACGCCGTGCCGGAGCGCGCCCGCTGGCGCTACAAGCCGCGCCGCGCCCTGTGGCGGAGCAAGCTGGTGCGGGCGGGGGCGCTGGCCCTGGTCCTCGCCCTGTGCGGGCTGGTGATCTTCGCGCTGGTGCGCGAGCAGACCGGCACCCAGGGCTTTCTGGTCGGAATGGGCCTCGCCCTGCTGCCGGTGCCGCTGCTGCTGGCCGCGTTCCGCTGGCTGGACCGGGTGGAGCCGGCGCCGTTCAAGAACCTGCTCTTCGCGTTCGCCTGGGGCGCGTGTGCCGCCACCCTGGTCGCGATCACCGCCAACACCCTGACCACCGCCTGGATAGCCACCGCCACGGCCGACCCCGCGTCGGCGAACACCCTGGGCGCGACCGTGGTGGCCCCCGTGGTGGAGGAGAGCGCCAAGGCCGTGGCGATCGCGCTGGTCTTCGCGCTCCGGCGGCGGGACTTCACCGGCATCGTGGACGGTGTGGTGGTCGCCGGGTTCGCGGCGACGGGTTTCGCCTTCACCGAGAACATCCTCTACCTGGGCCGGGCCTTCGGCGAGGATCAGGAGATCGGCTCGGCCGGGATCGGGTCGGTCACCGCGGCGACGTTCTTCGGGCGGATCGTGATGTCGCCGTTCGCCCACCCGCTGTTCACCGTGCTCACCGGCATAGGTTTCGGCATCGCGGCCGCGGCCGCCCGCCGGCACACGGTGCGCCGGATCCTGCTGCCGGCGGCCGGGCTGGTGCTCGCGATGGGGCTGCACGCCCTGTGGAACGGCTCTGCGTCGATCGGCCCCTGGGGGTTCTTCGCCGTGTATGGAGTGATCATGGTGCCGGTGTTCGGGCTGCTGACCTGGCTGGCGATCTGGTCGCGCCAGCGCGAGCTGCGGACCATATCCGGCGAGCTGCCGGCGTACGCGGCGGCCGGCTGGCTCTCGCCGGCCGAGCCCCGGGCACTTTCCTCGATGCGCGCCCGCGAGCTGGCCCGGGGGTACGCGGCCCGCTCCTTCGGCCCGGCGGCGGCCCGGGCGGTCGGCGAGTACGAGGCGTTCGCCACCTCGCTGGCCTTCCTGCGCCACCGGGCCCGCCGGGGGCACGCCGGGCCGGACTTCACCGCCCGGGAGCAGGAGCTGCTGCACCACCTGTGGCAGCGCCGGGAGGTGGCCGGACCGGCCCTGACCTACGCGGCCCAGGTCACCGGCCGGGTGTGGACGCCCCCGCCGCACCTCAACTACGGCGGGAGCTACAACCCCTACCGGTACTGAGGGCCCGTACTGACGGCCGGTCCGCCTACGCGGAGGCTGCGTTCAGGGCCGCCAGGTCGGCGTCGGTCAGCGTGAGCTCGCCGAGCGCCAGCAGGGCGGGGAGCTGCTCCACGGTCCGGGCCGAGGCGATCGGCGCGGCCACGGTCGGCTGGGCGGCCAGCCAGGCCAGGGCGACCGTCGCCGGTTCGGCGCCGTGCGCCTCGGCGACCTGGTCGAGCGCGGCGAGCACCCGGCGCCCGCGCTCGGTCTCCAGATGCTTGCCGGCGCCTTCCGCGCGGGCGCTGTCGGTCTTGGCGCCGGGCCGGTACTTGCCGGTGAGGAAGCCGGAGGCCAGCGCGTAGTACGGCACGGCGGCGAGACCGGCGCGCTCGGCGGTGGCCCGCAGTTCACCCTCGTAGGTGTCCCGGGAGACCAGGTTGTAGTGCGGCTGGAGGGCGCTGTAGGCGGTCAGTCCCTCGCGGGCGGCGAAGTCCAGAGCCTCCTGGAGCCGCTCGGGGGTGATGTTGGACGCGGCGACCGCGCGTACCTTCCCGTCCTTGACGAACTGGTCCAGCACGGGCACGAACTCCTCCACGGGCACGGAGGGGTCGTCGTAGTGGGTGTAGAAGAGGTCGACGTGGTCGGTGCGCAGCCGGCGCAGCGACTGGTCGAGCGCGCCCTTGAGAGTGGCGGGCGCGAGCCCCTTGAAGTCGGGGTGGGCGCCGGCCTTGGTGGCGATCACCACGTCCGCGCGGTTGCCGCGGGAAGCCAGCCAGTCGCCGATGACGGTCTCCGACTCGCCGCCCTGGTTGCCGGGGACCCAGGACGAGTAGGTGTCGGCGGTGTCGACGAAGTTGCCGCCGGCGGCCGTGTAGGCGTCGAGTACGGCGAACGACTGCGCCTGGTCGGCGGTCCAGCCGAAGACGTTGCCGCCGAGGGCGAGCGGGAAGACGTTGAGGTCGGACGAGCCCAGCGGGCGGAGGGAAGTCATGGGAGGCAGAACAAGGCCCGCCGGGAGCGCTATTCCGGCGACGGGGGTCCGGGGATGCCTGGGCCCGGCTGACCCGGCGGAAGAGAACCGGCAGTCCTGGCGTCGGGGGGGGTGCCGCCAGGACTGCCGGAGTGCGAGGGGGAGGCGGGG
>NZ_PVLV01000041.1 GCF_002982015.1 Streptomyces solincola
CCTCCCTCCTGACCGCCCCTGACCCCTCCCTCTCCTCTCCCCCGGCACTCTGCGGAAGGACGGACCGTGACCTACACCGCGCCGACCGGCGGACAGCAGCGGGGAGCCGAGCGGATCGCGCCACCGTTCCACGTCGGGCCGGCCGGGCCCTGGCAGCCGGTGCGGGAGGGCCTGGCCCGGCAGGGCAACGCCGTCGTGCACACCACCTGGGGCGAGTGGCTGCCGGTCGCGCTCACCGATCCGGCGCTGCGGCCGATGCTCGGCCGGGACTGGCAGCGCTACCGCGGCACCGTCGACCCGGCCGCCCGCTACCGGTTCGTCGCCTCCCGCCTCGCCGTCAAGTACACGGCCGCGGCGGCGCTGGACGCCGATCCGGCCGAGCTGGACCTCTCGTACAAGATCGGCGGCCGGCCTTATCTGCGCGGCTTCGGCCAGATCGACATCAGCCTGAGCCACACCGACGACGTGATCGCCGTCGGCGTCAGCCTGCACGGGCGGATCGGCGTCGACGCCGAACCGGCCGACCGGCACATGTCGTTCGACCTGCTACAGGGCCATATGTGCACCCCCGCCGAGCGCGCCGAACTGGCCGCGCTGCCCGCCGAGGAGCGGGGCGCGGCGATGCTGCGGCTGTGGACGCTGAAGGAGGCGTACACCAAGGCGCTCGGCCAGGGCCTGCGCATGGGCTTCACCGAGTTCGGCTTCGACGTCGACGGCCCGGAGCTGCTGGCGCCCGACGGAAGCCGGGCGGCCCGCGGCGAGTGGGCCTTCGCCACCCACCGGGTGCTCGGCCGCTACCTGATCAGCGTGGCCTGCCACGACAGCGGCCTGGACCCGGCCCGCGACACCCGGGTCAGCACCATGCTCGACGCGGGCTTCATGGCCGCCGTCGCCGAGGTCCTCGACGCCGGATGCCCGCCCGCCTGACCCGACCCGTCGGACGCCCCCCGCCCGATCGAAGCCCGGTCCACGCCCGGTCCACGCCCGGTCCACGCCCGGTCCATGACGGCTCGAGGACACCGCCCCCGTCCGCGTACGGCGTCTACCGTCGTGTCACGGACACCGTGGGACACCGGACGAGGAGGACGCCATGGCACCGCTGGGCCGCCCCCGCGCCGTACCACCCGCTGCCTTCCTCGTGCCGGCCGCTCCCCTCGTACGGGTCTCGCCGGCCACCCCCGCGCCGTACCGCTCGCGCATACCCGCCCGCCCCCGCGTCGGACCGGCTCCGGAGCCGGGTCCGGGGCCGGTCCGGGCGGGTCCGTCCCGCGCGGCCCGGTCGTAGCGGCGGGCTCCGGCGGGCCCGAGCGGGCCTGTACGTCCGGCCCAGCGCCGTGTCAGCGCCGTGTCAGGCCCGTATGGGCCGCGCCGCGCATACTCGGGGCGCCGAACAGGGGAGGAGGAGTCACGGATGACCACCGACCGATCCCCGTCCCTGCCCCGGCGCGAGCCGCTGACGGTGTACGTCGACCCGGGCCGCGCCGGTACGGGCGCCCCGCCCGCGCTGGAGCTCCGCGGCACCGTGGACATCGGCCGCGTCAAGGCCGCCGTGCACCAGGTGCTGGACGCCGACCCGCACGGGCCGGCCTGGCGGTTCCGGCTGCGGCGGCACGGCCCCGCGCACCACACGCTCACCCTCGACGCGCCCGCCGCCGCCGGCGCGCCCGCGGACTTCCCGGTCGGCCTGCTCGCCGACCTGCTGACCGCCCGCCCGGTCGGCTCCGCCTCGGTGTTCGAGTCGCTGGCCGACGGTGTGCGCCCGCTCGGCGACGAGCCCGTCCCGCTGCCGCCCGCCGGTCCCCCGTACGGCCTGGCCGCCGCCCGATCCGCCGCCGGCGCCCCGCACGGCCCAGTGATGAGCGTGCTGCGGGCCAGCCCGCTCCAGCGCGAGCTGCTCGCCGACGCCGACGCCCGGCCCGGCGCGGGCATCGGCGTGGCCCGGCTCGGCTGGGAGTGGCACGGGCCGCTGGACCTGGAACGGTTCGCCGACGCCTGGCAGTCGGTGGCCGACCGGGAGAGCGTGCTGCGGGCCGCGTTCGACGACGCCGACGAGCCCGCGGTGCTGGTGCACCAGTGGGTCGTCCCCGAACTGCTCCGCGCGCCGGCCGGGTCCGGCGACCGGGCCGCCCTGCTCGCCGCCGACCGGGCGCGCGCACTGGACCCGCGCCGCCCCGGGCCGTTCCGGGTCACCGTCGCCGAGAGCCCGACCGGCGCCGGCGACGGGCCGCCGCACCGGATGCTGCTCACCTACCACCACGCCCTGCTGGACGACCTCAGCGCCCGGCTGCTGCTGCGCGAGTTCTTCCGCGCCTACCTCGCCGGGGGCAGGCTGCCCGGCGGCGAACGGCGCCCCGACATGGGCGACTACGTCGACTGGCTGGCCGCCCGGGACCTCGGTCCCGCCCGCGACTTCTGGTCCCCGGCCGCCGATCTCCTCCCCGACGCCGCCGACCTCCCCGCCACCGGCACGCGGAACCTCCGCGGGCCGGCGAAGGACCCCGCCGAGCCGGTGGAGGACCCCCTCGGGTGGGGCCTCGCCGGGCAGGACCTTCCCGGACCGGCCCAGGGCCTCGCAGACCCTGGGCGCGTCCTTCCCGGGCCGGTTCAGGGCGCGGCAGACCCTGGCCGCGGCCTTCCCGGGCCGGTTCAGGGCGCCGGGCCGGTGGAGGATGCCGCCGGGGGGCCGGAGGGCGGCGACCCGCGCCCGGCGACCGTCCGCCTGCGTCACCGGCTGTCCCCCGAGGACGCAGCCGGGCTGACCACCTGGGCGGCCCGCTGGGGCGCCACCGACTTCGGCGCGCTCCAGGCCGCCTGGGCGCTGCTGCTGCACCGGGCCGGCCGCGCCGGGGCCGCCACCGCCGCGCCCGTCGCGTTCTGCGTCTCGGTGTCCGGCCGCGGCGTCCCGCTGGACGGCGTGGAACGCCTGCCCGGCGCGCTGCGCAACCCCCTGCCGATGTCCGTCGTCGTCGACCCGCGCACCCCGGTGCCCCGCCTGCTGGCCCAACTGCGCGACCGCGCTCTGGACATGGCGGCGTACGAGTGGGTCTCGGCGGGCCAGGTCGCCCACTGGACCGAGCCGGCCCGCCGGGCCCCGGCGGGCCGGGGCGGCCGGCGCGTCCCCGGCACCCTGCTCGTCTTCGGCGGCGGCCCGCAGCCGCCCGCCGTACCCGCCGCCGACCTGGCCGCGCAGGGCATCCGGGTGCCGGAGCCGGTCGCGTACGACGCCGACACCGCCTTCCCGCTCGCGCTGAGCGCGCACCACGACGACGCGGGCGGTCTGGTGCTGACCGTCGCCCACGACCCGTACCTGCTGCCGGACGCCGGCGCCGTCCTCGCCGACCTGGACCGACTGCTGCGGCTGCTGCCCCGCCGCGGCGACCAGTACACGACCGCCGGCGCGCTCCTGGACGCCCTCTCCGTCTCCGGGGCGGAACCGCCCCCCGCCGCCCCGGCGGCACCTGCCCTGTCTCTTATACACATCTCCGAGCCCACG
>NZ_PVLV01000420.1 GCF_002982015.1 Streptomyces solincola
GGGTGATCAGCTCCTGGAAGTCCGCGGAGAAGTCGTCGGCGGCGGTCGGGCGGCCTGATCCGTACGACGCCGGGATGCGGGTGCGGCGCGAGGTGCTCGGCGACGCGCACGTGGACGCGGCCACCGACGCCGCCGACGACTTCTCCGCGGACTTCCAGGAGCTGATCACCCGGTACGCCTGGGGCGAGGTGTGGACCCGGGGCGACCTGGACCGCCGGACCCGCAGCGCCGTCACGCTCACCGCGCTGGTGGCCGGCGGGCATCTGGAGGAGCTGGCCTTCCACACCCGGGCCGCGCTCCGGGGCGGGATGACGCCCGCCGAGATCCGCGAGGTCCTCATCCACTGCGCCGTCTACTGCGGGGTACCCGCCGCCAATGCGGCGTTCCGCGTCGCCGGACGGGTGATCCGCGAGGAGGCCGGCCCGGCGGCGGGCGGCGCGCTCGGCGCCTGACGCCGCGAGGAGGCTCCGGGAGGGCTTGCAGGAGAGGCCGAATCCGAGGAAGGGACGGCGGTATGAGGCTCACGAAGAAGTCGCACGCCTGTGTCCGGCTGGAGAAGGACGGCCGGACCCTGGTCGTCGACCCCGGCGCGTTCAGCGAGAGCGACGCGGCGCTGGGCGCGGACGCGGTGCTGGTCACCCATGAGCACCCCGACCACTTCGAGGAGGGGCGGCTGCGCGCCGCGCTGGAGGCGAACCCGGCCGCCGAGGTCTGGACCCTGCGCAGCGTCGCCGACGCGCTCTCGGCGGCCTTCTCGGGCCGGGTGCACACGGTGGGCCACGGCGACGCCTTCACCGCCGCCGGGTTCGACGTGGAGGTGCACGGCGAGCTGCACGCGGTCATCCACCCCGACATCCCGAGGATCACCAACGTCGGCTTCCTGGTGGACGGGGCGGTCTTCCACCCGGGCGACGCCCTGACCGTGCCCGGCCGGCCGGTCGAGACGCTGCTGCTGCCGATCATGGCGCCGTGGAGCAAGGTGTCCGAGGTGATCGACTACGTCCGCGAGGTCAAGCCGGTCCGGACGATCGACGTGCACGACGCGCTGCTGACGGGCCTGGCCCGCCCGGTGTACGGCGGCCACGTCGGCCGGCTCACCGGCGCGGACCACGAGCCGCTGGAGCCGGGCGCCGCCCGGGACCTCTGAGCGGCCCCCGGCGGTCCGCCGCTCGCCGTCCGCGGGGTGCTGTCAGTGGCCGCCGTTACGCTGGGGCCCATGCGCATCGCGACCTGGAACGTCAACTCGATCACCGCCCGTCTGCCCCGTCTGCTGGCCTGGCTGGAGAGCAGCGGCACGGACGTGCTGTGCGTCCAGGAGACCAAGTGCACGGCCGAGCAGTTCCCCACCGACGCGCTGCGCGAGGTGGGGTACGAGTCCTCGGTGCACGCCACCGGCCGGTGGAACGGCGTGGCGCTGGTCTCCCGCGCCGGCCTGGCCGACGTGGTGCACGGGCTGCCCGGCGGCCCGGAGTACGAGGGCGTGGCCGAACCGCGGGCCATCTCGGCGACCTGCGGGCCCGTCCGGGTCTGGTCGGTGTACGTGCCCAACGGCCGCGAGGTCGCGCACGAGCACTACGCGTACAAGCTGCGCTGGCTGGAGGCGCTGCGCGCCGCGGTGGCCGAGGACGCGTCGGGCCCGCGCCCCTTCGCCGTGCTCGGCGACTACAACATCGCGCCCACCGACGACGACGTGTTCGACCCGGCGGTCTTCGAGGGCGCCACCCACGTCACCGAGCCGGAGCGGGCCGCGCTCGCCGCGCTGCGCGACACCGGGCTGACCGACGTGGTGCCGCGCCCGCTGAAGTACGACCACCCCTTCACATACTGGGACTACCGCCAGCTCGCCTTCCCGAAGAACCGCGGCATGCGCATCGACCTGGTGTACGGCAACAAGCCGTTCGCCGACGCCGTCAAGGACGGCTATGTGGACCGCGAGGAGCGCAAGGGCAAAGGCGCCTCCGACCACGCCCCGGTCGTGGTCGACCTCGACGTCTGAGGTCCGGCGGCCGGATGGCCACTGCCGGTGATCGACCGGAGCGGGTGCGACGTGCGAGTCTGAGGGGCATGGAGATCCCCTTCCTGGAAGCCTGGCGCAGAAGACACGGTGAGCGGGTCGCCCCGGGCGGTCCGCCCGACCCGGCCGCGCTGGCCTCCATGCTCGCCGAGTGCGAGCTGCTGCGCGCCCGGGTCCAGGGGTACGGGGTGGAACTGGACGACACCCCGGACTCGCTCGCGGCCATCGACCAGCTCCCGCCGCGCTGGCGCGATGACCCGGAGGAGCTGCCCTGGTTCGGCAACGACGCGGGGCTGTACCTCGGCACGGTGGTCGTGCGCACGGTGCCGGGCGCGTCGTGGCGGCTCACCGCGGGCGGCCGCCCGGTGGTGCGGCTCGACTCCGGCCGGGAGCTGGACGTGGTCGCGGCCGGTCTGGAGTGGGCGGCGGGCGGCTCCCCGGAGCTGTCCCAGGTCTACGCGGAAGCCGCGGAAGCCTAGCCCGGGGCCCGGGGCCGGGGCCCGCAGACCCGGAGCCGGTGGCCCCGCGGACCGGGAGCCACAGGCCCCGCAGACCCGGAGCCCGGGACACCGTAGGCCCGAAGCCCCGGACACCGTAGACCCGAAGCCAAGGTCCCGCAGACCGGCAATCCGGGCCCAGGGAACCTGGAACCGGACGCCGGGAACCTGGAACGCAGGCCCCGCCACCCCCCGAGCCCGAGCCCCGCCGACCC
>NZ_PVLV01000421.1 GCF_002982015.1 Streptomyces solincola
GGGTATGGACGTGCACGACTTCCCTCCCGACCTCCTCCACGCGCAAACCGCCTGGTACGCCGCCTACCGCCGCCTGGCCGTCGCCGAGCCGGCGGCCAGCCCGACCGCCGCCCGCCGGGAGCTGCTGGAGCTGTCCGGCCGCATCGCCGCGCACCCCTACTGGGCCGGCCCGGCCGGTACGCCTGCGGCCCGGATGGAGCTGAAGGAGATCGCCCACGCCCAGGCGGCCCATACGGGGGAGGGCTGGTGATGCCGCCCGCCCGCGACGGCTCCCGCCGCAGGGAGGACGAGGTCTTGGCCGCGCTGCCGGAGTTGCCCCCAGATCTGGAGCGGCTACGGATCATCGAGCGCTGGCTGGTGCTCTACCTGGACCGGGTGCGGGAGGCCATCGCCGCCCACCACACCCTGAAGGCCGCCGTGCCCCGCCCCCCGGCCCCCGAACCGGGCAGCGGTTTCCGGTTGGAGCGGATGCGGGACACGGCCCGCACCCCGGTCCGCGTCCACTTGGACGACTGCCGCCGGCCCGGTCGCACCACTGCGCTGACCCGGGAGGAGGCCCGCCGGGCGCTGATGGAGGTCGAGGAGTGCCCGTACTGCCGTCCCAAGACCGAACTCGGCATGCTGTGACCGCCGCCGTTCTACGCTGAAGGCATGCCCAGCCGCACGTGGGCACCGCCCGCGCCGTACGACCTGGCCTGCACCCTGCGGGTGCTGCGCCGCGGCTCGGGAGACCCCACCTGCCGGCTGGAGGACGACGGCACCTGGTGGCGCACCACCCTCACCCCGGCCGGCCCGGCCACCCTCAAAATCATCGACAAGACCGGGCCGGCGGCCAGCCGCCGGATCACCGGGGAGGCATGGGGGCCGGGAGCGGACTGGGTGCTGGAGCGACTCCCGGCGCTGCTAGGCGCGCACGACGATCCCGCCGCGTTCGTGCCGCGCCACTACGTGGTGGCGGTCGCGCACCGCAAGCATGCCGGGTTGCGCCTGGCGGCTACCGGACTCGTGATGGAGTCCCTCATCCCCACGGTGCTGGAGCAGCGGGTGACCACCGGCAGCGCCCGCGACGCCTGGCGCCGCCTCCTCCGCCTCCACGGCGAACAGCCGCCGGGGCCGGCCCCGGCCGGCATGCTGATCCCGCCGTCGCCGTCGACCTGGCGGCGGGTGCCGTCCTGGGAGTGGCACCGCGCCGGCGTCGACCGCGCCCGCGCCACCGCCATCCTCCACGCCTGCACACGCGCACCGCGGCTGGAGGAAGCCGCTGCCATGCCGCTGACGGCTGCGATGGCCCGCCTCCAGTTCATCCCCGGCGTCGGCCCGTGGACGGCGGCTGAGACGCTTCAGCGCACCTTGGGTGCTCCCGACGCGCTGACGCTGGGGGACCTGCACCTGCCGGTCCAGGTCGGGTACGCGCTGACCGGCCGGCGCGACGGCACCGACGAGCAGATGGTGGAACTGCTCGCGCCCTACGCCGGGCAGCGCCACCGCGCGGCCCGGCTGATCCTCCTCGGCGGCCGGATGCCGAACCGGCGCGCGCACCGAGCCCCGCATTCGCGCATCGCCCACCTGTAACCGGCGGCACCCGGGGAGAGGCAGGCTCCACCCAGCCACACCGCACGGTGTGGCTGCCCCTGCGGGGCAGCCCGCCCGTCGGCTGGGTCTTCGGAGACTCCTGGTTCGCACGCCCGACGGCCGCCCGCTGTCCGGCTTGGTGCCGGGTGTGGCTGTGCTGGGGCGGGGGCGTTGTCGGTGCTCTGCGCTACGGTCGTCTTCCCCTGCATGGGGTGCCCCGTTGCCGCCCGGCCTACTTCCCAGGCCGGGCGGCAACGGGGTGGCGCGCCCCCTGTTCTTCTCGGCACGGGGGCGGACCTCTTCCGGATGGAAGGGCGACACGAAGGTGTCGTAGTCCATATGAGTGCCTGGCGTGGGGGATTGCAAGGAAAACCGGGAACTTCACCCGCCGGGCCGTGGATCCGTGCTTCTACGTGCGTCGCATCGGTCAAGCCCGTGCGCTGACCTGTCTTTCCCGCACCTCATTGTTCCGTGATTCCTTGATCACGTGGCGTTGCGGCTGATGGCCGGTCCATGCTGATGGCCCCCTCAACGGCGGTTCGGCACCCGCCCGTTGCCGGGGGATTCCGTTGGCGTGGTCCGGATGGCTGCGGCATGAACACGAAGAGGTGTTGATGGACATCAGGAAGATATGGATGGCGCTGCTGCTGGCGGCGATGGTCTTCGGCTGGAGCGTGGCCATGGCGGCCATGGGGCACGTGGCCCTGATCGCTGCCCTGGCCCCGATCCTTGGCCTGACCGTGAACCAGGTTCTGCGCGGCCACCGCCCGCGCCCCACGCCGGCCGCCGCCCCCACCCGCGGCGCTACGGCGCCCGGGAACGGGAGCGCACCGGGTGCGGGGGACGGCACCCCGTGACCAAGCCGATCAACCTCCCGGGGCCGGCTTCCGAGCCGGCCCCGGGCCGACCGGGCCGCAAACTCGGCCCCATCGACTCCACCGTCTCCAGCTCCCACCGCGCGTGGCTGGAGCCGACCCGCGAGCGCTACCTCTCCAGCGGCTGCACCCTGCACGAGCTGAGCTTCACCGTCCTTCTGGCCAAGTCCAAGCTCTCGGAGCTGCTGCGCGGCGTCGGCTACTACCCGCGCTGGGAGGTCATGCAGCGCCTGGCCGGACAACTCGAACTTCCCGGCTGGCCCCTGTACCGGCTGTGGCGGCAGGCCGCCCTGGACGCCGGCAAGAGCCGCGAATGGGTCGACAGATCCTCCGAAGGCAAAACCGCCCTGGCCACCGGCCAGCCCCTGGAGCACGGCGCCCTGTGCGACACCGTCGAAGCCGGCTACCTCGCCTTCGCCGGCGCCTTCCTGACCGCCGACGCCGCCGCCTGCGCGGTCAAGGACTCCTTCGCCATCCTGTGGCTGTCCTTCAACGAAGCCCTCGCCAGCTCCGACTACCGCCGCTACGCCTGGCGCATCCTGCGCGCCACCGTCCTGGCCCGGGCCGACCACCGAGACCAACGCCCCGTCCTCGTCCCAGCCGCCTTCGACACCCTCGCCCTGCACGACACGACCGACCTCGACGAGCGCATCGCCCAGCTCACCGAAACCCTGGAGCTGTTCACCGCGATGAGCAAACTCCCCGACGCCCAACTCGACGTCATGGTGCTGCGCCACGTCTGCGGCCTCACCCCCGAACGCGCCTCCGACCTGCTCGGCGTCCCCCTCGCCGCCGTCCGCTCCGACGAGCGCCACGCCCGACGCTTCCTCACCGACACCATCGAGCTGCCGCCCCACAACGGAGGACCCACGCCATGACCACGCTCACCGACCTGCTCATCCGAGCCCGCATCGACACGAGCCGAGCCGTGCCCGGCGACGTCGTCCCCCCCAGCGGCACCAGCTCCAGGACCCGCCCGGTCGCCCCGCACCAGAGCGCCAACACCACCGCGGCCGAGGACCTGCGCACCCTGTGCGAGACCCTCATCTCCCACACCCCCGCCACCGCCGTCGCCGACTTCGTCACCGAACAGGTCCCCGAACCCCGCAGCGCCCTGGTCCTGGCCTGCGTCCTGCAACTGACCGACACCGACGACGGCGCCCGCTTCTGGTGGCAGTACGCCGCCGGCGCCGGCCAGCCCGCCGCCGCCTACTGCCTCTACCTGCACCACCTCTCCCTCGGCGAGACCCACACCGCCCGCTGGTGGCACACCCAGACCAACGACCCCACCCCCACCACCCCAGACGCCGCCC
>NZ_PVLV01000422.1 GCF_002982015.1 Streptomyces solincola
CGGTGCCATCCCGGGCTCTGCCTGTGCGGCCGCCGGCTCTTTCGATGCCGTCCCCGACCCTGCCTCTGCGGCCCCTGGCTTTCCGGATGCCGTCCCCGGCTCTGCCTCTGCGCCCCCCGGCTTTCCGGATGCCGTCCCCGGCTCGTCCGGTGCGGCCGTCGACGTGGCACATCCGGTCGGTGCGCTGACCGGCTCGGACGACGACCGCCCCGCTTCCGGGCCGCAGCCCGTCCAGCAGCAGATCACCCTGCGCGGCCCGGCCGAACTGGCCGACGCCCTGCCGTACATGCTGGGGTACCACCCGACCGACTCCATCGTGCTGGTCGCCCTGCACGGTGACCGGGGCCGGTTCGGCGGCCGGGTGCGGCTCGGCATCCCGCGTTCGGCGCGCGAGTGGCCCGCCGTCGCCGACCAACTGGCCGAGGCGCTGGTGGAGGGCGGTGAACGGCGCGGCACCCGGCCGGACGGCATCGTGGCGTTCCTCTGCCAGGATCCGGCCGAGGGCGAGTCCCCGCTGCGGGTCATGGAGCGGCTGCGCCCCCTCGCCCAGCGGCTGCGCACGGCCTGCGGGGCACTCGACGTGCCCGTGTACGAGGCGCTGTGCATCTCCGCCGGCCGGTTCTGGTCGTACTGCTGCCCGGACAGCCGGTGCTGCCCGCCCGACGGCACCCCGCTGGTGACGCCGGGCACGTCGGTGATGGCCGCCGCCGCGACCTACGCGGGCATCCAGGTCCGCGGCTCGCTGAAGGACATGGAGGCACGGCTGCGGCCCTGGCAGCGCGGCACCCGGAACGCCGACGCGCAGTTGCGGGCGCTGGACGACGCCGGGGTGGCCCTGGTGCCGGCCATTCTGGGCGAGAAGGGCCGGGACGGAGTGTGCGAGGACACCCTGCTGCTGGCCCGGGCCCTGATCCGGCGGCTCGACCAGAGCCCGCCCGGAGGCGACCGGGCCGCCGCCGACGCCCGTGACGACGGGCTCCTCACCCACGACGAGGCGGCCCGGGTCATCCTCGGGCTCCAGGACCGGCTGACCCGGGACCGCGCGGCCGAGTGGATGGAGGGGCCCGACGCGGCACCGGCGCTGCGGCTCTGGCGGGCGCTGGCCCGCCGGTGCGTGGGTGCCTACGTCGAGCACTCGGCAGCTCCGCTGACCCTGGCCGGCTGGGTCGCCTGGTCCACGGGCGACGAGCCCGCCGCCCGGATCGCGCTCGGCCTGGCGCTGGAGGTGGACGCCGAGTACGTCTTCGCCAGGCTCCTGCACCAGGCCTGCAACGAAGGGCTCGACCCGGAGTCGCTGCGCCGGTGCCTCAGGACGGAGCGTGACATCCGGACGGAGGCGGGCGCGGACGACACGAAAGCGGACGCGGGTGGGGCGGAAGCAGGAGCCCCGAGGCGGCCGCGCGACCGCGGGCCGCGCCGCCCCGGGGCAGGCGGGTCGGCGGCTCGGAGGATGGCCGGGCTGCGGCCCGCGGTCCGCTCCCCGCTTGGTGCACCGACCCGGACGGCTACCGGTCCGGGCTCCGGGGGCGGCCGGGTGAGGAGCCGGAGCGCCGGTCAGAACCGGCCGGCCGACCCCACCGGTACCGAGTGATACCGCTGGGCGCGGCCCGAGGAAGGGCGGGGCGAGCCGTCGTCGCCCAGGGCCGGCAGCTGAGGAGGGCTGCGGAGCCGCCGCAGCCATAGGAGGAGGGAGGAAGCGTGCAGCCGCCGGAGCCGCCGGAGCCGCCGGAGCCGCCGGAGCCGCCGGAGCCGCCGGAGCCGCCGGAGCCGCCGGAGCCGAGGGGCCGCAGGAGCGGAGGAGGGAGCGCCGGAACCGCCTGGCCGAGGGGCGGAGTGAGCGGTGGCCGGAGATCGCCGGTGGGTGGGATGGAGGTAACCGGAAGGCGTGTTTATCGTCAGGAAGACGACTATGATGCGCGGCATGTCGCCCTACGACCCCTCGGCATTCCCGCCCTTCGCCGTCACCGTCGACCTCGTGGTGCTCACCGTGCGCCGGCACGCGCTGTGTGCGCTGATCGTCCGACGCGGGGAGCAGCCGTACCAGGGCCGTTGGGCGCTCCCAGGCGGCTTCGTGCGGGAGGACGAGGACCTCGGCGCGGCGGCGCGCCGCGAACTGGCCGAAGAGACCGGGCTGTGCGCCCATGACGCGGGCACGCCTCCGCCCGAGAACGGCGGCGGCGCGCACCTCGAACAGCTCGCCACCTACGGCGACCCCGGCCGGGACCCCCGGATGCGGGTCGTCAGCGTCGCCCACCTCGCCCTGGCGCCCGACCTCCCGGCGCCCAGGCCGGGCGGCGACGCCAACAGCGCCCGCTGGTCCCCGGTGGGGGAACTGCTCGACGCGGAAGCCGCCGTGGCCCGGGAGGACGAGTCCTCGGCCTCGCTCGCCTTCGACCACGGGCGCATCCTCGCCGACGGCGTGGAGCGCGCCCGGTCGAAGATCGAGTACTCCTCGCTGGCCACCGCGTTCTGCCCGCCCGAGTTCACCGTGGGCGAGCTGCGCCGGGTGTACGAGGCTGTGTGGGGCGTGGCCCTCGACCCGCGGAACTTCCACCGTAAGGTCACGGGCACCCCCGGCTTCCTGGTGCCGTCCGGAGGGACGACGACCCGGCAAGGCGGCCGTCCCGCACAGTTGTTCCGCGCCGGTGGCGCCACGCTCCTCAACCCGCCCATGCTGCGTCCCGAGGCCTGACACACCTGGCCCGCAGCGGCCCGAACTGCACCTTGAGTCCTGAATAGGGCGTTATGTTGTCGCGGTACCGACCCGCCCTGCCGCGGCGCGCCCGCCGCCGAGCGGTTCCCACCTCCGCGGGAGACGCGATGCTCCAGGCCATCGGACTGACCAGTACCCGCCGCGGGGACCTCCCGCTCGCGGTGGACGACGTGACCTTCGAGGCCCGCCCCGGCGAGGTCACCGTGCTCCTCGGCCCGCGCGGATGCGGCGGGACCACCGCCCTGCGCATGATGCTCGGCCTTGAACCGGGGCGCGGGATCACCTACTTCCGTGGTCGGCAACTGCACCGTGTCGCCCATCCGGCACGGGAGGTCGGCGTCCTCCTCGGCGACGTGCCCGGCCACCCGGCCCGTACCGTGCGCGGCCAGCTCAGGATGCTCTGCGCCGCGGTGGGCGTCCCGGCGTCCCGGGCAGACGACATGCTGGACATCGTCGGGCTGTCCGCGCTGCGGGGGCAGCGCCTGGGGAGCCTCTCGCTCGGCATGGACCGCCGACTCGGCGTCGCCACCGCCCTGTTGGGCGACCCCCACACCCTGCTGCTCGACCAGCCGTCCGCCGGACTGGCGGCCCGCGACGCCCACTGGCTGCACGGACTTCTCCGGGCCCACGCCGACCACGGCGGCACCGTGCTGTACACCACCGCCGATTCACGGGAGGCGGCCCGGCAGGCCGATCACGTCGTCACCCTGGAGCGGGGGCGGTTGACGGCCGACCAGGACGCCGCCGCCTTCGCCCGCACCCGTCCCCGCCCCCGGGTCTCGGTGCGCACTCCGCACGCGGCCCGGCTGGCCGTGATCGTCAGGAGGGAGGCCCGGGCCGCCCAACGGTCCGTGGAGGTGGTCGCCGAGCCCGGCGGCAGGCTGTCGGTCTACGGCGCCGACTGCGCGTCCGTCGGCGAGGCCGCGTTCCGGCACGGCGTACTGCTCCACCGACTTGCCCACGAGGAGGGGGACTGCGAGAAGGCGGACGGCGCGGAGGGAGAGGGCGCTGAGGGGTATGGCGCGGACAGGGAGGGTGTGGAGGGGACCAACGGCCCGCGCGAGGAGGGGCAGAAGACCGACGAGGGGCCTACCGCCACCCGGGCCGACGTCCCGCTACCCGCCGTGACGGCATCGGCATCAGCAGCGGCGTCGGCGACGGTGTCCGCGCCCAGAGCCGGAGACGGGGCGCGACCGCTCGTGGCGCTGCCCGTCGGGCGGTCGGCCGTAGGAGGGCATACGGGGGGGAAGGCGGCGGCGCCGGTTCCGCAGCGCAGGGCCCGGCGGGGGCCGATGCGGCCGGTGCGCTACGAGTTGCGACGGATGGCAGGGGTGCCCAGCACCGCGGTGACCCTCGCCGTCGGACTCATCGCCTCCGTTGCCGGCGCGGTACTGCTGGCCCGGTTCCAGGGCGTGCCGCTCACCACCGCCCTCGCCGCCTGGCCGGAAGTGCTGCCGCTGCCGCCCGCCGCGTTGGCCGCCGGACTCCTCGGCGCGCTCTCCTTCGGCGACGAGTACCGCCACCCCGCGCTCTGCACCGGGCGCGGGATCGTCCCGCGCCGGGTCGGCCTGCTGCTCGCCAAGCTGCTCGTCACCGCGGGGGCGGCCGTGCTCACGGCGACGGCCGCCGCCCTGGCCGACTTCGGCGCGCTGAGGCTGGTGTACGGCGCGGAGGCCGTCACCGTGCCCGGCAACTGGCCCGTGCTCGTGGCGACGTGGACCGCGCTGTGCGTGGGCTGCGGCTGGGCCGGGCTGCTCGCGGCGGGCGTCTTCCGGGTCACCGCGGCGGGCGTCGCCGCCGTCCTCGCCGTACCGGTCGTGGTGGCCCCCCTCATGCAGTGGGCGTTCGTCGGCCGCTCGGTCCGCTCGCTCGGCGGCCTGCCGGGCCGGCTGCGGGAACTGCTCTGGCCGCGCTGGCCGTTCGACACCGACACCGCCCTGCTGGCGGTGGCGCGTACGACCGCTCAACCGGTGGGCGCCGCGATGGTGCTGTCCCTGGCCGTCCTGACCTGCGCCTATCTGCTCACCGGACGCCGGCGCGGGGCCCGTTGGTGATCGAACGCCGAACGGATGTGCCCCGACCTGTTCTCCAACGAAGCGGGAAAGTCCGGGAGATCGCCTGAAACCTTACGCTCTGGCGTCAATGGATGAACGAGCGCCGATCACCCTTTCGTGTGCTTTTCACTAAAGACCTCAAGGGCGGTGGAACCGACGCCGACAAAGGATGCGTGAACTCCCTTGCGCACACCATGATGACCGCCGCCCGCCCCGTGGACAGCCTGACGGCGTCCGGCGGACTGGACCGATACCCCTACTCCGACAGCCCTGTTGCCGACCGGGTCGCACCGTCCGCCTGGGAGGGGGTGGACGGCGAGCTGGGACGCGTGGGGCGCCGCGCCGCCGGCAGCCGCGGCCGCGGCCTGCACGGCCAACTCGTCCAGCAGCTCGGTCAGATGATCGTCTCCGGCGATCTCGGTGCGGACCGACCGCTTGTCCCCGAGGAGATCGGGCAGCGTTTCGAGGTGTCCCGCACCGTGGTGCGCGAATCGCTGCGCGTACTGGAGGCGAAGGGGCTCGTCAGCGCGCGCCCCAATGTCGGCACCCGGGTCCGCCCGGTCAGCGACTGGAACCTGCTCGACCCGGACATCATCGAGTGGCGCGCCTTCGGTCCCCAGCGCGACGACCAGCGCCGCGAACTGGGCGAGCTGCGGTGGACCATCGAGCCGCTGGCCGCCAGGCTGGCCGCCGGCCACGGGCGTGAGGACGTGCAGCAGCGCCTCTCCGACATGGTCGAGATCATGGGCCACGCCCTCGCCCAGGCGGACGCCCTCACCTTCTCCCGCGCGGACGCCGAGTTCCACGGCCTGCTGATCCAGCTCGCCGGCAACCGCATGCTGGACCACCTGTCCGGCATCGTCTCCGCCGCCCTACAGGTCTCGGGCGCCCCGGCCACCGGCTGCGACCGCCCCAGCGAGTCCTGCGTCGCCCACCACGCGCGGATCGTGGACGCCCTCGCCGCCGGTGACGGCACCGCCGCGGAGACCGCGATGCGCCAGCTTCTGATGGTGCATCCCGAGGTCGAGCGGGTCGTCCCCGCGCCCCGCGAGCACTGACCGGGCGCGAACCGGGCGGAGGGGCGGGGACGACCCGCTCGACCTCGGGATGCACCATCAGAAGC
>NZ_PVLV01000423.1 GCF_002982015.1 Streptomyces solincola
CCCCCCTGCGTAGTCGCCTACCCACACCGCCCCGCCAGGGGCCGGCACTTGCCCGCCACCCACCCGCCCGGGGCTCAGCGGGACGCCTCCCCCGCGATCAGCGCCCGGTGGGCCTCCTGTAGGCCCTCCGGCAGGGCGTCGGCGTCGCACCAGCGGGCCTCCAGGATCTCGAAGGGGTCCAGCCGCAGCGTGCCGCCGGTGAGCCGGGCCTCGTAGGCGACCTCCACCCGCAGCCGGTATCCGCTCCTCAGGCGCACCAGCCTGCCGGGCTCGACGTCCAGGCCGGTCTCCTCCTTCACCTCCCGGACGACGGTCATCCCGAACTCCTCGCCCCGGCGGGCGAATCCGGTGGGCAGCCCCCAGGGCGCCCGGGGCGTCCACATCCGGTGCCGCAGCAGCAGCACCTGCCCCGCGTCGTTGCGGACCACCCCGGTCACGCCCACCATGAACGTGGCGTGCGCCAGCCAGAGGATCCGCCATTGCAGGGGGCCGCGGACGAGCCGCCACAGCTTGGCGAGAAGTCGGTTCACGGGGCGTTCCCTCGGTCGTCTCGGCGGAGGCAGACGTGCGCTGCCCCCGTCGATTACACCTCGCCGCCGGTCGCCGCCTGACACCTCGGCGTGCGCTCGGCCGACGGCCCGCCTCCCGGCGCGTGGGCGCGGGAGGCGGGCCGTCGTCCGCCAGGGGCCGGGGGTCACCGCTCGGGCAGCCACGTGCGCCAGATCGACTCGTTGGCCTTGACCCACTTCTCGGCGGCCGCGTCCGGGGAGAGCTTCTGGTCGGCGATCATGAGGGAGACCTCGTTCTGCTCCTTCTCCGACCAGTGGAAGTTCTTCAGGAGCGCCGCCGCGTCCCCGCCGTTCTCGGCGAAGTCGGTGTTGAGGAACTTCTGGAGAGGGGTGTGCGGGTAGGCGCAGGCGACCTTGTCGGGATCGGCGTCGCAGCCCTCCTTGTACGGCGGGAGCTTCACCTCCGTCATCGGCACCTTCTCGAACAGCCACTGGGGCTTGTACCAGTAGCTGAGGAAGGGCTTCTTCTCCTTGGCGAACTGCTTGATCTGGGTGATCTGGGCGGCCTCGGAGCCGGCGAAGACGACGGTGTAGTCCAGCTTGAGGTTCTCGACCAGCGCCTTGTCGTTGGTGACGTAGGACGGGGAGCCGTCCAGGAGCTGGCCCTTGCCGCCGGACTCGGCGGTACGGAGCTGGGCGGCGTACTTGTTCAGGTTGCGCCAGTCGGTGACGTCGGGGTGCTCCTTCGCGAAGTACGTGGGGACGTACCAGCCGATGTGGCCGGTGACGCCCACGTCGCCGCCGCGGGTGATCAGGCCCTTGTCCTCGATGTAGCGCTGCTCCTGCTCGGGGTGGCCCCAGTCCTCCATGATGGCGTCCACCCGCCCCTGGCTCAGGGCGTCCCAGGCGGGGACCTCGTCGACCTGGACGGTGTCCACGCGGTAGCCCAGCTCGTGCTCCAGGAGGTACTTGGCGACGGCCGTGTTGGCCTGCGCGCCGACCCAGGACTGCTGGGAGAGGGTCACCGCCCGGGAGCTTTCGGCGGCGGCGAACGGGGAGGACTGGACGGTCATGTCGGCGGCGCCGCAGCCGGAGACGGTCAGGGTGAGCAGGGCGGCGGCGACGACGGCTCGCGAGCGGACACGCATGTCAGGCCCCCTTTCCGGAAGCGGCGGAGGTGGGCTGGGTGACGCGGTCGAGCATCAGGCCGAGGCAGACGATGGCCGCGCCGGCGACCAGTCCGGTGGCCAGGTCGCCCTGGGCGAGGCCGAAGACGACGTCGTAGCCCAGTGCGCCGCCGCCGACCAGGCCGCCGATGATGACGACGGCGAGGACGAGGACGACCGCCTGGTTGACGGCCAGCAGCAGGGCGGGGCGGGCCAGCGGGATCTGCACGGAGCGCAGTTGCTGCCAGCTCGTCGCGCCGAGGGAGCGGGACGACTCCAGGGCGACCGGGTCGACGCCGCGCAGGCCCTGGGTGGTGATGCGGACCACGGCCGGGAGGGCGTAGACGACGGCGGCGGCGACCGCGGGGGCGCGGCCCACGCCGAACAGGGCGACCACCGGGATGAGGTAGACGAACTGCGGCATGGTCTGGAAGACGTCCAGGACGGGCCGCAGCCAGCGTTCGACGCGGGCGCTGCGGGCGGCGGCGACGGAGACGCCGAAGCCGAGGACGAGGGTGACGGCGACGGCGGCCAGAACCTGGGAGAGGGTGTCCAGGGACGCGTCCCAGACGCCGAGGACGCCGATGGCGGCCATCGCGGCGACGGCGGTGAGCGCGGTGCGCCAGGTGCCCACGAGCAGGGCGAGCGCGCCGACGAGGAGGAGCAGGCCCCACCACGGGAGGGCCTGGAGGCCGGAGCGTACGGGGTCGAGCACCCAGCTCGTGAAGGCGGCGGCCCAGTCGGCGGTGCCGCCGATGACGGGGACGCCGGTGTAGAGGTGGTCGGTCATCCAGTCGACGGCCGTGTTGACCGGTTCGGCGATGGCCACGTTCCACGAGGACGGCCAGCCCACCGCTCCGAGGAGCCTCGCGCCGAGGGCCGCGGCGGCGGTGAGCGCGGCAGCGAGCAGCCAGGCGGGCCAGGTGCGGCCGTCCCGCTGGCCGCGTTCGGCGGTCGCGGTGCGGTCCAGCACGACGGCGAGCAGGACGATCGGGATGCCGGCGGCGAGCGCGGCGCCCACGTCGACGGAGGCGAGGGCCTGGTAGACCCGGTCGCCGAGGCCGCCCGCGCCGATGACGGAGGCGATGACGGCCATCGAGAGGGCCATCATGACGGTCTGGTTGACGCCGAGGAGCAACTGGCGGCGGGCCAGCGGCAACCGGGCGGTGATCAGGCGCTGGCGGGCGGTCGCGCCGAGCGAGTCGACGGCTTCGAGGACGGTGGGGTCGGCTTCGCGCAGGCCGAGGGCGGTGAGCCGGGCCATCGGCGGGGCGGCGTAGACGACGGTGGCCAGCACCGCCGCGGGGACGCCGATGCCGAAGACGAGGACGACGGGGAGGAGGTAGGCGAACGCCGGGAGCACCTGCATGGTGTCCAGGACGGGGCGCAGGGCGCGGAAGGTGCGGTCGGAGAGGCCGGCGGCCAGACCGAGCAGGGCGCCCAGCACGAGGGAGGCGGCGACGGCCACCACCATCAGGGCGAGGGTCTGCATGGTGGGCACCCACATGCCGAGCAGCCCGCAGACGGCGAACGCGGCGAGCGTGCAGAGCCCGACGCGCAGGCCGGCCGCGCGCCAGGCGATGACGCCGGCGGCGACCGTCACGCCGGCCCAGCCGAGGGCGAGCAGCACCAGGTAGACGGCCCGGACGGAGAGCACCACCGCGTTGCTGACGTGGCCCAGGAAGTAGAGGAAGAGCGGGTGGCTGTCGCGGTTGTCGATGATCCAGTCGCTGGTCGAGCCGAGCGGGGCGGAGAGGCCGACGGAGAGGGCGGACGGCCACGTGAGTCCGGCGGCGGTGAGCAGGCCGGCGGCGGTGAGCAGCACCGCGGCGGCCAGCGGCCACCAGCGGCGGGCGGTCGGTCTGGCGGGCCCCGCGGCGAGCGGGGCGGTGGTGGTGGTCATGCCGCGGCCGCCTTCCGGCCGTCCCCCTGGGGCGGGACGGTGGCGGGCACCCCGGCGACGACGGCCAGCAGGCCGTGGTGGTCGACCACGCCGAGGCAGCGGCCCTGCTCGGTGACGCGGGCCGGGCCGCCGCTGCGGGCGACCGCCTCGATCGCCTCGGCGACGGTGGCGGTGGGCGCGAGGGCCGGGCCGGTCTCGGCCTCGCCGTCGCGGGCGGGCCGCATGGCGCTGCGTACCGTCATGACCTGCTCGCGCGGCACATCGCGCACGAAGTCGCGGACGTAGTCGTCGGCGGGCGAGCCGACGATCTCCTCGGGGGTGCCGAGCTGCACGATCCGGCCGTCGCGCATCAGCGCGATCCGGTCGCCGAGCCGCAGCGCCTCGCTCAGGTCGTGGGTGATGAAGACCATGGTGCGGCCCTCCTCGCGGTGCAGGCGGGCCACCTCCTCCTGCATGTCGCGGCGGATCAGCGGGTCCAGCGCGCTGAACGGCTCGTCGAAGAGGAGGACCTGCGGGTCGGCGGCGAGGGCGCGGGCGAGACCGACGCGCTGCTGCTGGCCGCCGGAGAGCTGGCCGGGCCTGCGCTGCTCCATGCCGTCCAGGCCGACCTTGGCGACCAGTTCGGTGGCCTTGGCGCGGCGCTCGGCGCGGCCCATGCCCTGGATCTCCAGGCCGTAGGCGACGTTGTCGAGGACGGTGCGGTGCGGCAGCAGGCCGAAGTGCTGGAAGACCATCGCGGCGCGGTGGCGGCGCAGTTCGCGCAGCCGCGCCTTGTCCATCGCGCCGACGTCCTCGCCGTCGATGGCGATGGTCCCGGCGGTCGGCTCGATCAGCCGGGTCAGGCAGCGGACCAGGGTGGACTTGCCGGAGCCGGACAGGCCCATGACGACGAAGACCTCGCCCTTGCGGACGTCGAAGGAGACGTCCCGCACGGCCGCGGTGCAGTCGGTGCGCTCGCGCAGCTCGCCGGCGGGCAGGGCGGCCAGCTCCGGGTCGCCGGGTATGCGGGCCGCCTTGGGGCCGAAAACCTTCCACAGGCCGTCGACCGAGAAGACCGGCGCCGGGGCATGTTCGGGGGTCGGGGGCTTCTTCTCGGT
>NZ_PVLV01000424.1 GCF_002982015.1 Streptomyces solincola
CGCTGTGGAACATGACCCGGGACGCGCTGATGCCGGCCCGCGAACGCCGCAGCAGCAGCGACGAAGTCGCGGGCCGGCATCAGCGCGTCCCGGGTCATGTTCCACAGCGCCGACCAGCACAGCGCGCGGGCCAGCGGGTCGCTCAGCGCGCCCAGGTGGCCGCGGAGGGTCTCCAGCGAGCGCTCGTCGAAGCGGATCTTGCAGTAGGTGAGGTCGTCGTCGTTGACCAGCACCAGGTCGGGCCGCCGCTCGCCGGCCAGCCCGGCCACCACCGTGCGCGCCCCGGTGACGTCCGCCTCGGCCCGCGCGTACCGCACCAGCTCGCCGCCGTCGAGCCGGTACAGGCCCACCGCCGCCCGGTGCGGCCGGAGCACCTCGCCGTCCTGCTCGACGGCCAGCTCGGTGATCCGGCCCTCCGCGTCGCAGGTCACCAACGGGGTCAGCGCGTTGACGCCGGTGGTCTCCAGCCAGGAGCGCGACCAGGCCCGCATGTCCCGGCCGGAGGTTTCCTCCAGCACCGCCAGCAGGTCCTCCAGCCGGGTGTTGCCGTAGGCGTGCCGCTTGAAGTAGCGCCGCGCGCCCTCGAAGAACGCCTCCCGGCCCGCGTAGGCCACGAGCTGCTTGAGCACCGCGGCGCCCTTGGCGTAGGTGATGCCGTCGAAGTTGAGCTTGGCGTCCTCCAGGTCCCGGATGT
Organism: Streptomyces solincola; assembly: GCF_002982015.1. Classification (GTDB taxonomy): domain Bacteria; phylum Actinomycetota; class Actinomycetes; order Streptomycetales; family Streptomycetaceae; genus Streptomyces; species Streptomyces solincola. Next base: position 695 of record NZ_PVLV01000424.1, read on the forward strand.
CGGCGGTGATCGGGTGGGTGGAGGGCAGCTGGTCGGCCCGGTACGCCCAGGACTTGCGGCTGTTGGCGAAGGTGACCCAGCTGTCGGTGAACCGGGTGGCCTCGGCCAGCACGAAGGAGCCCATGAAGTCGGCGAAGGACTCCTTCAGCCACAGGTCGTCCCACCAGACCATGGTGACCAGGTCGCCGAACCACATGTGGGCCATCTCGTGCAGGATCACGTTGGCCCGGCGCTCGTAGGCGGCCCGGGTGACCTTGCCCCGGTAGACGTACTCCTCGCGGAAGGTCACCAGGCCCGGGTTCTCCATCGCGCCGAGGTTGTACTCGGGCACGAAGGCCTGGTCGTACTTGCCGAACGGGTAGGGGTAGTCGAAGTTGTCGTGGAAGAAGTCGAAGCCCTGCTTGGTGATCAGGAAGACGTCGTCGGCGTCGAAGTGGCGGGCCAGGCTGCGCCGGCACATCGCGCCGAGCGGGATCTCGATCCCGTCCCGCCGGTAGACGTCGGTGACGTGGTGGTACGGCCCGGCGACGACGCAGGTGATGTACGTGGAGATGGGCGCCGTCCCGGCGAACCGCCACACCCCGCCCTCGCGGGACTCCTCGGCGCCGTTGCCCCACACGCTCCAGCCCTCCGGGGCGGTGACCGTGAAGCGGTAGGGCGCCTTGAGGTCGGGCTGCTCGAAGTTGGCGAACACCCGGCGGGCGTCGGCCGGCTCGTACTGGGTGTAGAGGTAGACCTCGCCGTCCTCGGGGTCCACGAAGCGGTGCATGCCCTCGCCGGTGCGGCTGTAGGCGCACCTGGCGTCGACCACGAGGGTGTTCTGCTCGGCCAGGCCAGGCAGCGTGATCCGGGCCCCGTCGAAGACCTCCGCCGGGTCCAGCTCGCGCCCGTTGAGCACCACCGAGTGCACCGAGGGGGCGATCAGGTCGGCGAAGGAGTCCGCGCCGGGCGCCGCGCAGGTGAAGCGCAGGGTGGTCACCGAGCGGAAGGTCCGCGGCTCCTCGCCGCCGCCCTCGCCGACCGCCGAGCGCAGGTCGAGGGCGACCTCGTAGCCGTCGACGGACAGCAGCGCGGCCCGTTCCCGGGCCTCCTCGCGGGTCAGGTTCTCAAGCGGCACGGCCTACTCCTTCGTGGCTCATGGGGTCGGGCCGATCCTCCCACGCCGCCGAGCCCCGCCGCCGAACCGGTGACGGCCGGGAATGGCCCGGTCGACCAGCGGCGTTGCGGCTGTGGAGGGAGCCGCCCCGCGCCGCCCCCGCCGCTTTCCACCCGTAAGCGCTTGACGAGGAGCTCGCATGTCCGAGACGAGGACCCCCGCCGACTTCTGGTTCGACCCGCTGTGCCCGTGGGCGTGGATGACCTCCCGCTGGATGCTGGAGGTGGAGAAGGTGCGGCCGGTGGACATCCGCTGGCACGTGATGAGCCTCGCGGTGCTCAACGAGGACAAGCTGGACGAGCTGCCGGAGCAGTACCGCGAGCTGCTCGGCCCCAAGGGCTGGCGCCCGGTGCGGGTGGTCGCCGCCGCCCGCGAGCTGCACGGCGACGAGGCCGTGGGCAGGCTGTACACCGCGCTCGGCACCCGCTTCCACAACAACGGCGAGGGCCCGACCCTGGAGGCCATCGAGGGCGCGCTGGCCGACGCCGGCCTGCCGGCCGAGCTGATCGAGTTCGCCGACCAGGACACCTACGACGCCCAGGTGCGCGCCTCGCACCAGGAGGGCATCGACAAGGTCGGCCAGGAGGTCGGCACCCCGGTGATCGCGGTGCCCGGCGCCGACGGCGGGCAGGTCGCCTTCTTCGGCCCGGTCGTCACCCCCGCCCCGCAGGGCGAGGAGGCCGCGAAGCTCTGGGACGGCACCCTGCTGGTCGCCTCCGTCGCCGGCTTCTACGAGCTGAAGCGCACCCGCACCGAGGGCCCGGACTTCAGCAACCTGAAGTAGCCGCCCGCCGGGCACGCAGACGGAACGGCCCCCGCGAGTCCTGTCCTCGCGGGGGCCGTTCGTTGTTCCGCCCGCCCCGTGAAGGTTGAGAAGACGATCACGAGCAAGGCGCCTGGGGGTGCCGGGGCCGTCGGGGGCCCAGCGGCATCAGGGGGTGATCAGCGGGGTGCGGCCCTTGGCCTCGGCGTAGCGCTTGGCCACGTCCTGCCAGTTGACGACCTGCCACATGGCGTCGATGAAGTCGACCTTCTGGTTCTTGTACTGGAGGTAGAAGGCGTGCTCCCAGGCGTCGAAGACCAGGATCGGCACCGAGCCCTGGCCGACGTTGCCCTGGTGGTCGTAGACCTGCTCGACGATGAGGCGGCCGCTGACCGGCTCGTAGGCCAGCACGCCCCAGCCGGAGCCCTGGGTGGTGGCGGCGGCCTTGGAGAGCTGGGCCTTGAACTTGGCGAAGCTGCCGAACGAGGCGGTGATGGCGTCCGCGAGGTCGCCGACGCCGTCGCCGGCGTCCGGCTCGCCGCCGCCGCCGTTCTTCGTGCCGGTCATGTTGTGCCAGTAGATGGAGTGCAGGATGTGCCCGGACAGGTGGAACGCGAGGTTCTTCTCCAGGCCGTTGATGGAGCCCCACGCCTCCTTGTCCCGGGCTTCCTCGAGCTGCTCCAGGGTGTCGTTGGCGCCCTTCACGTACGCGGCGTGGTGCTTGTCGTGGTGCAGCTCGATGATCTGCGGGTTGATGACCGGGTCGAGCTCCGCGTAGTCGTACGGAAGTTCAGGAAGTGTGTAGATCGCCATGTCTCCGAGCCCTCCGACTGCTTATTGCACATTCTATGCAAGTGCAGGCTAACAGTAGGTACGGATGCTGTTGATCAGCCCATCGTCCTAGGTCCCGGGCGCGTCGCGGGGTTCCGTTGGTGCGGACGCACGAAGGCCCCGGCGGGTGACCGGGGCCTTCGTGCGTCTCGGGGCGGGCGTCAGCCCGCGCGGCGGGCGGCGTGCCTTTGGCGGGCGAAGCCGGCGGCGGCCAGGAAGAGGGTCAGCCCGCCGGTCGACAGGAGCTGGACCCGGGTGTCCGGCTCGCGGGCCATCAGCACGAAGACGGCGGCCATCGCGGCCAGCGCCGCCCAGGTGAGGTAGGGGTAGGCCCACATCCGGACCACCAGCTTCTCGGGGGCCTCGCGCTGGAGGCGGCGGCGCAGCACCAGCTGGGAGGCGGCGATGAAGACCCAGACCACCAGGATGACCGCGCCGATCATGTTCAGCAGCCACTGGAAGACGTCGTCGGGACGCCAGTAGCTCAGCAGCACGCACAGGAAGCCGAACGCCGAGGAGGTCAGCACCGCGATCCGGGGCACCCCGCCGGAGATCCGGCCCAGCGCCTTCGGGCCCTGTCCGCGGGCGACCAGCGAGTGGGCCATCCGGGAGGCGCCGTAGATGTTGGCGTTCATCGCCGAGAGCAGCGCGACCAGTACGACGACGTTCATGATCTGCCCGGCGCCCGGGATTTCCAGCGCGTCCAGGGTCGCGACGTAGGGACCGACCTCGACCACGGCCTTGTCGGTCCACGGCACCAGGGTGACCACCACGGCCATCGAGCCGACGTAGAACAGCGCGATCCGCCACATCGCGGTGCGCACCGCCTTGGCGACGCCCTCCACCGGGTGCTCGGACTCGGCGGCGGCGATGGTGACGGTCTCCAGACCGCCGTAGGCGAAGACCGACGCCAGCAGGCCGACGATCAGTCCCTCGGAGCCGTTCGGCAGGAAGCCGCCGTCGCCGGTGAGGTGGGTCGTGCCGGGCGCGTCGGCGCCGGGCAGCACCCCGGCGATGGCCAGCACGCCGATGCCCAGGAAGAGCACGATCGCGCCGACCTTCAGCGCGGCGAACCAGAACTCGAACTCGCCGAAGTTCTTCACCGCGGCCAGGTTGGTGCCGCAGAAGAGCACCATGAACAGCGCCACCCAGGCCCACTCCGGGGTGCCGGGCAGCCAGCCGGTCATGATCTTCGCCGCGCCGATGCCCTCCAGGCCGACGGCCACCGAGAGCAGGAACCAGAACGACCAGCCCGCGGTGAAGCCGGCCCACGGGCCGATGGCCCGCTCGGCGTGCACCGAGAACGAGCCGGAGGCCGGGTTGGCGGCGGCCATCTCGCCGAGCATCCGCATCACCAGCATGACCAGTAGGCCGGACAGCGCGTAGGCGATGACGATGCCCGGTCCGGCGGCCGCGATGGCGGTCCCGGAGCCGACGAACAGGCCCGCGCCGATGACCCCGCCGAGGGCGATCATCGACAGGTGGCGCTGCTTGAGACCGTGCGAGAGGGAGGCGCCGGGCTCGGCCGCCGGGGCGGCGGCCGGGGAGGGCGCGTCGGCGGGCGCGTCGGGCGCGGGAGTCGTCCGGGACATGCGGGGCCCTGTTCTGGCGGAGACGGGGTGCGGTGGCGGCCCCGGCGCGTGTGCGGCGACCGGCGGGGCGCGCACAGCAGTCTGGGCGGAGTCACCGGTGACAGGGAACGCCCGCCCGCTATACGGACACCGTGCTCACACAAGGTGAAGGTCTCTCCACGAGTCGGTCACCGCCCGTGGCCGCGGCCCGCCCGCGGGTCGGACGGGGTCCCGCCCGTGGTCAGAGCCCCTCCCGCGGGCCCGGCGCGGTCAGGCGCGCGGCCGCCGCCGGTCGCGTACCTCCCGCAGCCCCGCCACCGCCAGCACCAGCGCCGCCGCGCCCGCCGACCACAGCACCTGCGGGCGGGTCCCCGGGTCGGTC
>NZ_PVLV01000425.1 GCF_002982015.1 Streptomyces solincola
CCCGCGCCGGCCGCCGAGCCTCTGGCCGCCGAGCCCGAGCCGGCCGACGTACCCGCGCCGGCCGAGGTCTCCGCCACCACAGCCGCAGCCCCCGCCCCCGCCCCCGCCGGCTTCAGCGACGCGGAGCGCGAGGCGGTGCTGCGCGTGATGCGCGAGCGCCGCGACATCCGCAACGGCTTCCGCTCCGACCCCATCCCGCACGAGGTGCTGATCCGGGTCCTGGAGGCCGCGCACACCGCGCCCAGCGTCGGCCACTCCCAGCCCTGGGACTTCGTCGTCATCCGCTCCGCCGAGACCCGGCGGGCGATGCACGAACTGGCCCAGCGCCAGCGCGAGGCGTACGCCGCCTCCCTCCCCAAGGGCCGCGCCAAGCAGTTCAAGGAACTGAAGATCGAGGCCATCCTCGACACCCCGGTCAACATCGTCGTCACCGCCGACCCCACCCGCGGCGGCCGCCACACCCTCGGCCGGCACACCCAGCCGCAGATGGCCCCGTACTCCTCCGCCCTCGCCGTGGAGAACCTCTGGCTCGCCGCCCGCGCCGAGGGCCTCGGCGTCGGCTGGGTCAGCTTCTTCGACGAGCGCGAGATGGTCCGCGCCCTCGGCCTGCCCGACCACCTGGAGGTCGTCGCCTACCTCTGCGTCGGGTACGTCGACGAGTTCCCCGAGGAGCCCGAGCTGGTGCAGGCGGGCTGGTCCAAGCGCCGCCCGCTGTCCTGGGTCGTCCACGAGGAGACCTACGGCCGGCGGGTGCTGCCCGGGGCCGAGCCGCACGACCTGCTCCAGGAGACCGTGGCCGGCATCCGCCCGCTGGACGCCAAGGCGCTCGGCGAGGCGTGGGAGCGCCAGAAGCGGATGACCAAGCCGGCCGGCGCGCTCGGCATGCTGGAGATCATCTCCGCGCAGCTCTCCGGGCTGTCCCGGATGTGCCCGCCGCCCATCCCCGAGCCGGCCGCCGTCGCGATCTTCGCCGGCGACCACGGGGTGCACGCCCAGGGCGTCACCGCCTGGCCGCAGGAGGTCACCGCCCAGATGGTGGCCAACTTCCTCGGCGGCGGCGCGGTGTGCAACGCCTTCGCCAAGCAGGTCGGCGCGGAGGTCTGCGTGGTCGACGTCGGCGTCGCCGCCGACCTGCCGGCCACCACCGGGCTGCTGCCCCGCAAGATCCGCCCCGGCACCTCCGACTTCACCACCGGCCCCGCCCTGACCCGCGAGGAGGTGCTGGCCGCCGTCGAGGTCGGCATCGAGACCGCCCGCGACCTGGTCGCCGCCGGCAACCGGGCGCTGCTCACCGGCGAGATGGGCATCGCCAACACCACCTCCTCGGCCGCCCTGATCGCCGTCTACACCGGCGCCGAACCGGCCGAGGTCACCGGCCGCGGCACCGGCATCAACGACGAGATGCACGCCCGCAAGGTCGACGTGGTCCGCCGCGCCCTGGACCTGCACCGCCCCGACCCGGCCGACCCGCTCGGCGTCCTCGCCGCCGTCGGCGGCCTGGAGCACGCCGCGCTCGTCGGCTTCATCCTGGGCGGCGCGTCCCTGCGCACCCCGGTGGTCCTCGACGGCGTCAGCGCCGGTGCGGCCGCGCTGGTGGCCCGCGCCATCGCCCCGGAGGCGCTGGCCGCGTGCGTCGCCGGCCACCGCAGCGCCGAGCCCGGCCATGTGGCCGCGCTCACCAAGCTGGGCCTGCGCCCCCTGGTGGACCTCGACCTCCGCCTCGGTGAGGGCACCGGCGCGCTGCTCGCGCTCCCGGTCATCCAGAGCGCCGCCCGTGCCATGCACGAGGTGGCCACCTTTGACTCCGCCGGGGTCACCGAGAAGTAGCCGGCTACCGGCTACCGGCCACCGGCTACCGGCCACCGGCTACCGGCCACCGGCCACCGGTCGCCGAGGAACTGGCGAGCACCGGCCACCGGGAAGCGGCCGCGCGCCGGTGCGCCATCCGGGCCCGATCCCGTACGGGCACTCCGTACGGGATCGGGCCAGCGACGGGTTTCTGCCGCCCGGCCCCCGGCGGGCCGCCCCCCGGCACGCCGTATCGTGGACCAGAACGACTCGAACACCCCTCCCACCAGCCGCTCCATCGCCGCAGCGGCCCGCACCGCCCACCGCGCCGTCCCGCAGCGCGCGTGACCGCCGAGGAGCCGCACCCAGCATGGCCGAGCCCGCCGAGACACCCTCGTCCGCCGACCACCCCGCCTACCCCGTCGGGCTGCGCCTGTCCGGGCGTCGCGTCGTCGTCATCGGCGGCGGCCAGGTGGCCCAGCGCCGGCTGCCGGCCCTGGTCGCCGCCGGCGCGGACATCACCCTGGTGTCGCCGTCCGCCACGCCGTCCGTCGAGGCCATGGCAGAGGCCGGCGAGCTGCGCTGGGAGCGCCGCCGCTACCAGGAGGGCGACCTGGCCGGCGCGTGGTACGCGCTGATCACCGCCAGCGACCCGGCCGCCTGCGCGACCGCGTCCGCCGAGGCCGAGCGGGAGCGCGTGTGGTGCGTGCGCTCCGACGACGCCGCGGCCGCCACCGCCTGGACCCCGGCCACCGGCCGCAGCGAGGGCGTCACCGTCGCCGTGCTCACCGGCCAGGACCCGCGCCGCTCCGCGGCCGTCCGGGACGCCATCGTCGAGGGCCTGCGCGAAGGGTCCATCGCCGCGCCGCACCACCGCGCCCGCACCCCCTTCGTCGCCCTGGTCGGCGGCGGCCCCGGCGACCCGGACCTGATCACCGTCCGCGGCCGGCGGCTGCTCGCCGAGGCCGACGTGGTCATCGCCGACCGGCTCGGCCCGCGCGACCTGCTGGACGAGCTCCCGCCGCACGTCGAGGTGATCGACGCGGCGAAGATCCCCTACGGCCGCTTCATGGCCCAGGAGGCCATCAACGACGCCCTGATCGAGCACGCCAAGGCGGGACGGTCCGTGGTGCGGCTCAAGGGCGGCGACCCGTTCGTCTTCGGCCGGGGCATGGAGGAGGCCCAGGCGCTGGCCGCCGAGGGCATCGCCTGCACCGTGGTGCCGGGCATCTCCAGCTCCATCAGCGTGCCCGGCGCGGCCGGCATCCCGGTCACCCACCGCGGGGTGGCGCACGAGTTCACCGTGGTCAGCGGCCATGTCGCCCCCGACGACCCGCGCTCCCTGGTCGACTGGGCCGCGCTGGCCCGGCTCACCGGCACCCTCGTCATCCTGATGGGCGTCGACAAGATAGGCGCGATCGCCGAGCGGCTGATCGCCCACGGCAAGGCCCCGCAGACCCCGGTCGCGCTGGTCCAGGAGGGCACCACCGCCGCCCAGCGCCGGGTGGACGCCACCCTGGCGACCGTCGGCGAGCGGGTGCTAGCCGAGGGCGTGCGGCCGCCGGCCGTCATCGTCGTCGGCGAGGTGGTCGCCGAAGGCCCCGAGAAGACCCCCGCCCATCCCGAGAGCCCCGAGGTCCCCCGTGGCTGAGCCCCTGGTCCTGGACGACCCGGCCGACCCCCGGCTGCACGACTACACCGGCCTCACCGACGTCGAGCTGCGCCGCCGCCGCGAGCCGGCCGAGGGGCTGTTCATCGCCGAGGGCGAGAAGGTGATCCGCCGCGCGGTGGCCGCCGGCTACGGCATGCGCTCCATGCTGCTGTCCGCCAAGTGGACCGAGGCCATGGCCGACGTCATCGCCGCCGCCGACTGCCCCGTCTACGTGATGGAGCCGCGGCTGGCCGAGCGGGTCACCGGCTACCACGTGCACCGCGGGGCGCTCGCCTCGATGCGCCGCGAGCCGCTGCCGCGGGCCGCCGGCCTGCTCGCCGCCGCCCGCCGGGTGGCCGTGCTGGAGGGCGTCAACGACCACACCAACATCGGTGCGATCTTCCGCAGCGCCGCCGCGCTCGGCATGGACGCGGTGCTGCTCTCCCCGGACTGCGCCGACCCGCTGTACCGCCGGTCGGTGAAGGTGTCCATGGGCGCGGTGTTCTCCGTGCCCTACGCCCGGCTCGACCCGTGGCCGGCCGGTCTGGAGTCGGTCCGGGAGGCGGGCTTCCGGCTGCTGGCGCTCACCCCGGCGGAGACCGCGGTGGACATCGACGAGGCCGCGCCGCACCGCCTGGAGCGGGCGGCGCTGATGCTGGGCGCGGAGGGCGAGGGGCTCAGCCGCCGGGCGCTGGCCGCGGCCGACACCCCGGTGCGCATCCCCATGGCGCACGACGTGGACTCGCTGAACGTCGGCGCGGCCGCGGCCGTCGCCTTCTACGCGGTGACCGCCGGCCGCCCCGCGCACTGACGGCCCGCCCCGGGGGCGTCAGCCCTGAAGGGCCTGCGCCGCCGCGATCCCCAGCAGCACGATCAGCGTGACGACCACGAAGACGAAGATCCGCTGACGGAGCAGCCGGGGGTTCGCGGGGCGCAGCCCGCCGGTCCCGGTGCGGCTGCCCGACCCCGTACGCACGCCCGAGCCGGTCCGCGAACCGGGCCCGCCGGCCGGCCCGGAGCCGGTCCGCGACCCGGAACCGGTCCGCGATCCCTGCCCGGTACGCGGCGGGGCGCCCGCGCGGGGCCCCTCACCGCGGCCGCCGCCCCCGGTCCTGGCCGGGCCGCGCGCCGGAGCCGGCCGGGCCCCGCCCTGCGGCCCGCGCGGAGCGGGCGTCCCCTGCCCCCGGCCCTGGGCGTCGTCCCGACCGTCCCGCTCGGGGCCCTGCTCCGGGTAGCGCTCGGTGAGCCGGCCGGTGGGCCGCTCGTCCACCGCGCGCCGCGGCCGGGGGGCGGCGGGCCGGCCCGCGGACAGCCCCTGCGCCTCCCGCGCGGCGATCTCCTTCAGCCGCATCGACAATTGCAGGGTCGAGGGCCGGTCCTCCGGCGTCTTGGCCAGGCAGGCCCGCACCAGCGGCGACAGCGCGTCCGGTACGCCGGCCAACTGCGGCTCCTCATGCACCACCCGGTAGAGCATGACCTCGGAACTGCCGTGGCCGAAGGGCGAGTCGGCCATCGCCGCGTACGCGAGCGTGGCGCCCAGCGCGAACACGTCGGTCGCCGGGGTGACGGCCGCGCCGCGCACCTGCTCGGGCGCGAGGAAGCCGGGGGAGCCCACGGCGGTGCCGACGTGGGTGAGGGTGGAGGCGCCGGTGGCCCAGGCGATGCCGAAGTCGATGATCCGCGGGCCCTTGGGCGACAGCAGGATGTTGGACGGCTTGAGGTCCCGGTGGACCACGCCGGCCTCGTGCACGGCGACCAGCCCCTCGGACAGCGCCGCCCCGATCGCCGCCACGTCCGCAGCGACCAGCGGGCCCTCCTCGGCGACCTTGTCGTGCAGCGAGGGTCCGGGGACGTACTGGGTGGCGAACCACGGCCGGTCCGCCTCCAGGTCGGCGGCGACCAGCCGCGCCGTGCACCCGCCGCGGATCCGCCGCGCGGCCGAGACCTCGCGGGCGAAGCGGGAGCGGAACTCCTGGTCCTCGGCCAGATCGGGCCGGATCACCTTCAGCGCGACCCGCTGCCCCCGCCGGTCGGAGCCCAGGTACACGACGCCCATCCCGCCGGCGCCCAGCCGCCGGTGCAGCCTGAACGAGCCGACGACACGCGGGTCCTCGCGCCGGAGCCGCATCATCGCCATGTCCGTCCCCTACCTTCGGTGGGAGGAGCCCCACCCGCGCAGTCGCGCCCATCCGTTTGACGGGGCACAGCTTACGTATCCATGTCCTGGAGCGCTCATAGGCCGCGCCCTCCCACCCGGACCGATTGCCGCGCCGGCGACCGCTCGTGAGCCCGCCTCAGCAGCGGCCCCGCGCCGAGCGGCTGACTTTCCGCCAGGTCAACAGAGCGCGTCGTACGGCAGGTTGGGGCCCGCCCCCGCCTCTGCCGCGCCGCCCTCCAGGGACTGTCTCTTATACACATCTTGACGCAGCCGACGAAGGCGT
>NZ_PVLV01000426.1 GCF_002982015.1 Streptomyces solincola
GCCGCACCCCGTGAGAGAGCCCCCCGGCCGTGACCGACGACCGCCACCACCCGCGTCCGCACCCCGGCCGCGCCGCCGATCCCGGCCGCCCCGAGCAACCTGACCGCGCCGGTCGCGCCGAGGAGCCGGGCCTCGCCGATCCCGGCCGCCCCGACGCGGCGTCCGGCGGCCCACGCGCGTCGGGCGACCAGGGTGCTTCCGGCGACCAGGGCGCGTCCGGTGACGTGGCCGCGTCGGGTGACCGGGGCGCGTCCGGCGGCGGGGTCGCGCCCGCCGCCGGGAGCGATGCGGCCGCCTCCTCCCCGTACGACTCCGGGCAGTGGGCCGCCTACGACCCGCACGCGCTGGCCGACCACGGCGAGCCGCCGGCCGGCGGCGACGGCTCGGGCGGGGAGGTGCCGGGGCTGTCCCGCCACCGGCACACGCCCTCGCCCGGCGTGCGCCGGGCGCTGACCACCGCCGGCGCGACCCTGCTGCGGGTCGCCGTCGTCTGGGCGGTCTCCAGTCTGACCCTGCTGGCGCTGGCCGGGATCCTGCCCGACTTCCAGCTCCAGTCCGAGGACGGCGAGTCCATCACCCGCACCGCGGTCACCGCCGCCTGGGCGGCCGGCGCCTTCGGCCTGCTCGGGGCGCTGGTCTGGCCGCTGCTGGTGCGCGCGCTGCTGCTGGTGCCCGCCCTGGTCCTCGGCCTGCTCGGCTTCGCCGTCAACGGCTCCCTGCTGCTGGTCGCGCTGTGGCTGATCCCCGACCGGGGCGGCGAGGCCGACCCGCAGAACGCCGTCGTGGTCGCCGCCGTGATGTCCGCCGTCGCCTCCGCCACCTCCACCGCGCTGGCCGTCCGGGACGACGCCGCCTACCGCCGCCGGCTCTACCGGCTCGCCGGCCGCCGCAGCGGCGCGCCCCTCGACGGCGGCGCGGACGCCCCGCCCGGCACCGTCTTCGTCCAGTTGGACGGCGTCGGCTGCCAGGTCCTGAAGGACGCCGCCGAGGACGGCACCATGCCCACCGTGGCCGCCTGGCTGGGCACCACCCACCGGCTCACCCCCTGGCGCACCGACTGGTCCAGCCAGACCGGCGCCAGCCAGCTCGCCATCCTGCACGGTTCCAACCACGACGTTCCCGCGTTCCGCTGGTACGAGAAGGACACCGGCCGCACCATCGTCAGCAACCGCCCCGGCAGCGCCGCCGAGCTCCAGCGCCGCGCCATCGAGCGCACCGGCGACGGCGGGCTGCTCACCCTGGACGGCGCCAGCCGCGGCAACCTGTTCAGCGGCGGCGCGGACCAACTCGCCCTGGTGCTCTCCGTCTCCGCCCGGCGCGGCCGCCGCAACCGCTCCCGGGCCGGCTACTTCGCCTACTTCCGCGACCCCGCCAACGCGGTGCGCACCGCGCTGTCCTACGCGGCCGAAACCTGCCGCGAGATCGGCCAGTCCACCCGCTCCCGGGTGCGCGGCGACCACCCCAGGGTCGGCCGCGGCGGGCTGTATCCGCTGATCCGCGCCTTCGCCACGGTCGTCGAGCGGGACGTCGTGGTCGCCGCCGTCATCGGCGACATGCTCTCCGGCCGCTCGGCCGTCTACGCCGACCTGGTCGCCTACGACGAGGTCGCCCACCACTCCGGCCCGCGCAGCCGGGACGCCGCGGCCGTGCTGCGCAGGCTGGACCGCTCGCTCGCCCTGATCGCCGAGGTGGCCGGGCACGCCCCGCGGCCGTACCGGATCGTGCTGCTGTCCGACCACGGGCAGAGCCCCGGCGAGACCTTCGCCTCCGCCTACGGGCTCACCCTGCGCGACCTGGTCCGGGCCGGCTGCGACCTGCCGGTGCCCCGGCACGTCGCGCCCCGGGCCGGCGGGGCCGAGGCCCGCGACACCCTGCGCAGCGCCGTCCACCTGCCGCCGCCCGAGGACGAGGGCGGCGGCCCGCGCCCCGAACGCGACTCCGACCCCATCGTGCTGGCGTCGGGCAACCTGGGTCTGGTGTCCTTCCCCGACGTCCCCTACCGGATGTCGAAGGAGGAGATCGACCGCCGCCACCCCGGCCTGCTGCCCACCCTCGCCACCCACCCCGGGATCGGCTTCCTGCTGGTGCGCAGCGAACGCCACGGCTCGGTGGTGCTCGGCCCGGACGGGGCCGAGACGCCGGTGGACGACCTCGGCGACGGCGGCCCGCTGGCCGGCTTCGGCCCCGGCGCGGCCGACGCGGTGCGCCGCACCGACTCCTTCCCGCACGTCGCCGACATCATGGTCAACTCCGCGTACGACGAGGCCACCGGCGCCGTGCACGCCTTCGAGGAGCAGATCGGCTCGCACGGCGGCCTGGGCGGCGAGCAGTCGCACGCCTTCCTGCTGTGGCCGGTCACGCTCACCCCGCCGCTGCCCGACCCGCTGCCGGCCGACCACCCCGGCCTGGTGGGCGCGGAACAGGTGCACCAGGTGCTGCGCCGCTGGCTCACCGAGGGCCCGGGACCACAGATACCCGTGGGACCCCTGCCGTCCGCACGTGAGCGGGCCGCGCAGGATTCACCGTCGCACACACCTGCGGACGGAGCATTTGCGGTCAGCAACCGCGTCACACCGAACAAAAAGAGCTGATTTGGTGCAGCGTTCACCGTGCCCCGAGCATGTTCGGGTTTGCACGGCGAAAGGCGCACCACCCCTCATGACCACGCTCAACCCGCCAGTCACCCCCGACGAGCAGAGCCGGCACTCCCGCCGGTTCGGCCTCCCCGTCGCCACCGCCCTGGTCATGGGCAACATCATCGGCGGCGGCATCTTCCTGCTGCCGGCCTCGGTCGCCCCCTACGGCACGATCAGCCTGGTCGCCTTCGGGGTGCTCACCGCCGGCGCGATCTGCCTCGCCCTGGTCTTCGGCCGGCTCGCCGAGAGGCACCCGCAGACCGGCGGCCCCTACGTCTACGCGCGGGAGGCGTTCGGCGACTTCGCCGGCTTCCTCACCGCCTGGTCCTACTGGATCACCACCTGGGTCTCCAACGCCGCGCTCGCCGTCGCCGCCGTCGGCTACCTGGACGTCCTCATCCCGGTCGAGCACTCCACGGCCACCACCATCGCCGCGGCCCTGGCCGCGCAGTGGCTGCCCGCGCTCGCCAACCTGGCCGGCACCCGCTACGTCGGCGCGGTCCAGCTCGTGGCGACCGTGCTGAAGTTCGTCCCGCTGCTGCTGGTCGCCGTCGGCGGACTGTTCTTCTTCGACCCGGCCAACCTCGGTCCCTTCCAGGCCGGCTCCGGCAGCGCGGCCGGCGCCGTCTCCGCCTCCGCCGCCATCCTGCTCTTCAGCTACCTGGGCGTGGAGTCCGCCGCGGTCAGCGCCGGCGAGGTCCGCGACCCGCGCCGCAACGTCGGCCGGGCCACCATCCTCGGCACCCTCGCCGCCGCGGTCCTGTACCTGCTGGGCACCCTGTCGGTCTTCGGGCTGGTGGCCCACGACCGGCTCACCGAGTCCACCGCGCCCTTCACCGACGCCGTCAACACCATGTTCGGCGGCACCTGGGGCGGCACCGCCGTCGCCTGCATGGCCCTGGTCTCCATGGTCGGCGCGCTCAACGGCTGGACGCTGCTCAGCGCCCAGACCCCGTTCGCCGCCGCGCGGGACGGCCTCTTCCCCCGCTTCTTCACCCACAAGCGGCGCGGCGTGCCCACCTACGGGGTGCTCACCACCGTGGTCCTCGCCTCCCTGCTGACCGTCTACAACTACACGGCCGGCCCGGCCGGGGTCTTCGAGACCCTGGTGCTGGTCACCACCTTCACCGCCACCGTGCCCTACCTGCTCTCCACCGCCGCCCAGCTCTACTTCCTGGCCTCCGGCCGCGCCGACCGGGTGCACGGCCCCCGCCTGGTGCGCGACGCGGTGCTGGCCGCCCTCGCCTTCGGCTTCTCGCTCTGGCTGGTCGCCGGCTCCGGCTACGCCGCCGTCTACCAGGGCGTGCTGTTCCTCTTCGCCGGTGTGCTGGTCTACGCCCTGATGGCCGGCCGCGCCCGCCGCCGCCCGGGGGCCTGACCGCCCGCCGGCGTAACCCGCGTCGCCCGGTCGGGCGTTTACCGGCGCGTACGCGTCCGGGCGGCCCCGCCCCGGGCTACAGGCCCCCCATGACCAGCACCACCGGGCCCGTCCGCACCACCCGCGCCGCCGTGCGCCGGGCGGTCGTGGCCGCCCTGCTGGTGCTGTGCGCCATGGCCGCCGTCGCCCCCGGCTCCGCCGAACCGGGCGGGACCGAGCCGCGGCCCGCCTCCGCCCCGGCCGAAGCCGACGCCGCGCTGCCGGTGACCGGCCCGGCCACCCGCCCCGCCCCTGTCGCTTATACCCATCCCCGAGCCCCCGCGCCGTAGACGAATCACGCATGCC
>NZ_PVLV01000427.1 GCF_002982015.1 Streptomyces solincola
CCATCATGCCCCGGCCCCGTGGGGGGGGGCGGCCGGGTCAGCGGGCGAAGACGGCGACCGAGCGGGCGGGCACGGTGAAGGCCCCGGTGTCCGGGCGGTAGGCGGAGGTCCTGACCACCGGGTCGGCGCCGGCCGCCTGGACGGGGTGGAGGGCGTAGCCCTTCTCCGCGAGGGCGGGGACGGTCTGGGTCCGGCGGTCGGGGGTGGCGTTGAAGACGACAACCAGGTCGCCGAGGGCCATGGTGATGACGCCGGGGGTCTCGTCCTTGCCGGAGAGCGGGAAGGACAGGGCGGACTGGACGCGGGCGGCGGTGGGCTGGCTGAAGTCCTTCTCGGTGGTGCGGATGGTGAGCAGGTCGCGGTAGGCGGCGGTGGTGGCGTTCATCTCGGGGCAGCCGGCCTTGAGGGCGGGCGAGGCGAGGAGCGGACGGGCGTAGGGCCACTTGTCCTTGTTGTCGGCGGCCGGCGGCAGCCCGCGTCCGAAGCCGTTGCCGGCCCGGCAGTCCCAGTTCAGGGCGTTGAACCAGTCGCCGGAGTCGTAGGAGTTGCGGTCCAGGGACTTGGAGCGCAGCAGGTCGCTGCCGGCGTGGGAGAGCGCCGGGCCCTGGGAGAGGGCGGCCGTCGCCATGGCGAGGACCTGCATCCGGGCCCGGTCGGCCGGGGCGGTGGCCGCCGGCAGTTTGAAGGCGAGCGCGTCGTAGAGGGTCTCGTTGTCGTGGGCGTCCGCGTAGGCGAGGGCGTCGCCGGGGGCGGCCGCGTAGCCGGCCGGGGCGCCGTTGTAGTCGACCTGCGAGCCCTTGACCGTGCGCCCGGTGGCGTCGGTGAAGGTGTAGTCGGCGAGGTTGCCGGTCAGGCCGACCTTGATCAGGTCCTGGTAGTGCAGCAGTCGGGCCTTCTGCTCGGCGGGGGCGCCGTTGGCGGGCGAGGTGTTGGGGTCGGTGAACAGGCCGGAGGCGAAGCCCTGCACACCGGGGTCGGCGTCGAAGGGGCCGCCGCCGCGCACCGCGTCCCGGGCCCGGTCGGAGAAGGTCGCGATCCCGGTGCCGGCCATGTTCTTCTGGGTGGCCTGGGTGAACCGGGCGTCGTCGGCGACCTCGCCGAAGTTCCAGCCCTCGCCGTAGAGGATGATCTTCTTCCCGTCGACGCCGTCGCGGGCGACGGTGAGGGAGTCCAGGGCCTTGCGGACGGCGAGGATGTTGGCCTTGGGGTGGTGGCCCATCAGGTCGAAGCGGAAGCCGTCGACCTTGTACTCCCTGGCCCAGGTGACGACCGAGTCGACCACCAGCTTGCCCATCATGGTGTGCTCGGGCGCGGTGTTGGCGCAGCAGGTGGAGGTGGCCACGGCGCCGTCGTCCAGCAGCCGGTGGTAGTAGCCGGGCACGATCCGGTCGAGGACGGACTTGTCGTCCTGGCCGGCGGCGACGGTGTGGTTGTAGACCACGTCCATCACGGTCCGCAGTCCGATGTCGTTGAGGGACTTCACCATCCGGCGGAACTCGACGGTGCGGGCCGGGCCGTCGGGGTCGGAGGCGTAGGAGCCCTCGGGGACGGTGTAGTGCAGCGGATCGTAGCCCCAGTTGAAGCCGTCCTTGGCGGCGGCTTGGGAGGTGCACTCCTGCTGCCGCTCGGAGTCGGCGGGCAGGGTGGCCAGATCACAGTCGGGCGTGGTCTGGTCGGACTTCTCCTCCGGGACGGTGCCGATGTCGAAGGCGGGCAGCAGGTGGACGTAGGAGGTGCCGGCGCCGGCGAGCCCGCGCAGGTGCTTCACGCCGTCGGACTTCGTGTCCGTGAAGGCGAGGTAGCCGCCGGGGTGCTGGGACGTCCGGTCGTTGATCGAGAAGTCGCGGACGTGGAGTTCCTGGATCTGCGCGTCGCGCAGCGGCACGGCGGTCGGCTTCCTCAGGGTCTTCCAGCCACTGGGGGCCAGGGCGGGGTCGGTGAGGTCGGTGACCAGGCTGCGGGCCGAGTCGGTGGTCAGCGCGGTGGAGTACGGGTCGGTGACCGCGTTGGTGACGACCTTGCCGGCGCTGGGCGCGTAGACCGTCACCAGGAAGCGGTACGGCTTGTTCCGCCAGCTCGCGGGTCCGGTGACCGACCAGGCGCCGGTGGCGTCGTCACGCCGCATGGCGATCCGCCGGCCGTCCAGCTCCAGGGCCACGGTGTGCGCGGTGGGCGCCCACACGGCGAGGGTGGGACGGCCGGCCGCCGAGAAGACCGGGCCGAGGGAGGTCTTCGCGGCCTTGCGGCCGTAGAGGGAGTCGAGCACGCCGGGGAGCTGGACGCCGGTGGCGGCGAGCAGCGCGCCGTTCGCGCCCCACTGGGCGGCGACCACCTGGGCGCGCAGCGCCTCGCGGACGCGGGAGCGGTCGCGCGGGTCGACGGTGAAGGCGGGCAGGTCCCGCAGGTGCGGGAAGCGGGCCTGCTGGGCGTCGGTCAGCGCGCCGGGGGCCAGACGCAGCCGCCGGGCGTCGCCGGTGAGGGCGCCGCGCTCGACCGCGAGCCCGCCGTCCTTCGCGTAGACCAGGGCGTGCCCGGTTCCGGGGGCGGCCTTCGCCTTCCAGACGACCGTGTCGGCGTCGATCCACTGCGCGGCGGCCTTGGTCAGGTCGAAGACGGGGGCCGCGCCCGAGGTGGGGAGCAGATGGCCGGTATCGCCGGTGAGCAGCCACACCTCCTTGCCGTGCGCGCCGAAGTCGAGCGAGCGGTCGGCGGGGGTGTCCTTCTCGTCGCCCTTGTGGACGATGTAGGAGAGCGAGGTGGCGCCGGGGGTCAGCGGCACCTCGAAGGTCGCGCCGAAGGCGTCGGTGCGGACCGGCTTCAGCGGCTCGGCCCAGTCGGTGGGGGTGGCGGCGCCGGTCCAGGTGTGCAGCCCCCAGCCGTCGTAGTCCCCGTCGGGGCGGTGGTAGTGGATGACGGCCTTGTCCGGGTCCTGGGGCGGATAGGCCCCGTCGGGCGCGGTGTTCCGCTGCCCGTCCTCGCCCTGCCTGACCCACACCTCGCCGGTGGCGGCCAGGTCGAGGGTGCGGCTCGGGCCGTCCTGGGTACTGCCGTTGACGACGGTGTACGGGATGCCGGTCGCGCCCTCCTCGACCTTCACCCAGGCGAAGGCGCCGTAGGCGTCCCGCCCGGTGAACGGGACGGTCGTGCCGGCTCCGGTCCTCAGCTGCCAGCCGTCGTAGTCGCCGCCGGGGCGCTGGTAGTGGACGACCGCGTGGGTGCGGTCCACCGCGCTCGGCGGGGCCGGGGTGGCCGGCGCGCCCGCCGTGGTGGCGGCCAGGGCGCTCGCGGTGCGGCCCTTGTGGTCCACCACGACCGCCTTGTAGCGGACCGGGGTGCCGGCGGCGGTGGCCTTGTCGATGGTGTGGGTGACCTTGTACGGGGCGTGGTCGGCGCTGCCGAGGACCTGCCAGGGCTGATCGCCGGTCTGGGCGGCGAAGACGACCCGGTTGAGGCGGCCACCGGTGACCCGGGCGTCCAGCTCGACGGTGCCGGTGGCCCCGGCGGCGGGCGCGGTCAGCTCGATGGCGGGCCGGGTGGCCGGGTCGGCGACCGGGCGGGTCGCCTTCAGGACGGTGGAGGAGAGGGCGGGGACGGTGACCGTCAGCCTGTCGCCCTTGGCGCGGACGGTGCCCTGCCCCCCGTAGAGGGTGGTGAAGGCGGTGTCCGGGGAGTCGGTGGCCAGCTCGACCGTCTTCGGCGTCCGGGCGTTGTTGACCGCGACGACGTACTCGGTGTCCTTCCGCACGTCCGTCCGGGAGAAGGCGTAGACGCCCTGGCTTCGGTCGGCGTGGCGCTCGGTGCGCACGCCGTCGCGCAGGGCCGGGTGGGCCCCGGTGAGCCTGGCCAGCTCGGCGATGGAGCGGTAGAGCGGGTGCCGGGTGTCGTAGGCGTCTGCGGCGTGGGTGCGGTCGGTGCCGAGCTGGTCGTCGTCCAGGTAGTCGGCGGTCTGGGAGGCGAAGAGGGGCTGCCGGGCGTCCTTGTCGCCGCCGGCGCCGGTGAAGCCCTGCTCGTCGCCGTAGTAGACGACCGGGTTGCCGCGACTGAGGAACATCAGCTCGTTGGCGAGGCGGTAGCGGTCCAGCAGTTCGGCGTCGGAGGCGCCGGCGTTGTCCTGCTTGAGGAAGGCGCCGAAGCGGCCCATGTCGTGGTTGCCCAGGAAGGGCACCGATTCGTAGGCGTTGGCCTTGTCTGTGGTGTAGCGGTAGTCCTGGGCGAAGAGGGCCGACAGCCTGGCGGCCGGGCCGCCCTGGGAGGCGTAGGAGCGGGCCGCGTCCTGGAACGGGAAGTCGAGCGTGGCGTCGAGCCGGCCCTCGGTGACATAGGGGGCGGTCACGGCCGGGTCGGACGAGTAGACCTCGCCGAACATGAAGAAGTCGTCCTTGCCGCGCTCGGCCGCGTAACCGTCGAGGGCGGTGGCCCACTGGGTCCAGAACTCGGTGTTGACGTGCTTGACGGTGTCGATCCGGAAGCCGTCGATGCCGAAGTCCCGCACCCAGCGCTGGTAGATCTTCTCCATGCCCGCGACGACCTCGGGCCGCTCGGTCCACAGGTCGTCCAGGCCGGCGAAGTCGCCGTGCGCGGAGGACTCGCCGGCGAAGGTGGAGTCACCGCGGTTGTGGTACATCGCCGGGTCGTTGAGCCAGGCCGGGACCTTGAGCTCCTTCTTCGCGTCGGGCACGACGGGCGTACGCGGGAAGGCGCCCTTGCCGGTCTTCGGGAACGGCCGCTGTCCGTCGGCGTACTCCGCGTCGTCGAAGGCCCGGCCGTCCTTCGTCAGATACGGGAAGGCGCCCTTGGAGAGGTAGCCGTAGCTCTTCTCCTCGTAGTCGATGACGTCGGCGGTGTGGTTGGTGATGACGTCGAAGAAGACCTTCATGCCTTTGGCGTGGGCCTTGTCGATCAGCCGCTCCAGGTCGGCGTTGGTGCCGAAGTGGGGGTCGACCTGGGTGAAGTCGGTGATCCAGTAGCCGTGGTAGCCGGCCGAAGCGTCCTTGCCCTCGCCCTGGACCGGCTGGTTCTTGAAGATCGGCGCCATCCAGATGGCGGTGGTGCCCAGGCCCTTGATGTAGTCCAGCTTCTCGGTCAGGCCCTTGAGGTCGCCGCCCTGGTAGAAGCCCTTGTCGGCGGGGTCGTAGCCGGTGGTGAGCCGGGAGCCGGTCAGCCCGCCGCGGTCGTTGCGCGCGTCGCCGTTGGCGAAGCGGTCGGGCAGGACGAAGTAGAACTGCTCACGGGTGAGGTCGTGCCGGGCGGGCTCGGCGGCGAGCTTCGCGTCCGAGGGCGGGGCGGGCGGCCGGGAGGCGGCGGTGGCGGGCAGCGCCGGGACGATCGCCGCGAGGGTCGCGGCGGCGAGGGCGGCCACCGCGCTGCGCGGTGTACGGGCCCGGGGCCGGGGCGGCCGGGGGTGGAGCCGAGTCACAACGGGTCTCCTGGTCAGACGGTGAGAGGGCTGCGGATACGGGTGCGGGCCCCGCGCCGTGCGCCGTACGGCGGTGGGCGCGGGGCCGTGGGTCGGGATGCGTCAGCAGGTGCGGGCGCCGGTGTGCAGGGCGAGGGCGGTGCCGCCGCCGAGGGTGGCGGTGAACTTGCCGGTGGAGTCCACGGTGACGGGGCGGCGGTTCTGCACGTCGCAGTAGGAGCCGGCCGGCAGCGAGGTCTGGAAGGTCCGGTTCAGCTGGCCCGGCTCGTGGTTGATGGCCACGTACGCCTTGCTGCCGCGGCCGAAGGCGATGGCGTCGCCGCCGTTGTCCCACCAGTCGGTGACGGCCTGGCCGCGGGCGGTGTTGCGGAAGGCGACCATGGAGGAGATCTCCCGCCAGGCGTGCTGGCACTTCCAGCCGCCGCTGTAGCAGGCGTTCACCTGGCCGCCGCTCGGCGGGCCGGCGTCCTTGTCGCTCCACTCGTAGCCGGAGTGCACGTCCGGGGAGCCGTAGGGCCAGGCCAGCATGAAGACGTTGGCGAGGGTGTAGGCGGAGCCGTTCTTGTAGCTGAGGGTGTCGCCGCCGCGCTCGGTGTCGTGGTTGTCGACGAAGACGGCGGACTTGGCGGACTGCATGTAGCCCCAGCCCTCGCCGTAGTTCTTCAGGTAGGCGAGGTTCTCGTTCTGGAAGACCCGCTTGAGGTCGCGGGCGTAGCGGAACTCCTGCACGTCGCCGTTGCCGAGGTACTCGCCGGGCGAGACCGCCTCGCCCGCGCCGAAGATGGCCTCCTGCTTCCAGTAGGCGCTCCGGTCGGCCAGCCGCGACTTGATGTTCGCCAGGTCGGCGGCCGGCATGTGCTTGGCGGCGTCGATGCGGAAGCCGTCCGCGCCGAGGCTGAGCAGGTCGTTCAGGTACGCGGCGATCCGGCCGCGCACGTACTCCTCGCCGGTGTCCAGGTCGGCGAGCCCGACCAGCTCGCAGTGCTGGACGTTGACGCGGTCCTGGTAGTTGCCGATGGTGGCGCGGCAGTCGTCCATGTCGAAGCCCGAGTAGGTGCCCGGGTAGTCGTACTTGGAGTAGCCGGTGCCGCCGGTGCCGATGCCGTTGCCGGCCGCCATGTGGTTGATGACGGTGTCCACGACGACCTTGACTCCGGCCGCGTGGCAGGTGTCGATCATCGACTGGAAAGCGGCGCGGTCGCCGAGCCGGCCGGCGATCCTGTAGCTGACCGGCTGGTACGAGGTCCACCACTGGGGGCCCTGGATGTGCTCCTGGGGCGGCGAGACCTGGACGTATCCGTAGCCGGCGGGGCCGAGGGTGTCCGTGCACGCCTTCGCCACCGAGCTGAACTTCCACTCGAAGAGGACGGCGGTGACGTCCTTGGTTCCGGGCGGGGCGGCCTGGGCCGGGGCGGCGACGGTGAGCGCGGCTCCGGCGGTGAGGGCGAGAGCGGCGGCCGCCGCTCTCCTGGGCAGCGTCATTGCGGCCATGGTTCCTCCTGGGGACAGGGAGGTGCGGATGCGGGTGCAGCCTCGTGCGGCAACGCGCCGTGCCCGCAAGGCCAGGTGGTACGTGGGGGTCGTACAGGGGTGACACCATGAATCCTCTTGCTGCAAGAAAGCAGCAACGGTTTTCGGACGTGACCGTACGAGCCACCGGCGGACCGGTCAAGGCTTTGGACACGCTTGGTTCACCCGCGGGAAACACGGCGTCGGGCGATACCGGGTCGAGACCTGCAAGCTCTTTCGCAAACTATTGCAGCGGTGTTACGGTCCACCCGGCTCCGGTCCGGCCGGCGGGAGAGTCCGGGCCGCGCCCGCACTCCACGCGCCCGGCCGGCCGGACCGGTCCGCACGCAGAGCCCGGGGCCGTACAGCCCCGCCACGGCCCACCCGCGGGCCAGGCCCCGGCCTCTGCGCGGAGGTCAGCCGCCCGGCCGGGCCGTCGAGCCTCGGACCACCAGTTCCGGTTGGAAGACGAACTCGGTGCGCTGGACCGGGTTGCCCTCGATCTCCTCCAGGAGGGCGTTGACCGCGGCGGTGGCCATGGCGTGGACCGGCTGGCGGACGGTGGTCAGCGGCGGGTCGGTGAAGGCGATGAGCGGCGAGTCGTCGAAGCCGACGACGGAGACGTCGGCGGGGACGTCGAGGCCCCGGGCGCGGGCGGCGCGGACCGCGCCGAGGGCCATCAGGTCGCTGGCGCAGACGATGCCGGTGCAGCCGGCGGCCATCAGGACGGACGCGGCGGCGTGGCCGCCCTCGACGCCGTAGAGGGTGGAGTGGGTCCAGGCCGCGGCCTGTTCGGGGCCGACGCCGAGGAGGGTGTGCAGGGCCTCGGTGAAGCCCTCGGCCTTGCGGCGGGAGGGGACGTGCCGGGTGGGGCCGATGGCCAGGCCGATCCGGCGGTGGCCCAGCTCGGCCAGGTGGTGCACGGCCATCCGGGCGGCGGCGCGGTCGTCGGGTGAGACGAAGTGGGCGTCGATGCGCTCGTTGAAGCCGTTGATCAGGACGTACGGGACGCCGCGGGCGGTGAGGCCGGCGTAGCGGGAGGGATCGGCGGAGGAGTCGGCGTGCAGCCCGGAGAGGAAGACGATGCCGGTGACGCCGCGCTCCTCCAACTGCTCGACCAGTTCGTCCTCGGTGGCGCCGCCGGGCATCTGGGTGCACAGGACCGGGGTGTAGCCGTGGCCGGCCAGGACCTGTTCGATGACCTGGGCGAAGGCCGGGAAGATGGGGTTGGTCAGCTCGGGGACGACCAGGCCGACCAGGCCGGCGCTGCGCCGCCGCAGCCGTACGGGGCGTTCGTAGCCGAGCACGTCGAGCGCGGCCAGGACCCGGTGCCGGGTCGAACCGGCCACCCCCGCCTTGCCGTTGAGGACCCGGCTGACGGTGGCCTCGCTGACCCCGGCCTGGACGGCGAGGTCCGCGAGCCGCGGGGCGTCCCCTCCTCGGTCGCCCCGCGGCTCGGGCCGCGCGTCGCCGCGCGGCGGGGAGAGGGTCACACCGCCCACCAGGCGGTGGTGTCGGCGGGCAGCTCCACCGAGCCGTCGGCCGCGACGGTGACCTCGGCGGTGGCCAGGAGCAGCGTGCCGGGGGCGGGGAGGCGGACGGGGGCGCCGGTGGTGTTGGCGGTGCAGGCGAAGCCGGGGCGGGCGAAGGCGAGGACGCCCTCGGAGGCGGGGAGCCAGGTCAGGGACTCGCCGGCGCCGAGGCCGGGGTGGGCGCGCCGGACGGCCAGCGCGGAGCGGTACAGCTCCAGGGTGGAGTGCGGGTCGCCGGTCTGGGCCTCGACGCTGAGCGGGCCCCAGGTGTCGGGCTGCGGCAGCCAGGAGCCGCCGGCCCCGAACCCGTACGAGGAGCCGGTCGCGGTCCACGGGAGGGGGACGCGGCAGCCGTCGCGGTAGCCGTCCTGGCCGGTAGCGCGGAAGAAGGAGGGGTCCTGGCGGACCTCGTCGGGCAGGTCGGTGACGTCCGGCAGGCCCAGCTCCTCGCCCTGGTAGACGTACGCGGAGCCGGGCAGCGCCAGCATGAGGAGGCTGGCGGCGCGGGCGCGGCGCAGGCCCAGTCCGCGGTCGCCGGGGGTGCGGAGCTGGGTGCCGAGGCCGGGCGGGTTGGCGAAGCGGGTGGCGTGCCGGGTCACGTCGTGGTTGGAGAGCACCCAGGTGGTGGGCGCGCCGACCGGGCGCATGGCGTCCAGCGAGGCGTCGATGACGGTACGCAGCTCGGCGGCGTCCCAGTGGGCGCCCAGGTACTGGAAGTTGAACGCCTGGTGCATCTCGCCGGGGCGCACGTAGTGGGCGGTGCGCTCGACGGTGGGCGTCCAGGCCTCGGCGACCAGGATGCGCTCCCCGTCGTACTCGGCGAGGACCTGGTTCCAGGAGCGGTAGATCTCGTGCACGCCGTCCTGGTCGAAGAACGGCATGACGTCGTTGCCGAGCAGCTTGAGCTGGTCGTGGGCGCCGATGTCGGGCAGTCCGGCGGCCTTGACCAGGCCGTGGGCGACGTCCACCCGGAAGCCGTCGACGCCCATGTCGAGCCAGAAGCGCAGGATGGAGCGGAACTCGTCGCGTACCGCCGGGTGCTCCCAGTTGAAGTCGGGCTGCTCGGGGGCGAAGAGGTGCAGGTACCACTCGCCGTCGGCGGTGCGCGTCCAGGCCGGGCCGCCGAAGATGGACTCCCAGTCGTTGGGCGGCAGTTCGCCGTTCGCGCCCTTGCCGGGGCGGAAGTGGTAGCGCTCCCGCAGGGGGGAGCCGGGGCCTTCGGCCAGGGCGCGCTGGAACCACTCGTGCCGGTCGGAGGAGTGGTTGGGGACGAGGTCGACGATGACCCGCAGGCCCAGTCCGTGGGCTTCGCGGATGAGGGCGTCGGCGTCGAGCAGGGTGCCGAACATCGGGTCGATGGCCCGGTAGTCGGCGACGTCGTAGCCGGCGTCGGCCTGCGGGGAGGCGTAGAAGGGGCTGAGCCAGACGGCGTCCACGCCGAGGTCCCTCAGGTACGGCAGCCGGCTGCGGACGCCCTCCAGGTCGCCCATGCCGTCGCCGTTGCCGTCGGCGAAGCTGCGCGGGTACACCTGGTAGATCACCGCGTCTCTCCACCAGCCCGTGTGCGTGCCGGTGGTCGGGGCGGCGGGGGCGGCGGCGAGGTGCTGGGTCATGTCATCCCTGGAGGTAGAGGGGGTGGCGGGCCCC
>NZ_PVLV01000428.1 GCF_002982015.1 Streptomyces solincola
CTGGTCGACGCCTGCGGGACGGTCTACGAGGGCCGCGCGGGCGGTCCACCCCGCCCGCGCGGCCCTCGTAGACCGTCCCGCAGGCGTCGACCAGGAAGTTGTAGCCGATGTCGTCCCAGTGCTGCCCGTGTGCGTGGCCCTCGTACAGCCCGCGCAGCATGCCGGGGACCTCCGCGCAGTCGTAGCCGTTCGGCGTCGAGGTGTGGTGCACCACCGCGGCCTTCACCGCCGGCGCGTACCGGGCCGCCGGGGCGGTGTCCACCTCCTCCGCGTGCCAGGCCGAGCGGGGCACGATGGCCGGCCGGGGCCCCTGGTGCAGAGGGCGGGCGGCGGCCGGCCGGTCGGGCGGCGCGGCGGTGGTGCGGCGCTCGCCGCCGGGCCGGAGCAGCATCGAGGTGCCGGCGAGCAGGACCAGCACCGCGAGCGCGGCGGAGGTCCGGTAGCGGCGCCCGCGACTGAGTTGCATGCTCCACCCTCGGTAGGGCTCCACCCCCGGAAAGGGCCGGCCTCGACAGGGCCGCGAGGCCGTGGGCGCCCCTTGCGCGGACCGCCCGGTGTGTCGTCCTCCGCCATCGTCGCCGGGGGCGCGCCGCGCCGCCCGCCGGAGCGTGCCGATCGGGGGACCTCGCAAGGCGTTGTCAGTGCCGGCTCCTACTCTTCAGGCAGTGGGGTTCGCGGAAGGCCGCGGACCGAAGCCTGGGGGAGAGGTCTGCCATGTCGTCTGCTGCCATGTCGGCGTCCGCGTCGACGACGTATCTGGAGCTGTCGCAGGACGGCGGAGGCGCGCACAAGTTCTACGAGGTGACGGTCGCGGGCGAGACGGTGTCCGTGCGCTACGGGCGCATCGGCGCGGCCGGGCAGCTCCAGACGTCCGTCTTCCCCACCGCGCAGAAGGCGCAGGCCGCCGCCGCGAAGAAGATAGGCGAGAAGGTGCGCAAGGGGTACGCCCCGGCGGTGCGGGGACAGCGCGCGCCGCGGTCCGTCACCCGCCGCCAGGTGGCCTCCGCGCCGTCCACCGCGCGGGCCGTCGCGCCGGTGCTGTGGCGCTTCCGCACCGGATCGGCCGCGTTCGGCATCCACGTGGACGAGGAGCGCGCCTGGGTCGGCAACCAGTCCGGCGACGTCTACACGCTGGACCACGCCGGCGAGGTGCAGGCCCGCTACCGTCTGCCGGACGGGGTCAAGTGCCTGGTCGCCGACGACTTCTGGATCTACGCCGGCTGCGACGACGGCCGGGTGTACGACCTGTCGTCCAAACTGCCGTTCGCCGCGTACGAGATCTCCGCGGACGTCGACATCTTCTGGCTCGACATCCACGAGGGCGTGCTCGACGTGGCGGACCGGGCCGGCCGGCTCACCGTCATCGACCACGAGGACGAGCACCAGTGGGCGCGCGGCGGGCGCGGCGAACACGCCTGGATGGTCCGGGCCGACGACCGCGCCGTCTACCACGGCCACACCGGCGGTGTGACGGCCTACGCCCCGGACGGCGGCGGCGAGCTGTGGCACACCCGCACCAAGGGGGCGGTGCTCTTCGGCTGGCAGGAGCCGGACGCGGTCTTCGCGGGCACCGGACACCGGGTGGTCCAGCGGCTGGCCAAGGCCGACGGCGCGCTGGAGGCGACGTACACCTGCGACAGCGCGGTCTACTCCTGCGCCACCTCGCCCGGCGGCCGGTACGTCTTCGCCGGCGACTCCTCGTCCTCGGTGTACTGCTTCGACCGGGACGGCACGCGGCTGTGGAAGCTGGGCACCGGCGGCGGCTCCGCGCTGTCCATGCAGTACCGCGACGAGCGGCTGTACCTGGTCACCACCGACGGCTCGCTGGTCTGCGTGGACGCGAGCGACGCGGCGGTCGCGGCCGCCCAGCAGGGCTCCGTGCCGGTCGCCCGGGACGTCAAGCTCGCCGCCGCGCTGCCCACCTACGCCCCGGCGACCACCGCCGCCTCGGTGGCCACGGTGGCGGCCGCGCCGGCCGGGTCGATCGTCGTGGAGTGCGTCCAGGACGGCGCGAAGCTGCGGGTGCGCGTGGTCTCGGAGGGCTACGACCAGTCCTGGCGGGTGCAGTTCCCCCGCGACATCCGCGAGGCGGGCGCCCGCTATGTGGTGGACGCCGTCCACCCGGCGTCGGGCGGCTTCTACCGGGTGCGCGGCGACATCCGGAGGCTCACATGACGGAAGGCGCGACCGGAGGCGCCTTCGAAGCGGCCGCGGGCGACGGGCCCGCGCCGCCGGCGGAGTCGGCCGGACGCCGGGCGGCCGAGGTGCGGGCCGCGTTCGACGGGCTGCTCCAGATCCGCCGGCTCACCGGCGCGGGCGGCGGCGACCCGCGGGCGTCCCCCGCGCCCTGGGAGCGCAACCAGCCGGTCCGGGCGGTGGCCCTGGCGCTGGAGGCGGGCGGCGTCGCCCCCTCCGCCGTGGACGCGGAGGGCCGGCGCGTGCGCGCCGGGTACCTGGTCGGGGCGGGCGAGCGGCCCGGCACGGTCCGGGTGACCTGGCCCGGCCCGCCGGGCTCGGGCGCCGCGCAGGAGGAGGAGCGGGCCCTCGCCGAGTGCGCCGCCCTCCTGGACCGCCTCGGCTGGGACGCCCTCCTCTACCGCGGCCCCCGCGGCCGCCGCTTCCTGGAGGTGGAGCCGGTCCGGCCCGCCGGTTGAGCCGGAGCGGGCGATGAGCCGGAGCACGCGATGAGCCGGAGCGGGCGGCGCGCCCGGCGGCCGCACCCGCCGGTCAGACCACGGGCGCCGCCGTCAGGCGATGGAGGCCGAGACGATGGCGGCCACCGCCAGATTGCAGGAGGCCGACACCCAGACCGCGGGGTGCGGCTCCTGCTCCACCAGCGTCGCGCCCAGCTTGCCCGGCGTGAACAGGTCCACCACCCAGAACGCCACGGCCATCAGCACCAGGCCCAGCACCCCGAACACCGCGGTGGACACCAGACCCTTGCCGAACTCGTCGTACGTCGTCCAGATCGAGGTGAACACGATGCCGCCGATGCCCAGCAGCGCCGAGCTGAGCAGCACCGCCGCGTTGCGGTTGCGCTGCTCCCAGATCTGTCTGCCCAGCTTGCCGGGGGTCAGGACGTCGACCAGGACGATGCCGAGGATCAGCAGGACCACGCCCAGAGCGCCGTAGGCGGTGGCGCGGCCGAGGCCGTCGAGGATGTCGCTCATGAGTGCCGCTCCGAAGTGAATGATCGCGGTCAAGGAGAGGCAAAATGTAGCGTACGGCTCCCGACGGCCGGTCACCCGTACGGCGCAGCAACGCCGCCCCGCCGGGCCGCAGGTGGCCACAGTGGGAACGGCACGCCACAGCCGTACGACGGGAGCAACCCCATGACACGTTCCACCCCGCTGAACCGACGGGACCTCGGTCTGCTCGCCCTCCGCACCGGGACCGGCGCGGTGCTCGCCGCGCACGGCGCCCAGAAGCTGTTCGGCTGGTTCGGAGGCGGCGGCCTGGAGGGCACGGCGAAGGCCATGGAGTCCATGGGCTATCGGCCCGGACGCCGGAGCGCCCTCGCCGCCGGGCTCGGCGAGGCGGGCGGCGGGACGCTGCTGCTGCTCGGCCTGGCCACCCCCGCGGCCGGCGCCGCCGCGGCCGGCGCGATGGCCGGCGCGGTCGCGGTGCACGCACCAGCGGGGTTCTTCAACCAGTCCGGCGGCTTCGAGTACCCGGCCTTTCTGGGCTTCGCGGCCGCCACCCTGGGGGTCGCCGGCGCGGGCCGGCTCTCCCTGGACCATGTCACCGGCCACCGCCTGGACCGCCCCTGGACGGTGGCCGCGGCCTTCACCGGAGCGGCGCTGGCCGCGGCCGCGGTGGTCGGCAAGCGGGTCCGGGACCAGCGGTCCGCCGACGCCGAGTCCCCCGACGCCGAGTCCCCCGCCGCCGGGTCCGGCGCCTGAGCGGTCACGGCCGCACGAGGGGAGCGCGCCCGGGGCCCGCCCCGGCGCGCCACCGCATGGGCCGGCGGGGGAGGGGTACGCGACGCGCATGACCGACAAGGACAATGCACGCAATCCGGACCGAGGCCAGGAGCACCACCAGGAGCCCGACGAGGCCCGGGAGCGCGCCGAGAACGCCGACGCGGCCCTCGCGGCCGACGAGGAGCGCGCCGAGGCCCGGCCGTTCGAGTACCCGTACCCGGAGCGCCGGGCCGGGGTCCGCGCCACCCGCCGCATCAGCCGCGAGCAGGCCGACGCGGACAGCGTCCCCGGCGTCCCGGGCGGCTACGGCACCACCGGCGGCGGCCAGCCCGGCGGAAGCGCCGGCATCAACCCCGACCGGGAGGGGACGATGGACCCGTCCGAGTACGCCGACACCATCGGCGGCGGCGAACCCGACCCCCGCCGGGACCGGGACCGGAGCGAGGACTGACCCGCCCCACCCGGCCAGGGTCCACGCACCCCGGAACCCGCGGGGCCCGGACCCGCGGGGCCGTCCGCCGCCCTGTTGACCGCGTACCGCGTACCGCGTACCGCCGAGGAGCCGACGTAGATGACCGCCGCACAGCGCCCGCCCGCACCCGACGCCGTCGTCGTCGGGGCGGGGCTCGCCGGACTCGCCTGCGCCCTCGACCTCAGCCGGGCCGGCCTGCGGGTCGCCCTGCTGGAGGCGTCCGACCAGGTCGGCGGGCGGATGCGGACCGACCGGCGGGACGGCTTCCTGCTCGACCGCGGCTTCCAGGTGTTCAACACCTCCTACCCCCAGGTCAGGCGGCGTCTGGACCTCAAGGCCCTGCGGCTGCGCCCCTTCACCCCCGGGCTGATCGCGCACACCTCGGACGGGCCGGTCAGGCTGGCCGATCCCACCCGGCGGCCCGGCTCGGCCGGCGAGCTGCTGCCCGGCCGGGCGCTGCCCGCACGGGACCTCGCCGCGCTGGCCGGGCTCGTCGCCTACGACACCCTGCTGCCCGCCGGCGCGGTCAAGCGGCGCGCCGACCGCACCACCTCCGCCGCGCTGGACGCGGCCGGGCTGTCCCGCCGGACCATCGACGAACTGCTGCGGCCCTTCCTCGCCGGGGTGTTCCTGGAGGACCGGCTGGAGACCTCCGCGCGCTTCTTCCACCTGGTGCTGCGCAGCATGGGCCGCGGCACGCTCTGCCTGCCGGCCGACGGCATCGGCGCGGTGCCCGCGCAGCTCGCCGCCGCGCTGCCGCCCGGCGTCCTGAGGCTGGAGACCCCGGTCGGCTCGCTCACCACCACCGGCGTCGTCCTCGCCGACGGAACCGAACTGCTCGCCGGGGCCGTGGTGGTGGCCACCGACGGGGCCACCGCCGCCCGGCTGCTGCCCGGCCTGCCCGCCCCGCAGACCCGGGCCGTCACCACGTACTACCACGCCGCCGACGCCGCCCCGATCGCGGAGCCGACGCTGGTCACCGACTCCGCCCTGACCGTGCTGAACACCTGCGTGCTCACCGAGGTCGCGCCCTCCTACGCCCCGCCGGGCACCGCCCTGGTGTCCACCTCGGTGCTGGGCGGCGACCGGCCGGACGTCGCCGCGCGGGTGCGCCGCAGGCTCGCCGAGCTGTACCGGACGGACACCTCCGGGTGGCAGCAGATCGCGGCGTACACCATCGACGGCGCGCTGCCCGCGATGCCGCCGCCCTGGCCGCTCAGCCGCACCACCCGCACCGCCTCCGGGCACTACGTGTGCGGCGACCACCGGGCCACCGGTTCGGTGCAGGGCGCGCTGGCCTCCGGGACCCGGGCCGCGCGGGAGCTGCTCACCGACCACCCGGCCGCCCACCGGTCGGCCGCCCTCACCGCCCGGTAGCCGGGTAGCCCGGTAGAGGGACCGCGACCGGCCGGCGTCCGCGCCGCCGCGGCGGCGGCCGCACCCCCGGGGAATGATCGACCGGGCACGACCGGCCCGGAGTGCGTGCGGCCTTCCCGGGCAGACGCCTGCCGGGGCGCGCCGAGGGCGCGACGGAGCTGCGCGCGGGAAGGACGGACGTGTCGGATGGCGTGAACGACGGCGTGGTCGTCGTCGGCGGGGGCGCCGCCGGACTGACCCTGGCCCACTGGCTGACCCGCACGGGCGCCGGCCCGGTGACGGTGGTGGAGGCCCCGGAAGGCCCGCTGCGCCCGGCAGAGCGCACCTGGTGCCACTGGGACGACGGACCGGGGGAGTTCGAGGAGGCCGTCACCGCCGAGTGGTCCAGGCTGCGCATCACCGGCCCGGACGGCGGCGTCGTCGAGGCCGAGCCCGCCCCGCTGCGCTACCGGATGCTCCGCTCGACGCCGTTCGAACGCCTGGTGCACGCCCGGCTCGCGGCCCACCCCGGGGCCGGGCTGCTGCGCGCCACCGTCCACGGCGTGCGCGGACGGACCGACGGGGCCCCCGGGGCGGAGGTGCACGGCGCCGGCGCCGACGGGCGGCCCTTCACGCTCTGGGGCCGGTACGTCTTCGACTCGCGCCCGCTGCCCGGGCTGCCGCCCGCCCGCACCACCCTGCTCCAGCACTTCCGCGGCTGGTTCGTGCACACCGACCGGCCCCGCTTCGACCCGGCCACCGCGCACCTGATGGACTTCCGCGTCCCGCAGCCCGCGCACGGCCTGGCGTTCGGCTACGTCCTGCCGCTCGCCGAGGACCGGGCCCTGGTGGAGTACACCGAGTTCTCCCGCCGGCCGCTGGAGCGGGCCGCCTACGACAGCGCGCTCACCCACTACACCGGCCGGGTGCTGGGCCTGGGCGCCTTCGCCGTCACCGGGACCGAGCAGGGCGTCATCCCGATGACCGACGCCCGCTTCCCGCGCCGGTTCCCCCGGCCGGGGACGACCGGCGCCCGCTTCCCGCGCCGCGGCGGGCCGGCCCCGGCGCACTTCCCGATCGGCACCGCCGGCGGGGCCACCC
>NZ_PVLV01000429.1 GCF_002982015.1 Streptomyces solincola
GGTCAGGGGAGGGGCTGGACGTAGGGGTCGCCAGCGCCGTGGTGGGGGTTGCCGGGGAAGTGGCCCCACTTGTCGGAGACGACGACTTGCCACACCGGCGCGCCGGGGGTGACGCCTTCGAGGCGGCCGGTGTCCTGCACCAGGCGCAGCCGGGCCGCGTAGCCGTCGACCAGGACGTCGTCCTCCAGCTCCAGGCCCTCGAACGGGGCGCGGAAGTTCCGGGCAAGGTGGTCGGCGGTGTGCACGATCAAGGAGTGCGCCAGCTTCAGCGGCAGGCCGAACGCGGCCACCTCGTACCCGTAGCGGGGCCGGTCGGCCAAGCCGAGGGAGTACGCGAACGGCGGCTCGTCACTGTCCGGGTTGTGCACCCAGATGACGCTGCTGTCCTCGGGGAGCAGCGGGAACGCCGGTTCCCGCAGCCGCCAGTTGGTGTTGTCGTCGTAGACGTCGTGGCTGATGCTCACGCGGTCCTCCGTACGGGAACGGGGCGCGGCCGTGGCTGCGGCACCCGGGCCGGCTGCGGGGCAGGGGCGGCGAGCACGCGCGTGGACACGTCCGTCATCCAGGCCCGGAACGCCTCCGGTGCCCGGCAGCCGGCCCGCTCCACCAGCGGCCACACCTGCGCGGCCGTGGCGATCCCGAGCAACGCGTTCGGGGACGCGGGGAGCAGCGGGCCGGGCGGGAACCGCACGCCCAGGGCGGCGGCCACGTCCCGGACGAACCACACGGGCTCACCGCCCCGCACACGCACCCGCACCGGGGCGTGGTCGTAGTGGAAGACGCGGGTCACAGGGGAACCTCCAGGCGGGTCGGTGCCGTCGCGTAGACGGAGTGAGGGGCCGGAACCGTTACACCCCGCCGCAGCGGCGCGGCGGGGCGCAGCGGCGGGCTCAGAGCGCGGTGGGCGGGAGCGTGAACCCTTCGGCCTCCAGCCGCCGGACGAGGTCTTCCAGGTCGGCGCCGTCTCCCTCGGTCGCCTCGGTGACGGTCTCGGCGATGATCCGGAGGATGCGTTCGTGCGGCTCCGGCGGAGCGACGGGCCAGGACATCTCGCCGATGGGCTCGCGGATGTACCGGCCGATGATGACGGCGTGGTGGTCCGTGTCCGGGCCGTGCGGCTCCAGGCCGCACGCGACGTCGATGCCCTCTTCCTCTTCGCGGCCGGGCGCGCCGCACACGTTCTTGGCGCTCACGTCAGCGACCACTTTCCGGAGCGCTCGAACTCGCCGGTGGTGAGGTCCACGACCAGGTGGTCACCGTGGGACGGCCAGTCGGCGCGGGAGTAGTCGGCCAGCAGGTCACGGAACCGCTCGTCCAGGGCGGCGTACTCCGGGTCCGCGCCCTCTTCGCCCTCCTCCGAGAAGTCGGAGAACGGCGTCACCGTGCCGTCCGCGTCGTGGAGGTAGACGGTGTCCTCGCTCCAGAACACGCCCTCGTCGTAGTTCGGGTCGGTGACGAACTCGACCCGGGCGGCGGGCGACTCCTCCCCTTCCACGAACAGGGCGCGCAGCACCTCCAGCAGCTCCCCCTTGATGCGCCGGTCTCCCTCCCCGACCAGGGCGTTGCCGAGGGTGTACAGCTCGTCCCGGCTCCAGTGCGCGACCAGGGCCCGCACGCGCTCCGCGTCGGCGAAGAACGCGGCGTCCAGGCGTACCTGGGTCACGGTGGATGCGGACGGGTCGAGGCGGGGGGCGGCGGCCGGCTCAGGGGCAGCCGGGGCGGGCGCGCGGG
>NZ_PVLV01000042.1 GCF_002982015.1 Streptomyces solincola
CGCCGCCCTCCCCACGTACGCCTTCCAGCGGGAACGCTTCTGGAGCGAGCCGCCGCGGGAGGCCGGGGACGCCGGGGCGCTCGGTCTGGACGCCTCGCCGCACACCTGGCTGGGTGCGGTCACCCCGCTCGCGGACGGGGAAAGCCACCTGATCACCGGGCGGCTGTCCCGCGAGGAGCACCCCTGGCTCGGCGACCACGTCCTCTTCGGCGAGACCGTGGTGCCCGGCACCGGGCTGCTGGAGCTGGCCACCGCCGCGGCCCACGAGGTGGGGGCCGACTCGGTCGCCGAACTCACCCTCGCCGAGCCGCTGGTGGTCAACGACCCGGTCCGGCTCCAGCTCTCCGTGGGCGCGCCGGACCAGTCCGGCCGCCGCCCGATCACCATCCACAGCCGCCCGGAGAGCGCGCCGGCCGGCACACCCTGGCGGCGGCATGCGAGCGGCGCGCTGCGCGACACCGCGCCGGCCGCCACGCCCGCCGACGACGAGGCGTTCGCCGCACTCGCCACCGGATGGCCGGCGGCCGGTGCCGAGGCCGTCGATCCGGCCGCCGTGTACGCGGACTTCACCGCCCAGGGCATCGACTACGGCCCCGCGTTCCGCGGGCTGACCGGACTGTGCCGCACGGGCGGGGCCGGCTATGCCGCCGTCCGCCTCCCGGACCCCGGCGCGGGCGCGGACTACCACCTGCACCCGGCCCTGCTGGACACCGCCCTGCACACCATGAAGGCGGTCACCTCGGGACGCGGCGAACCCGAGGGCGCTCTGCTGCCCTTCGAGTGGACCGACGTGCGGGTGTACGCCGTGGGCAGCGGCGAGCTGCGCGTGCGGGTCGAGGTGGAGCCCGGCGAGGCCGGGCAGACGCTCACCCTGTGGGCCGCCGACAGCGAAGGCCGGCCCGTCGCCCGGATCGGCGGCCTGAGCCTGCGCCGCGCCACCGCCGACCGGCTGCGGGCCGCCCTCACCGGTGGCGCCGAGGACCTGCACCGACTGGACTTCACGCCGGTGCCGGACGACGCCACCCGGGGCGCGGCCACCGCCGAACTGGTGCTCAACGGCGACGGCCGCACCGCCGAGGCACTGGGCGCGGAGCAGATCACCGGACTGGACGCGCTGACCGAACGGCTCGGCGTCCTGCCCGCCGCGCCGGCCAGGGTCGTCGTCGACATGACCGGCCTGCCGCCCATCTACAGCGCGCCCGAAGCCGCGTACAAGGCCACCGAGCACACCCTCATGCTGCTCCAGGGGCTGCTCGCCGAGGAGCGGCTGTCCGCCACCGAACTGGTCTGGCTCACCCGCGGCAGCGTCGCCGCGGCGGACGGCGACACCCTGGAGGGGCTGGCCTACGCCGCGCTGTGGGGGCTGCTGCGCTGCGCCCGCACCGAGCACCCCGAGCGGCGGCTGAGGCTGGTGGACATCGGCCCCGGCCCGGTCGACCCGACCGCCCTGCGCACCGCCCTCGCCGTCACCGGCGAACCCGAACTCGCCGTCCGCGAGGGCGCGGTGCGGGCCGCCCGGCTGCTGCGCGCCGAACCGGCCGCCGCCCCGGCGACCGGCGCAAGCCGCGCGCTCGACCCGGACGGCACCGTCCTCGTCACCGGCGGCACCGGCGAGCTGGGCCGCGAGGTCGCCCGGAACCTGGTCCGCCGACACGGGGTGCGCCACCTGGTGCTGACCTCCCGGCAGGGGCCCGACGCCCCCGGCGCCGACGAGCTGGTCCGCACCCTCACCGACGACGGCGCCGTGAGCGTCCGGATCGTCGCCTGCGACGCCTCCCGGCGCGACGCGCTCGCCCGGGTCGTCGCCCTCGCCGACCCCGCGCACCCGTGGACCGGCGTGTTCCACCTCGCCGGCATCCTCGACGACGGGATCGTCACCGCGCAGACCTCCGAGCGGCTCTCCCGCGTGATGGCCCCCAAGGTCCGCGGCGCCCACTACCTCGCCGAGCTGACCGCCGGATGCGACCTCGCCGCCCTGGTGTTCTTCTCCTCGGCCGCCGGCACCGTCGGCTCCGCCGGGCAGAGCGTCTACGCCGCCGCCAACAGCTACCTCGACGCGCTGGCCGCCAAGCTGCGCGCCACCGGCCGCCCCGCCACCAGCCTCGCCTGGGGCCTGTGGCAGCAGGCCGGCATCGGACTCACCGCCGCCCTGGGACGCGCCGAGATCGAACGGCTGCGCCGGCAGGGCATCGCGCCCCTGCCGTTCGACACCGGGCTGCGGCTCCTGGACGCCGTGCTCGCCCGCCCCGCGGCCAACTTCGTCCCCGCCAGGCTCGACCTGGCCGCCGCCCGGCGCGAGCTCGACCAGGGCCGGCCCGCGCCCGCCCTGTACCGCGCGCTGGTCCGGCCGCCGCTGCGCCGGGCGGCCGGCGGCGGCGTACGCCAGGAGCCGGCCGCCGCCCCGCAGGGGCTGCGCGAGCGACTGCTGGCCGTCGCCCCCGACCGGCGCGGCGACCTCACCGTGGACCTGGTGCTCGGCGAGGTCGCCACCGTGCTCGGCCTGGACGGTCCGGGCGCGCTCGCCCCCGACCAGGTGCTGAAGGACCTCGGCCTGGACTCCCTGATGGCGGTGGAGCTGCGCCGCCGGCTCTCCGGGGCGACCGGGCTCACGCTGCCCGCGACCCTCGCCTTCGACCACCCGACCCCGGAGCACATCGCCCGGCTGATCGTCACCCGGATGGAGCCGGCCGCCGCCGCCCTTCCCGTACCCGCCGCCGAGGAGCGGTCGGTGGCCGAGCTGAGCGCCGAACTCGACGCCTTCCTCGCCGAGGCGGGCCTGGACGACCTGGGCTGAGCCGCTTGAGGCCGGCTTGAACGACCCGGGCCGAGCCGCCCGGGCCGGGCTCACCGACCCGGGCGCGAAAGCCCAGGTCGGCACCGCCCCCGCACCGACCAGGGTGCCGGGGGCCTCCGGCATGCCCGCGGCGCGTCCAGCCGTCGTCCACCGCCGCTCAAGTGCCCCGTCCTTGGATGGGTCAGGTCCCCACAGGACGACAACGGCCGCGTCATCAGGACCGCTGCCCGCTCGCGCCGGTCGCCCAGAAAGGCTCGATGGTGTCGAACTCGCATCAGGACCGGATGGAAGCAGCCCTGCCCGCGATCCGGGCCCTGCAGAAGCGCGCCGCCGAGCTGGAGGCCCAGCGCTCCGAGCCGATCGCGGTCGTGTCGATGGCGTGCAGGCTGCCCGGCGGCATCGCCTCGCCCGAGCGCTTCTGGGAGCTGCTGGCCGCCGGTGGCGACGCGACCGGGGACCTCCCCGAGCGCTGGAAGAGCCTCGACCTGTACGACCCCGACCCGGAGGCCGAGGGCAAGAGCTACGCCCAGCGGGGCGGCTTCCTCGACGACATCGAGCACTTCGACGCCGCCTTCTTCGGCATCAGCCCGCGCGAGGCCATGTCGATGGACCCGCAGCAGCGGCTGGTCCTGGAGACGTCCTGGGAAGCCCTGGAGCGCGCCGGCCTGCCCGCCGACACCCTCAGCGAGTCCCGCACCGGCGTCTACCTCGGCACCATGGGCTCCGACTACGGCGACCTCGGCCTGGACCTGGACGCCCTCGACGGCTACGTCAGCACCGGCAAGGCCAGCAGCGTCCTGTCCGGCCGCGTCTCCTACTCGCTCGGCCTCCAGGGCCCGGCCATCACCGTCGACACCGCCTGCTCCTCGTCCCTGGTCTCCCTGCACCTGGCCGTGCAGGCGCTGCGCGGCGGCGAGTGCGAAGTCGCCCTGGCCGGCGGCGTCACCCTGATGAGCGCGCCGACCCTCTTCGTGGAGTTCTCCCGCCTCAAGGCGATGGCCCCCGACGGGCGCTGCAAGTCCTTCTCCGCCGACGCGGACGGCGCCGGCTGGTCGGAAGGCGTCGGCGTCCTCGTCCTCAAGCGCCTCTCCGCCGCCCAGCGCGACGGCGACGACGTCCTCGCCGTCATCCGGGGTTCGGCGGTGAACCAGGACGGGCGCAGCCAGGGCCTCACCGCCCCCAACGGCCCCTCCCAGACCCGCGTCATCCGCGACGCACTCGCCGCCGCCAAGCTCGCCGCCGCCGACATCGACGCCATCGAGGCCCACGGCACCGGTACGTCGCTGGGCGACCCGATCGAGGCCGGCGCGCTCGCCGAGGTCTTCGGCCCCGACCGCGACCCGGCCAACCCGGTCCGCCTCGGCTCCGCCAAGTCGAACATCGGCCACACCCAGGCCGCCGCCGGCGTCATCGGCGTCATCAAGATGATCCTCGCGCTGGAGCACGAGCAGCTCCCGCGCACCCTGCACGCCGAACAGCCCAGCGCCCTCGTCGACTGGGACACCAGCGGACTCGAGCTGGTCCAGGAGCCCCGCGACTGGCAGCGGAACGCCGACCGGCCCCGCCGCGCCGGGGTCTCCTCCTTCGGTCTGAGCGGCACCAACGCGCACGTGGTGCTGGAGGAGGCCCCGGCGCGGGAGGCCGTGGCCGCGGCCCCGGTGGAGGGTCCGCTTCCGGTCGTCGTCTCCGGCCGGACGGAGTCCGCGTTGCGCGCCCAGGCCGCGGCCTGGGCCGACTGGCTGGAGGGGGACCCCGGCGTGCCGCTCGCCGGCATCGCCCGCACCGCCGCCCGGCACCGCACCCACCTGGAGCACCGGGCCGCGGCGGTCGCCACGGACACCGAGGACGCCACCAGGCTGCTCCGCGCCCTCGCCGAGGGCCGGGCCGACGACGCCGTGGTGTCGGGTACGGCCGGACGTGCCGGCCGGGTGGTGTTCGTGTTCCCGGGTCAGGGTCCGCAGTGGGTGGCGATGGGTCGTGAGCTGCTGGCCGGTAGTGCGGTGTTCGGGCGGGTGGTGGGTGAGTGTGATCGGGTGTTGGCGCCGTTGACGGGGTGGTCGGTGCGGGATGTGCTGGCGGGTGTGGAGGGGGAGGGGCTTCCGCCGGTGGATCGGGTGGATGTGGTGCAGCCTGCGTTGTT
>NZ_PVLV01000430.1 GCF_002982015.1 Streptomyces solincola
CGACGGGGGCGGGAAACGGGCCGAGGCCCGGCCCCCCTTGGCAGGGGGCCGGGCCTCGGTCGTGCGGTCAGCGGTGCACCGCGGGGTCAGAGCCTCAGCTCTGGCCGCCGGCCAGCTTCTCGCGGAGGGCGGCGAGCGCCTCGTCCGACGCCAGGGCGCCGGAGTTGTCGTCCGACTCCGAGGAGTACGAACCGCCACCGGTGGGCGCGGCGGCCGGAGCGGCGTTGCCACCCTCGGCAGCAGCGGCCTCGTCGGCCTCGCGGGACTTGATGACCTGGGCCTGGTGCTGCTCGAAGCGCTGCTGCGCCTCGGCGTACTGGGTCTCCCAGGCCTCGCGCTGGGTCTCGTAGCCCTCGAGCCAGTCGTTGGTCTCGGGGTCGAAGCCCTCGGGGTAGATGTAGTTGCCCTGGTCGTCGTACGACGCGGCCATGCCGTACAGGGTCGGGTCGAACTCGACCGAGGCCGGGTCGGCGCCGAAGGACTCGTTCGCCTGCTTGAGGGAGAGCGAGATCCGGCGACGCTCCAGGTCGATGTCGATGACCTTGACGAAGATCTCGTCGTTGACCTGGACGACCTGCTCCGGGATCTCCACGTGGCGCTCGGCCAGCTCGGAGATGTGGACCAGGCCCTCGATGCCCTCGTCCACGCGGACGAACGCACCGAACGGAACCAGCTTGGTGACCTTACCCGGGACGACCTGACCGATCTGGTGGGTCCGGGCGAACTGCTGCCACGGGTCCTCCTGGGTCGCCTTCAGCGACAGGGAGACGCGCTCGCGGTCCATGTCCACGTCGAGAACCTCGACGGTGACCTCCTGGCCGACCTCGACGACCTCGGACGGGTGGTCGATGTGCTTCCAGGACAGCTCGGAGACGTGCACCAGGCCGTCGACGCCGCCCAGGTCCACGAACGCGCCGAAGTTGACGATCGAGGAGACGACGCCGGAGCGGACCTGACCCTTCTGAAGGGTGGTGAGGAACGTCTGGCGGACCTCGGACTGGGTCTGCTCCAGCCAGGCACGGCGGGACAGGACCACGTTGTTGCGGTTCTTGTCCAGCTCGATGATCTTCGCCTCGAGCTCCTTGCCGACGTACGGCTGGAGGTCGCGGACGCGGCGCATCTCGACCAGGGAGGCCGGGAGGAAACCGCGGAGGCCGATGTCGAGGATGAGACCACCCTTGACGACCTCGATGACGGTACCGGTGACGATGCCGTCCTCTTCCTTGATCTTCTCGATGGTGCCCCAGGCGCGCTCGTACTGGGCGCGCTTCTTCGAGAGGATCAGGCGGCCTTCCTTGTCCTCCTTCTGGAGAACCAGGGCCTCGATCTCGTCGCCGACCTTGACGACCTCGTTCGGGTCGACGTCGTGCTTGATCGAGAGCTCGCGGCTCGGGATGACACCTTCGGTCTTGTAACCGATGTCGAGCAGGACCTCGTCCCGGTCGACCTTCACGATGACGCCGTCGACGATGTCGCCGTCGTTGAAGTACTTGATCGTCTCGTCGATCGCGGCGAGGAAGGCTTCCTCGTTACCGATGTCGTTGACCGCAACCTGCGGGGTGGTGGCGGTGGTCTCGGTGCTGCTCGTCATGTGGGAAAGGGCTCCGGTACGGACATTGAAGTCGTAGGTACTGCTACGCCGAGAGCCCGTATCGCGCCTGTAGAAGCCGGACAGCCTGGGAAGCGCCGACCCCGGGAACAGCGGGTGGCGCCTCGACAACCGAGGGGACATACAACAGATGCGAGCGCGACCTGCTCCGTCTGAGGCGCGCAGGCCCGCAGCGCAACCTTTAGCATACGGGGGCGGCCGGACAGGGTCAATGCGCGAAGGCGCACACCGGGGGCAGAAGGGTGCATACCCGGCACGTTTGGTGGCTGCCGCGGCGGATGCGACCCCGACCGGCCCCGCAACCGGTCGTCCGAGCCGGTGCTCCCGACGCGTCCGGGACCGGCCCGGCGTCCGCCGGGGAGCCCGGCCCGAAGAGAGACCCACCCGCGGAGAGGGACCCATGTTCGAAGGCGGACCGTCGTCCGAAGAGTACGAGCCCGAAGCCGTCCGGCGCCAGACCGGCGACGCCGAGAGCAGCTCGGCCAGCCGCGGCTGGTGGGACCGCAACGCGGACGAGTACCAGAGCGAGCACGGCTCCTTCCTGGGCGACGACCGGTTCGTCTGGGGCCCGGAGGGACTGGACGAGGCGGAGGCCGGACTGCTCGGCGAGGTCGCCGGCCGGGACGTGCTGGAGATCGGCGCCGGCGCCGCGCAGTGCGCGCGCTGGCTCGCCGCGCGCGGGGCCCGACCGGTGGCGCTGGACCTCTCGCACCGCCAGCTCCAGCACGCGCTGCGGATCGGGGACGCGCCGCCGCTGGTGGAGGCGGACGCCGCGGCGCTGCCGTTCCGGGACGGCTCCTTCGACCTGGCGTGCTCGGCGTACGGGGCGGTGCCGTTCGTCGCCGACCCGGTGCGGGTCTTCCGTGAGGTGCGGCGGGTGCTGCGGCCGGGCGGGCGCTGGGTGTTCTCGGTGACCCACCCGATCCGCTGGGCGTTCCCCGACGAGCCGGGTCCCGAGGGGCTCTCGGTGGCCGCCTCCTACTTCGACCGCACCCCCTACGTGGAGCAGGACGAGCGGGGGCGGGCGGTGTACGTCGAGCACCACCGCACGCTGGGCGACCGGGTGCGGGACGTGGTGGCCGGCGGGTTCCGGCTGGTGGACCTGGTGGAGCCGGAGTGGCCGGCCTGGAACGGCCAGGAGTGGGGCGGCTGGTCCCCGCTGCGGGGCAACCTCATCCCGGGCACGGCGATCTTCGTCTGCGAGCGGGACGCGTGACCGCCCCGGCGATACGCCTCGCGGAGCTCCGTCCGGAGGCGGGGGAGCTGCCGGTACGCGGGTGTC
This sequence comes from Streptomyces solincola, assembly GCF_002982015.1. Taxonomy (GTDB): domain Bacteria; phylum Actinomycetota; class Actinomycetes; order Streptomycetales; family Streptomycetaceae; genus Streptomyces; species Streptomyces solincola. Next base: position 2,892 of record NZ_PVLV01000430.1, read on the forward strand.
TGCCCGATCTGGAGGCCGCGCTGGCCGCGCACGGGGCGGCGGTGCTGTGCGCGCCGCCGGGCACCGGCAAGACGACCCTGGTCCCGCTGGTGCTCGCGGCCGGCGGGGCGCGGGTGCTGGTGGCCGAGCCGCGGAGGCTGGCGGTGCGGGCGGCGGCCCGGCGGATGGCGTGGCTGCTGGGCGAGCGGGTCGGCGGCCGGGTGGGCTTCACGGTGCGCGGCGAGCGGGCCGTCTCCCGGGAGACGGTGGTGGAGGTGGTGACCACCGGGGTGCTGCTCCAGCGGCTCCAGCGCGACCAGGAGCTGCCGGGGGTGGACGCGGTGCTGCTGGACGAGTGCCATGAGCGGCATCTGGACGCGGACACCGCGGCGGCGTTCCTGGTGGACGTGCGCGCGGCGCTGCGCCCGGAGCTGAGGCTGGTGGCGGCCTCGGCGACCACCGACACGGAGGCGTGGGCCGGGCTGCTGGGCGGTGCGCCGGTGGTGGAGTCGGCGGATCCGGGTTTTCCGGTAGAGGTGCGCTGGGCGCCGCCGGCCGGGACGCTCCGGCCGCCGAGCGGGCTGTTCGTCGACCCGGCGCTGCTGGCGCACACGGCGTCGGTGGTGCGGCGGGCGCTGGCCGAGTGCCCGGGGGACGTCCTGTGCTTCCTGCCCGGTACGGGGGAGATCGCCCGGGTGGCCCGGCTGCTGGACGGCGTGGACGCGGAGGTCCTCCAGGTGCACGGGCGGGCTCCGGCGGCGGTGCAGGAGGCGGTGCTGTCGAGGGGGACGCGCCGCCGGGTGGTGCTGTCCACCGCCGTCGCCGAGTCGTCGTTGACCGTGCCCGGGGTGCGGGTGGTGGTGGACGCGGGGCTGGCCCGTGAGCCGCGGGTGGACCACGCCCGGGGGCTGGGGTCGCTGACGACGGTGCGGGCGTCGCGGGCGGCCGCCCGGCAGCGCGCGGGCCGGGCCGGGCGTGAGGCGGCGGGGGTGGTCTACCGCTGCTGGGCGGAGGCGGAGGACGGGCGGCTGCCGCGTTTCCCCGCGCCGGAGATCCAGGTGGCGGACCTGTCGGCGTTCGCGTTGCAGGCGGCGGCCTGGGGCGATCCGGAGGCGGCGGGTCTGGCGCTGCCGGACGCGCCGCCGGCCGCCGCGCTGGCGGCGGCACGTTCGGTGCTGGAGGCGGTCGGCGCGGTGGAGCCGTCGGGCCGGGTGACCGGGCGGGGCTCGAGGCTGGCCCGGCTGGGTCTGCATCCGCGGCTGGGCCGGGCGCTGCTGGACGGCGCGGAGCGGGTGGGGGCGCGGCGGGCCGCCGAGGTGGTGGCGCTGCTGAGCGAGGAGCCTCCGCGGTCGTACGGCGACGACCTCGCCGCGGCGTGGCGGGCGGCCCGGCGCGGTGGCGACGGCTACGCGGCGCGCTGGCGCGACGAGGTGCGGCGGCTGGAGCGCCAGGTGCCGGGCGACAACGCCGGGCGATCCGGGCGATCGGGCGTCACCGGGGGCGGCCTGCCGCCGGGCGACGACGCCGTGGTGGGTCTGGTGACCGCGCTGGCGTTTCCGGAGCGGGTGGCGCGGGCGCGGGGCGGGGGCGCGTTCCTGATGGCGTCGGGCACGGGGGCGCGGCTCGCCGAGGGTTCGGGTCTGGGGGCCGCCGGGTGGCTGGCGGTGGCGGTGGCGGACCGGCCGGCGGGCGCGGCGTCGGCACGGATCAGGCTGGCGGCGGTGGTGGACGAGGACACCGCGCGGACGGCCGCCGCGCATCTGGCGGCCTCGGCCGAGGAGGTGCGCTGGGAGGACGGCGAGGTGGTGGCCCGGACGGTGGAGAGGCTGGGCGCGGTCGAGTTGGCGGTGCGCCCGCTGCGCGACCCGGACCCCGTCCTCGTACGCGCGGCGCTGCTGACGGGGCTGCGGCGCGAGGGGCTGGGGCTGCTGCGCTGGTCGCGGGAGGCTGAGGGGCTGCGGGAGCGGCTGGCGTTCCTGCGTCGGGTGCGCGGCGGCGACTGGCCGGAGGTGTCGGACGAGGCGCTGCTGGAGCGGGCCGGGGAGTGGCTGGAGCCGGAGCTGTCGCGGGCGCGGAGGCGGGCGGACCTGGGGAGGCTGGACGCGGGGCAGGCGCTGGGCCGGCTGCTGCCGTGGGCGAGCGGTGAGGCGGCCCGGCTGGACGAGCTGGCTCCGGAGCGGCTGACGGTGCCGAGCGGTTCGCGGGTGAGGCTGGCGTACGGCGGGGAGCAGCCGGTGCTGGCGGTGAAGCTTCAGGAGATGTTCGGGGCGACCAGGACGCCCGAGGTGGCGGGGGTGCCGGTGCTGGTGCACCTGCTGTCTCCGGCCGGGCGGCCGGCGGCGGTGACCGCCGATCTGGCGTCGTTCTGGCGGGAGGGGTACCGGGCGGTGCGGGCCGATCTGCGGGGACGGTATCCCCGGCACCCGTGGCCGGAGGACCCGTCGGCGGCGGAGCCGACCCGGCACACCGCGGCGCGCCGCCGCCCCTGACCGTTGCGGCGGGGCGGCGGTCGGGGGCGGCGGCGGTCGCGGGCGGTCAGGCGACCTTGAGCTGGATGGTGAGGGTGGCGCCGCCCTCGGCGGTGACCTTCAGCAGGAAGGCGCCGGACTCGCCGTCGGCGCGCAGCGCGGGCAGGGTCAGGGTGCCGTCCTTGCCGGTCTTCAGCCCGGAGAGGGTGCGGACCGGCTTTCCGGCGGCGTCGGTGAAGTAGGGGCCCTTGCCGGCCGCTTCGGTGGCCTCGGCGGTGGCGACGAGGGTGGCGGTGAGCGGTACGTCGGCGAGCGCGGCCCCCTTGCGGGTGGCCTGGACGGTGACGGGCGCGCCGAACTCGCCCTCGGGCTGGGCGGTCAGCTCGCCGTCGTCGGTGCGGACCAGGGCGTCGGCCTCGGGCGCGGTCACGGTGGCGGGGCGGTCGAGGGCGGGCAGGTCGCGGTCGACGACGGTGGCGCGGACGGTGAAGTGGCCCGCCTGCTCGCCTGCCTGGAGCCGCGGCGCGGTGGCGGCGCCGTCGGCGTCGGTGAGCACGGTGGCGGTGGCGGCGCCGTCCGGGAAGCGGGTGTCGGTGTCGCCGACGACGACGAAGCGCACGCTGACCCCGCCGACCGGCTTGCCCTTGGCGTCGACCGCGGTGACGGCCGGGCGCACCTCGAAGCGGGCGCCGGCGGTCGCGGTGAGCGTTCCCGCGGTGGCGTCCTTGAGGCGGTCGACCTGCTCGGCCGGCGCGGGCGTGGGCTTCGGCGGCCGCGGCACGGGGGTGACGGGCGGCGGCGTCGGCCGGGGCGCCGGCGGCTTGGGCTTCGGGTCCGGCTTCGGCGGCTTGGACTCGCGGCCGGGCTGCGGGGCGGGCGGCGTCGTCGTGAGGGGCGGCGCGGTGGGCAGCGGCGTGCCGCCCAGGCCGGCGCCGGGCCGCGGGGTCACCGGGTTCTGGTCGCTGCGGTCGACGGGCAGCACACCGGTGCCGTCGGGCACCTGGTGGCTGTTGTCGCGGTAGTAGTCGAACCAGGTCAGGACGGTGTCGAGGTACTCGGTGGAGCGGTTGTAGCTGAGGATCGCCTGGTCCAGGTCGGCCTTGACGGCGAGGTCCCGGCTGTTGGCGCAGAGGTAGAGGCCGGCGGAGAGGGCGGCGTCGTGGACGTTGTTGGGATCCCGCCGGCCGTCGCCGTTGGCGTCGCGGCCCCAGGTGGCCCAGGTGGAGGGGATGAACTGCATCGGGCCGACGGCGCGGTCGTGCACCGTGTCCCCGTCGAAGGCGCCGCCGTCGGTGTCGGTGATCCGGGCGAAGCCGACGCCGTTGAGGGCGGGGCCGAGGATCGGGGTGAAGGTGGTGCCGTCGGGGCCGACCTGGCCGCCGCGGGCCTGGCCGGACTCCACCTTGCCGATGCCGGCGAGGAGTTGCCAGGGCAGGTTGCATCCGGGGTCGGTGGACCTCAGGTGGGCCTCGGCCCCCCGGTAGGCGGCGAGCACGGTGGCCGGGATGCCGGCCTCGGCCGGGCCGGTGACCACGGGCGCGCCGACCGGCGGCGGCGTGCTGCCGGGGGTGACGGGGGCGGGCGTCTTGAGCGGCGGCAGGTCGGTGAAGTACGGGGAGTCGCCGGTGGCCGAGCCGCCCGGCGCGTCGGCGGCGGAGTTCGCCGTGCCGGCTCCGGTGGGCGGCTGGTCGCCCGTGCCTCCGGCGAGCGGGGTCACGCCCGGCGCCTGCGAGGCGGAGAGCGCGGCCACCGCGGCCGCCGCGACAGCCGTGGTGGTCGCTCCCTTGCGCAGCCGTCGGCCGATGTGTCCTGCCATGCGTACGGTCCCTCCCCAGTGACGATCCCGCGCCTCAGACGGCCCGTGTGGCCCTGGCGGTTCCACTTCCCCAGGAGCGTCGACTCAGGCGGAGCCTATGTCAGCCCGCCGCCCCGGCGCAGCGGGCCCCTGTCGCTCTTCACGCTTTTGTCACCCGGGGGCCGGCGGCGGGACGTCCGGGCGGCCCGAAAGGGACCGGAACGCCCCGTTCTCGGCGTGCTCGTTCCCGGGGTCGCGGCTGCGGTGGGCGGCGCCGGCCGGTGGCCGCGGCCGGTCGCGGCGCGTCGGACATACTGGGCGCCGACGATCATCGCCGCGGCCCGGGAGGGGTGCGGCAGGGAACTGCGGGGGTACGCCGTGCCGTTCACGCTCAGCCATGCCGCGGCGGTGCTGCCGGGGTTGCGCCGCACCGGGCGGGCGCGGGGTCCGCTGGTCGCCTCGGCGCTGGTGATGGGCTCGTTCGCGCCGGACATGACGTACTTCGCGGCGTCCCTGGCCCCGGACGCGATGTTCTTCGGCACGGTGACCCACAGCCTGGCCGGGGTGTTCACGGTCGACGTGCTCATCACCACCGCGCTGGTGGCAGCGTGGCTGCTGGTACGGGAACCGCTGCTGGCGCTGCTGCCGGACCGGGTGCGGCCGCCGGCGCGCGCGCTGGTGCGCGGTCTGCCGTGGCGGGAGCGCCGTCCGGCCGCGCTGGCGTGCTGGTTCTGGGTCTCGGCGGCCGTCGGCTCGGCCACGCATGTGGGGTGGGACCTGTTCACCCACGCGGACCGGTGGGGGACGCGGCTGCTGCCGGCGCTGGACGGGACGGTCGCAGGCGTCCCGCTCTACACCATTTTGCAGTACGGGAGTTCGGCCGCCGCGCTGGTGCTGCTGGGGTGGTTCGGGGCGCGGGCGCTGCGGGAGCGGCGGGGCGGGGGCGGGCCCGGGGGGGGGGGGGGCGGGGGGGGGGGGCCCCGGGGGGGCGGGGGGGGGGGGGGGGTGGGGGCGCCGGGGGGGGGGGGGGGGGGGGGGGGGGGGGCGCGGCGCCCGGCGGGCCTCGGGGGCGGGGGGGGGGGGGGGGGGGCGCCGGGGCTCCCGGCCGCCCGGCGGCGCGGGGGGGGGGGGGGGGGGGGGGGGGG
>NZ_PVLV01000431.1 GCF_002982015.1 Streptomyces solincola
GCCGGCGCCGAGCACCCGGGCCGCCTCGGCGGTGTCGCCGCGGGCCACCGCCGCCAGGCACAGCGCCTCCAGGCAGCCCCGGCCCCCGCATCCGCAGAGCGGCCCGTCCAACTGGAGGGTCTGGTGGCCGAACTCCCCCGCGGCGGTCCGGCCGCCCCGGTGGACGGCCCCGTCCAGCACCAGCCCGGCCCCCAGTCCCGTACCGACATGGAGGTACGCGAAGGAGCCCCCGGCGTCCTCGGGGGCGTCCCGCCGCAGGGCCAGCGCCAGCGCCGCCGCGTTGGTGTCCTTGTCCAGGACCACCGGCAGCCCGAGGCGGGCGGCCAGGGCGTCGCGCAGCGGGAAGCCGTCCCACTGGGGGAAGCCGGTCACCCGGTGCGGCACCCCGGCCAGGTGGTCCAGCGGCCCGGGCATCGCGACCCCGGCACCGAGCACCGGACGGCGACGGCCCTCGCGCGCGCCCGCGCCGGTCAGCGCGGCCACCTCGCCCTGCGCGGTCTCCATGACCACCTCCGCCCCCGCGCCCAGGTCGAGCGGGACGGTGTGCGCCCCGACGACGGTGCCCGCGAGGTCGACCAGGACGGCCGTCAGCTCGTCCCGGTCCAGGTGCAGCCCCACCGCGTGCGCCGCGCCCGGCACCAGCTTCAGCACGGTGCGGGGCTTGCCGCCGGTGGAGGCGCGGCGGCCGGCGTCCACCGCCAGGCCGTCCCCCCGCAGCCGCGCGGTGATCTTGCTGACCGCCTGCGGGGTGAGGCCGGTCTGCCCGGCCAGCTCCAGCCGGCTGACGCCCTCGGTCCCGGCGGCCCGCAGCAGGCCCAGCACCAGTGCGGTGTTGTGGCTGCGCAGCGCCGGCAGGTTGGCTCCCGTACCCGTGTTCACCGTCCCATTGTGGTGGTCGCTTGCAGTTTGGCAACAGCGTTGCTTAAGTGGACGGCATGACTGCCACCACCCCTCGCACCGCCGCCGCCCCGCTGCGGGTCGGGCTCGTCGGCTACGGCCTGGCCGGCTCGGTGTTCCACGCCCCGCTGATCGCCGCGACCGAGGGCCTTGCCCTCGACACGGTCGTCACCTCCAGCCCCGAGCGGCGCGAGCAGGCCCGGGCCGAGTTCCCGGACGTCTCCTTCGCCGGGTCGGCCGAGGAGCTGTGGGCCCGGGCCGGCGGGCCGGACGCGCTGGACCTGGTCGTCATCGCCTCGCCGAACAAGACGCACGTCCCGCTCGCCACCGCCGCGCTGAAGGCCGGGCTGCCGGTCGTGGTGGACAAGCCGGTGGCCGGCGCCGCGGCCGAGGCCCGCGCGCTGGCCGCGCTCGCCGAGGAGCGCGGCCTGCTGCTCTCCGTCTTCCAGAACCGCCGCTGGGACGACGACTTCCTCACCCTGCGGGCCCTGGTGGAGGGCGGCGAGCTGGGCGACGTGCTGCGCTTTGAGTCGCGCTTCGAGCGCTGGCGGCCCGAGCCGAAGGGCGGCTGGCGGGAGTCCGGCGCGCCGGAGGAGATCGGCGGGCTGCTGTACGACCTGGGCAGCCACGTGGTGGACCAGGCGCTGGTCCTGTTCGGCCCGGCGGTACGGGTGTACGCGGAGTCCGATGTGCGCCGGCCCGGCGCGGAGGCCGACGACGACACCTTCATCGCCGTCACCCACGCGAGCGGCGTGCGCTCCCATCTGTGGGTGAGCGCGACCGCCGCGCGCCTCGGCCCGCGCTTCCGGGTGCTCGGCTCGCGCGCCGGCTTCGTGACGTACGGCCTGGACCCGCAGGAGGCGGCGCTGCGGGCCGGCGAGCGCCCGGGCTCGGGAAGCTGGGGCGTGGCGGCAGAGTCGGCCCGGGGCACCCTGGGCGCCGGGGACGACGTGCGCCCGGTGCCGACCGTGCCCGGCGACTACCCGGCGTACTACGCGGCCGTCGCCGCCGCCCTGCGCGACGGCACGCCCCCGCCGGTCACCGCGGCGGAGGCGGCGCACGCGCTGGACGTGCTGGAGGCGGCCCGCCGGTCCGCCCGCGAGGGCACGGCGGTGGCGCTGTGAACGACGGGAGCAGCCACGTGCCGGACGAGAGCGACGTGCGCGGCACGACCGGCGAGGACGACGGGCCCGGGGCGACCGAAGGGCTCGGGATGACCGACGGGCGCGGGAAGACGGAAGGGAACGGGAAGACCGACGGGCGCGGGAAGACCGAAGGGCCCGGGGCGGCCGGAGGGCCCGGGACGACCGACGGGAACGGCATGAGCCGGGTGGGCGACCTGACCGACGACGAGCGCCTGGTCACCGAGGTGACCGCCCAGCAGCAGGAGCTGGTCCTGCCCCGGTTCACCCACGAGGACGCCTGGGCGCTCGGCTCCCTGCTGGTGGAGCTGGCCCGCGAGCGCCGCCTGCCGGTGGCGGTCGACATCCGGCGCGGGCCGCAGCAGCTCTTCCACGCCGCGCTGCCCGGCTCCAGCGCCGACAACGACGCCTGGATCGACCGCAAGCGGCGGGTGGTGGAACGCTACGGCGACAGCTCGCTGCTGGTGGGCGCGCGGTTCCGGGCCCGGGGCAGGGCCTTCGACGCCGACTCCCGGCTGGACCTTGACCGCTACGCCGCGCACGGCGGCTCGTTCCCGCTGATCGTGCGGGAGACGGGCGTGGTCGGCTCGGTGACGGTCTCCGGACTGCCCCAGCGCGACGACCACGCCCTGGTGGTGGAGGCCCTCACCGCGTTCGTCCGCGGAAGCCGGAGCTGACCGGGCGGTCTTCCGGAGGCGAGGGAAGTCGCCCCTGGAAGACCTCGCCCCGGAAGCCTCGCCCCCGTGAGGACGTCCGAAGTCCTCTCGCGCGTCTACGCGTCCTTGAGCTGCTGGCGCTGACGGCCGAGGCCGTCGACCTCCAGCTCCACGACGTCGCCGGACCGCAGGAACGGCTTGGGCTCGGGCTGGCCCATGGCGACCCCCGCCGGGGTGCCGGTGTTGACGACGTCGCCGGGGTACAGCGTCATGAAGTGGCTGAGGTAGCGGATCACCTCGCCCACCGGGAAGATCTGGTTCGCGGTGGAGCCGTGCTGACGGAGCTCCCCGTTGACCCACAGGCGCAGGTCCAGCCCCTGCGGGTCGGGCACCTCGTCGGCGGTCACCAGCCAGGGCCCCAGCGGGTTGAACGTCTCGCAGTTCTTGCCCTTGTCCCAGGTGCCGCCGCGCTCGATCTGGAACTCCCGCTCGGAGACGTCGTGCGAGACGGCGTATCCGGCGACGTGCGCCAGGGCGTCCTCGGCCGACTCCAGGTAGCGGGCGGTGCGCCCGATGACGATGGCGAGCTCCACCTCCCAGTCCGTCTTCACGCTGCCGCGCGGCACCAGGACGGTGTCGTCGGGGCCGACGACCGTGTCGGGCGCCTTGAGGAAGACCACCGGCTCGGCCGGGGTCGCGGCGCCCGTCTCGGCGGCGTGGTCGTGGTAGTTCAGACCGATGCAGACGACCTTGCCGATCCGGGCGACCGGCGGGCCGATCCGCAGCCCGGCGGCGTCCAGCGCGGGCAGCACCCCGGCCCCGGCGGCCGCCCGTACCCGGTCGAGCAGGGCGGCGTCCGAGAGCAGGTTGCCGTCGATGTCCGGGACGATGGCGGACAGGTCCCGCAGGACGCCGTCCCGGTCGAGCAGCGCGGGCCGCTCGGCGCCCGCCGTACCGACGCGCAGCAGCTTCATGGTCTTCTCCCTGTGGTCGAGGTGAGCCCCGGCCGATGGAGTGCGGCCATCGTCAGGATTGGCCGATCCTCCAAGAGTCCGTTCCGTCCCGCAAGACCCTGTTCACACCCTGGACCAGGCACGACGCCCACCGCGGCGGCCGGGACCGACGCCGACCCGGGCCGAGGGGCCCGGCCCGGCGCCGGCGGCGGCGCTCACGCGGTGGCGGCCGCGCCGAGTCCGCCGCGGTACAGGTAGGCCCGCTCGGCGGCGGTCCAGGCGGTGCTGGTCACCACGTACAGCGCCGCGGCGAGCGGGACCACGGCGACCGTGACGAGCGTCGCGTACCCGAGCAGCGGCATCACCTTCGTCAGACCGCCGACCGCCGCGCCGCCGGGGCCGTCCACCGCTGCCGGCGGCATCGCGGCCAGGTCCCGGCGGCCGCGCCGGTAGGTGTACGTGCCGATGGCCGCGACCAGCGCGAACAGCGCGACGTACACCAGCCCGGCCGGGCCGAACGGGCCGCCGGCCGCGAGGGCGTCGGCCCATCGTCCGCCGAGCGGGGCGGCCAGCAGGGTGTGGTCGCCCAGCCTCCCGCCGGAGAACAGGTGGAACATCAGCAGGAACGCCGGCGCCTGGGCCAGGCTCGGCAGGCAGCCGGCCAGCGGTGACACCTTCTCGGCGGTGTGCAGCTCCAGCACGGCGCGCTGCAACCGCTCCGGGTCCTTGGCGTGCCGCTTGCGCAGCTCGGCGATCCGGGGGGCGAGCCGCACCCGGGCCTGCTGCCCGCGCGCCGAGGCCCGGGACAGCGGATGGACGGCGAGCCGCACCAGGACGGTGAACAGCACGATGGCGGCGGCGGTCGCCGAGCCGTGGAAGGCGGGCTCCAGGAGGCGGGCGAGCTGCTCGACCAGCGAGGCGAAGACGGACATGGGAAGCGAACCCTCCAGGGGTGTCGTCGCACCGGGAATCGGAGAGACCGGACATGGCGTGCCGGTCGGAAGAACCGAGGGAACGGAAGGTCCGAAGGATTCGGACGAACCGTGGCAACGGCGTGACGACGGACCGCGGAGGCGCGGGGGCCCGGAGAAGGCGCGAGGACCCGGGGCGGCGCGCGGGACCCGGAGGAAGCGCGGGCAACTCCGAGAAGCGCGGGGGCGCCGGAAGAAGCGCGGGGCGCCCGGGAGAGCGCGCAGGGCCTGGGGAAGCGCAGGAGGTCCGGGAAAGCGCGGGACCCGGGAGCAGGGTGGTGAGCCGGGGCGGTGGCGTCCACCGCCGTCCGGCGCGCGACGCTCACGCGCCGCTGGCGCCCTACCCGGCCGTCGTCACCTGACGACCGGGCGCCCTGGGGCGTATGCGGCCCGCGGCGTCGGGATCCCGCTGGGGCAGGAAGGAGGTGCGCCGCCGACGGTCGCGCAGGGCGGTGCGCACCCGGCCTGGCGGCACCACCGGGACGAGGCAGGCGGCGAGGACGGCGCAGGCGACGAGCGCGGCGCCGACCGCGGACAGCGCGACCGCGGCGGACAGCGGGCCGCCGTCCGCGTACAGCGCGGAGAGCAGGCCGAGGGAGAGGAGGACGAGCAACAGCGGCCCGGCGGACCACGGCAGCAGCCGCGCACCGGCGCGCCCGCCGCCGACCCCGTACTGACCGCGTTGGTCGCTCCGGTGGTCTGCGTCCATGCCTCTCACCCCCCTTCGGCCACTGTAACGCCCGGCTCCCGCACGGAGTTCCCGAGGTCGGCCACGGCGTTCCGGAGCCTGCCCGCCCCGCTCCGGCGCACGGCAGTACGGTGTCATCCATGCGCCCCGACACGCCTGCCGATCACATCACCGAAGCCGAGCGCCTGCTGCGCACCGCGGCGCAGTATCCGGAGGACCGTGAACCGCTGCTGCTGCGCGCCGCCGCCCATCTGGAGGTGGCCGGGGAGCCGGCCCGGGCCACCCCGCTCTACGACGAACTGCTCGCCGCCGACGCCCCGGACAACCCCCAGCTCATCCGGGCCCTGAAGGCGGCGAACCTGTGGGAGTACGGCCACGAGGCCGAGGCCCGGGCCATCATCGCCGGGGTCCGGGCGACCCCTCCGGCGGACGCCGCCGCCTGGGAGGTGCTGGCCGAGACGCTGGAAGCCCACGACGAACTGGAGGCCGCGGAGGCGACGTTCAGCACCGCCGCCGAGGCGCTGGCGCCCACCGCCGACGACGAGGTCTCGCACCCCGTGCAGTCGCTGCTGACCGGGCGCCACCGGGTGCGCCGGCTGCTGGCGCTCGACCACGACGACTGGGACCGGGTGGCCGACCGGCTGCACACCGCACCGGTGCCGCTGGACGAACTGCACGACCCCAAGCGGCTGTGGGCGCTGGGCTCCTCCGACCCGGCCGAGCTCCAGGCGGAGATCGACCGGCTCCGCTCCGAGCTGGGCTCCTTCCGCGTGGCGCTGTCCCGCCCGTTCCCGGTGGCGGTGCTGCTGTGGTCGCGCGGGGAGCTGGACGAACTCCTCGCGGCGTACCCGGAGCTGGAGTCGGAGTACCCCACGCACCGCGCCCACCTGACCGACCTGGAGGCGTCGCTGCGCGAGCTGGCCGCCGCGGGCACCCCCAACCTGGGCGTGGTCCGCGGGACCGTCCCCTCCTACGAGGCGTTCGCCGCCTCCGAGCAGACCTCGCCGTCCAACGCCGCGCTGCTCCCCCAGTACGCCACCACCCTCGCCGCCCGCGGCCACGCCACCCCCTGGCCCCCGCTGCGCACGGCCCCCTGCT
>NZ_PVLV01000432.1 GCF_002982015.1 Streptomyces solincola
CCTCCCAGCCGGCCGCCGCCCCCGCCCCCGCCGCCACCGTCTCCGGCAAGGCCACGGCGGCCACCCCGTCCGGCGCCGCCGGCCGGAGCGAGGCCGGCAAGAAGGCGGTCACCTGCGACGGCGCCAACACCAAGACGGTCGCCGCGCCGCTGAGCCGCCCGGTCAACCACATGCTGCTCACGGTCACCAACACCGGCAGCACCGCCTGCCACCTCTACGGCTACCCGGCGGTCCGCTTCGGCGAGGCCCAGTCGGTGCCGCCGGCCATCGAGGAGTCCAAGCCGCAGGCCGTCGTCACCCTCGCCCCGGGCGAGTCCGGCTACTCCTCGGTGAACCTCTCCGCCGCCGACGGCAGCGGCGGCGAGGGCCGCACCGAGAAGTCGCTCACCGTCTACTTCCAGGGCGCCACCCCCGGCCGGAACCCGTCCGCCGGGGCCACCCCGGCGCTGCCCGCCAAGGGCGTGTGGATCGACGACTCCCTGAAGGTCACCTACTGGCAGTCCGCCATGGACGACGCGGTCATCTGGTAGTCCGCCAGACTCCCCGGCCTCGCCCCGCCCTCTCGCCGAAGCCTGCGGCCAGCGGCATCCGCAGACCCAGCGGGGGCGGGGCGGCCAGCGCGTCCGCGACCGGGCGGGCGAAGGGGCGGGCGAAGAGGGCGCCCAGGGCGAAGTCGGCGGTCAGGGCGGCGACCTCGGCCCGGTGCCGGCGCAACCGGTGGTCGTCGGTGTGCACCTCGAACCGGCAGGTGTCCCGGTTGACCTTCTTGATCCGCTCACCCAGCCGGAACGACGCCTCGGGGTCGCCGCGCCGGTCGTGGGTGCCGTGCGCGATCAGCACCCGCCGCCCGATCAACTGCCGTACCGGCTCCGGCTCGTGCCCGCCTTCCCCGTCCACCGGATCGGCCGGCTCGTCCGGCGGCAGCCAGGGCGCGAGCGCGACCACCGACACCACCGCCGGATGGTCCGCCGCCCGCAGCGCGGCCCGACCGCCCATGCCGTGCCCGACCAGGCAGAGCGGGACCTCGCCGTAGCGGCGCACCGCCTCCGAGGCGGCCCAACGGGCGTCCTCGGCCGGTCCGGCGTCCGCGCCGTTCCAGCCGCGCCCCCGGTAGCGCAGCACATGCGCCACCAGCCCGTGCCCCGCGCCCGCCCGGGCCAGCGCACGGGCCAGCGGCAGCGCCGCCGCGTGCGCCCGCCGGGAGGGGCCGCGCCCCGACTCCCGCTCACCGTCCGGCAGGAGCAGCGCCACGCCGCCCACCGCCGCCGCTTCCCCCACCGCCCTGCCCAGCCTGGCCGCCGGGCCCGCCGTCCCTACGAGTGCGTGGTGTGCCATGGCAGCACGGTCCCAGAAGCCGGCCGCCGCGCCACCCGGACGCGCGCCGACTGTTACGTATGACCCGCCGCCGGGCCGCCCGGCGCGCCCCGTCCGGTCCGACACCTCCCGTTCTACGCGCGTAGGGCGTACAGTGCCGAGATGACGAGCCAGACATCCCGCATCCCCGCACCGGAGCAGATCCGCCGCGCGCCCAAGGTGCTGCTCCACGACCACCTCGACGGCGGGCTGCGGCCCGGCACGGTGGTCGAACTCGCCCGCGACTGCGGCTACACCGCGCTGCCCGAGCAGGAGGCCGACAAGCTCGGCCTGTGGTTCCGGGAGGCCGCCGACTCCGGCTCGCTGGAACGCTACCTGGAGACCTTCGCGCACACCTGCGCCGTCATGCAGACCCGCGACGCGCTGGTGCGGGTGGCCGCCGAGTGCGCCGAGGACCTCGCCGAGGACGGCGTCGTCTACGCCGAGGTGCGCTACGCCCCCGAGCAGCACCTGGAGGGCGGGCTGACCCTGGAGCAGGTCGTCGAGGCGGTCAACGAGGGCTTCCGGCTCGGCGAGCTGCGCGCCCGCGAGGCCGGCCACCGCATCCGGGTCGGCGCGCTGCTCACCGCGATGCGGCACGCTGCCCGCGCCCTGGAGATCGCCGAACTGGCCAACCGCTACCGCGACGAGGGCGTGGCCGGCTTCGACATCGCGGGCGCCGAGGCCGGCTTCCCGCCCACCCGCCACCTGGACGCCTTCGAGTACCTGAAGCGGGAGAACAACCACTTCACCATCCACGCCGGCGAGGCGTTCGGACTGCCGTCGATCTGGCAGGCCCTCCAGTGGTGCGGCGCGGACCGACTCGGCCACGGCGTCCGCATCATCGACGACATCGAGGTCGCCGACGACGGCTCCGTCACCCTGGGGCGGCTGGCCGCCTACGTCCGCGACAAGCGCATCCCGCTGGAGCTGTGCCCGACCTCCAACCTCCAGACCGGGGCCGCCGCCTCCTATGCCGAGCACCCCATCGGGCTGCTGCGCACCCTGCACTTCCGGGCCACCGTCAACACCGACAACCGGCTGATGTCGGGCACCAGCATGAGCCGCGAGTTCGAGCTGCTGACCGAGGCGTTCGGCTACACGCTCGACGACATGCAGTGGTTCACGGTCAATGCGATGAAATCAGCATTCATTCCTTTCGATGAACGCTTGGCCATGATCAACGACGTGATCAAGCCCGGATACGCCGAGCTGAAGTCCGCATGGCTGTTCCGGCAGACCGCCGGGACCAGCGGGAACGCCCCCGAGGAGGGCTGAGCGGCGGCCCCGCCGCCGCCTCGCGAATCCGGGTGAACCCGTCGTTTCGGTGTTTGCGGGGCACCGCACGGTCTGACTAGGTTTCAGGGCGCTCATCCCTCCCCGAGTTCCCCTGAGGACGAATCTCGATGAAGCAGTCCGCTGTGAAGACCGTCGGTGTCGCCGCCCTGGGCGCCGCTTTCGCCGCCACCGCCGCCGGCACCGCCGCCGCGAACCCGATGGCCGCCGCGCTGCCCGCGGGCACCGCCCTGAGCGCCGCCACCTCCACCGCGCTGCCGGTCGCCACCGCCGCCGTCCAGCAGGCCCCGGGCAGCGCCGTGGAGTCCCTGGGCACCACCCAGGGCCTGCTCGGCGCCGCGACGAAGAACGCCTCCCTCCAGGGCCTGCCGCTGGACCCGTCCACCGCCACCGGCCTGCTCGGCGGCCTGCCCGTCGGCGGCAGCCTGCCGGCCCTCGGCGGCTGACCAGCCGCACCCACGGCCGTACACAGCCGTACGCGGACGGGGCGCGCACCCTCTCACCGGGTGCGCGCCCCGTCCGCGTGTCAGGTCACCAGGCGGTGGTGGCGCCCGGCTTC
>NZ_PVLV01000433.1 GCF_002982015.1 Streptomyces solincola
ACGAACAGGCGACGCCTGCGGCCGCAGCCCTGCTGGAGGCGGCGTGCGTCCATCGCCGCCTCCAGCAGGGCTGCGGCCGCAGGCGTCGCCTGTTCGTAGCGCTTGAGCAGTTCGGGAGCACCGGCCAGGTCCTGGGCCACTCGCCCGCTGGCACGAGCGCGGGTCAGGGCATCGGCCAGCATCCGATCCCCGCCCTGGGCGAGGGCTGCTGCGGCGTCCAGCGCCTGGCCGTCGAAGGCGGTCGGCACGCCCACCGTCCGGCCGGCCAGCAACTCCCGCACGCGGCTGTGCGGATCCGGCTCCCCCGGAGCGGGCAAGGCGGAGTACCGGGCGGCGTACTCGGGCCACAGAGTGCCCAGCACGAGCACCGGGCCTGCCTGCGGGGTGGTGAGCAGGCCGTGCAGGGCGGCGGCGATGCGTTCGCCGGCCTCACGGTCGCCGAGGTAGTGCTGGGCCTCGTTCAGCCACACCACGGTCCTCGGTGCGACACGGTGCAGGGCGTCGAGAGCGGCCGCGGCGCGGGTGGGGTCGAAGGGATGCCACAGCCTCCACCCCGCATCGGCCAGCGGCTGCACAGCCTCCCAAAAGGCCCGTGTCTTACCCGTCGAGGAGCTGCCCACCAGCACCACCATCCGGCTGCGGCCGGCTACAGCGTCCCGCACCGCTTCGGTCAGCACCGCGTCGTGTGCACGCGGCACGTACCCCGGCAGCCGTCGTGCTCCCACCGCCGTGCCGCCGGGCCCGGCGGGATGGACTTCCAGCGCATGCGGATCCCACTGACCGATCGGCCGACCCGGCGCCGACGACGCCTCGCCGCCACCTCCGCTCGCCTGCCGCTGCAACGCCAGCAACTCCTCGACCGCCAGCCCCAACGCACGACCAAGCGCCCCCACCGTCTTCTCCGACGGCACCGCCTCGCCGTCCTTCAGCGCTTCCCACACGGTCGTGCGCCAACCCCGCCCGGCCGGGCAGGTGCTTCTTGTCGATCCGACTGCCGGCCAGTCCGTCACGCAACCGCCTACGCAGCTCGGTCAGTGCCGACCGGTCACCGCCGCCGCTCCGTCCGCCGCCCACTGCCAGCCCCCTGCCCTGTTCGTCGGCGTTCATCTTCTCCCGGCGGACCCCGTCGAACGAGGACCCCTCCAAGCTCGGTCCCGACAACAGCCCACCCCGCAAAGGGAGTCTGCCGTGACCGCCATCTCCATCACCCTGCTCACCATCGCGCTCGTTCTCCTCGTCGCGCTGCTGGCCGCCGCGGGCGCGGGCCAGCTGGCGCGCATGGACGGCGCCTCCTACCCGACCGCCATCCGCCGTGCGGCCGCCGCCTTCGCCGCGGTCCTCACCCTCGCCGCCCTCGCCACGGGCACCCTCGCCACACTCGCCGGCAAGTAGGACGCCTGCGTCGAGCCCGTCGCCGCAGCCATGCCGGCGTGCGACTACTACGGCACCACCCGACCCTGACACTCGGCGGGGCCGTCAGCCCCCGACTGCCGCCCCCGCCTCGCTCCGCCCGGTGGTCGCCCGAAAACCCAGCCCCGCCCCAACGTCCGGCGCGGGAAGGACCGGCCGCCGGTTCGGCACGTTCCGGCACTGGGCGCAGTGCACCGACGCCGAGCCACTGGCCGACCTGGCCGCGCCCGCCGACACCCGGGTGCCGGTCGACCGCGCCGCGGACCTGGCTCGCCCCTCCCGCCAGGCCCGGACGACGTTCGTCCGCCTACGCACCGCGGTGGACCTGTCCGCCGCCGCCCTGATAGTCCTGGCCGCCGCCCTCCGCAGTGCCACCATGCACCTGACCCGTTCCCGCGCACTGGTGCGCCCGCAGGCATCGGACCAGTCTGCGGGTGCACCCGTCGGTGGGCCTTCACCTGCGGCGCCGGAAGCGCAGCAGGGTGGCCACCACCTCGGGCAGCGCCTTCAGCACGGCCACGGTGTCGGCGCGCTCGGCTCGGAACAGGGCGATGATGCAGACCACGCAGGCCAGCACCAGGGCGGTCAGGACGGCGATCGGCAGCACGGCCAGAAAGTCGATCATCATGTGTGTTTCTCCAAGGATGTGACGGAAAAAGGTGTCCCCTCCGGACGTCGATCACCGGAGGGCAGCACCGTGCAGGGCCGGCGACCAAGCGACGCCACCCCCGCCCACAGAGGGGAAGCCGTGCAGCACGGAAGGGGCGGCCGCTCACGGTGGTGAGCGGCCGCCCCTGTGCTGCGCGACCTTTGCCGGTACCTACGTTGTGGGGAGGTGGGCGCCGGATGTTGGGTCGGTCCGTCAGAAAGGCGCCCATGCGAGTCCGAGGGCGGCGAGCGCGGCGAACCGCTCCGCGCTCAGCTTGGCGCGGCGGGTCTTGGTGTTGGTCAGCCACACCCCCTGTCGGCGTACACGTGAACGTGCACAGCCGAGTACGGATGAACGTGCCCAGCC
>NZ_PVLV01000434.1 GCF_002982015.1 Streptomyces solincola
CGGAGCAGGCTACGCCGGCCGGCCGGCGCGGGGGGGACACGGGGGTTGCGGCGCTGGTCCGCAGGAAGCGGGGGGGAGGGCCGAAGGCTGGCGGGCCGTCCGGACGCACGGGCACGGGAGGCCGAGGGGAGGACGGCGTGCGCGGGGCGGGGCGGGACCGGCGCACCGGCCGCCGTACGCGGGCCGGTTGCGCGCCCCGTGCGCCAACGCGCCCGCCCCGCGCGGCAAACGGACGGCGGCTGCTCCTCTTCCCCACTCGTATCACCCGCCCCTAGTCTGGTGAGTGAGCGCACCGCGACGAAGAGTCACCGGAAGGGGAAGCCGGTGGGCGGCGCGGGCGGAAGGTACAGGTGGGTCATGGCTGCTGCTGGCGAGAGGCCTCTCAACGAGGTCAAGTTCCTGACCGTGGCGGAGGTCGCCTCGGTGATGCGCGTGTCGAAGATGACCGTGTACCGCTTGGTGCACAGCGGTCATCTGCCGGCGATCCGGGTGGGCAGGTCCTTCCGGGTTCCGGAGCAGGCGGTGCACGAGTACCTCCGCGACTCCTTCGTGGGGGTGGAGAGCGCGTAGCCGGCGGGGTTCCGCGACCACCCTCGGATTACGAGCGCGGCGCTCGGGCGGGTACGCTAGGCCGACGTAGGTCGTGTGGGCCCAGACGCCCCGCACCGAGTGAAGAGAAGTGAGCGAGGGTAGTCGTGGGCTCTGTTATCAAGAAGCGGCGCAAGCGGATGGCCAAGAAGAAGCACCGCAAGCTGCTCAAGCGCACCCGTGTGCAGCGTCGCAACAAGAAGTAGTGGTCTCCCCCGCGGTCGCGGGGGAGTGCTGCGCCGGCCCCGCGTCGGCGGCCCCGGATCCATGTGACCGGGGACCCGCCGGAGTGACGCGCAGGTCCGGCTGTGCGACGTACGCGCCGCGTCATCGCGGCCCTTCCACCGAAGTGGTGGAAGGGCCGCGATGCTGTTTTCCGGCCCGCGCGGTCCGCCGGGGCGTGTGCGGCGGTCGTCACAGTCGGGCGGTCGCGCGCTACGGTGGCGGCTTGGGACGAGGAGCGAGCGGAGGGCGCTGATCGTGGGGAAGGTCGTACTCGTCACCGGCGCGGCCCGGCAGCTCGGCGCGCGGTTCGTCCGCCGCGTCCAGCGCGACGCGGGCGTGGAGAGGGTCGTCGCGGTGGCCGCCGAGGCGCCCGCGCACGACCTGGGCGAGGCGCTGTTCGTGCGCGCCGACATCCGCCAGCCGACGATAGGGCGGGTGCTCGCCGAGTACGGCGTGGACACCGTCGTCCACCTGGACGTCACCGGGACCCTGGGGGCCGGCGGCCGGACGGCCGTCAAGGAGACCAACGTCATCGGCACCATGCAGTTGCTCGGCGCGTGCCAGAAGTCGCCGGCCGTGCAGCGCCTGGTGGTGAAGTCCACGACCAGCGTGTACGGCTCCGCGCCGCGCGACCCGGCGGTCTTCACCGAGGCGACCCCGCCGAAGTCGCTGCCGGGCGGCGGCTTCGCCAAGGACGCCGCCGAGGTCGAGGGCTATGTGCGCGGCTTCGCCCGGCGCCGGCCGGACGTCGCGGTGTGCGTGCTGCGGTTCGCCAACATCCTGGGCCCGGCCGCGGACACCCCGTTCGCCGAGTACCTGTCGCTGCCGGTGCTGCCGACGGTCTTCGGCTACGACCCGCGGCTCCAGTTCGTGCACGAGGACGACGTGCTGGACGTGCTGCGGATCGCGGCGAGCGAGCCGCGCCGGGCCACCCTCAACAGCGGCACCTTCAACATCGCCGGGGACGGGGTGCTGACCCTCTCGCAGTGCTCCCGGCGGCTGGGCCGGCCCACCGTGCCGGTGCCGCTGCCCGCGGTCCGCTGGGTGGGCACCGCGCTGCGCACGGTCGGCGCGAGCGACATCTCGCCGGAGCAGATCCGGCTGCTGACGCACGGTCGGGTGGTCAGTACCGTGCAGATGCGGGAGACCCTCGGGTTCACCCCCGCGTACACGACGGCGGAGGCGTTCGCGGACTTCGCCCGCAGCCGGGGCCCGGGGCTGCTGCCGCCGGACACCCTGGGCCGGGCGGTCGACCGGGTCGCCGACCGGGTCGGGGAGCGGCCCGGCGCGGCGGCGGGCAGCACGCACAGCGGCGGATGAGGAGCGCGATTCACGATGGCGGACGCCAAGGTCATTCCGTTCGACGACGACCGGTCGCGGCCCGGCGGGCCGCGCGGGGCGCGCCGCAGGTCCGCGGCCGGGCCCGCGCGCGGCGGGCCGGCCGCCCCGGTCAGCGCGCTGCCCGGGGCGGACCGGCCGGACGCCGGTGACGCGCCCGAACCGCCCGCCGGGCCGCCGGCGGTGGCGGGCGACTGGGAGCGGCGGATCGCGGGCGGGCTGTCGTTCCTGCGCCGGCGGCTCACCGGCGAGTACGAGGTGGACGAGTTCGGCTACGACGAGGAGCTGACCGACCAGGTCCTGATGTCGCTGCTGCGGCCGCTGTACGAGAAGTACTTCCGGGTCGAGGTGAAGGGCATCGAGAACATCCCGGACCAGGGCGGGGCGCTGGTGGTGGCCAACCACTCCGGCACGCTGCCGCTGGACGGGCTGATGCTCCAGGTCGCGGTGCACGACAACCATCCGGCCGGGCGGCACCTGCGGCTGCTGGCGGCGGACCTGGTGTTCGTACTGCCGGTGGTCAACGAGCTGGCCCGCAAGGCCGGGCACACCCTGGCCTGCGCGGAGGACGCCGAACGGCTGCTGGAGCGCGGCGAGGTGGTCGGGGTGATGCCGGAGGGGTTCAAGGGCATCGGCAAGCCGTTCGGGGAGCGGTACAAGCTCCAGCGGTTCGGCCGGGGCGGCTTCGTTTCGACCGCGCTGCGGGCCGGGGTGCCGATCGTGCCGTGCTCGATCGTCGGGGCGGAGGAGATCTACCCGATGGTCGGCAACGCCCGGACGCTGGCCCGGCTGCTGGGCTTCCCGTACTTCCCGCTGACCCCGACCTTCCCGTGGCTGGGCCCGCTGGGTCTGCTGCCGCTGCCGACGAAGTGGACGATCCAGTTCGGGGAGCCGATCCCCACCGACGGCTACACCCCGGAGGCGGCGGAGGACCCGATGCTGATGTTCAACCTGACCGACCAGGTGCGCGAGCAGATCCAGCACACGCTGTACAAGCTGCTGGTGCAGCGGCGGTCGGTGTTCTTCTGAGCGGTGCCCCGGACGGGCGACGGCCCTGACGTACGACGGCGGTGGGCGCCCTCCTGGTCGGGAGGGCGCCCACCGCCGTCTCGGGTCGCCGCCGCTCGGCTAGGGAGCCTCGTCCTGTTCGAAGCCGAGGCCGGGGATGATGCCGGGAAGCAGCGGGGGGA
>NZ_PVLV01000435.1 GCF_002982015.1 Streptomyces solincola
GCCTCACCCCCCTCGGCCACCCCGCCCTCACCGCCGTCACCCGCGCCATGAGCACCGCCTTCGACGGCGCCACCGTCCGCTACACCCGCGAAGGCGGCTCCGGCCCGGCCGCCGACCTCCAGGACGTCCTCGCCGCACCCGTCCTCTTCCTCGGCATCTCCGTACCGTCCGACGGCTGGCACGCCCCCAACGAGAAGATCGAACTCGACCTCCTCCTCAAGGGCGCCGAGACCGCCGCCCACCTGTGGGCCGAACTACCCGGCGCACTGCGCTGACCCCGACCCACGGACCGGGCCGCACCGACCACCACCCCGTCATCGGACCACGCCGACCACGACCGCCCCCGCCGGGCCGGCGACCCGGCCAGACACCCGAGACATCCGCATCCACCGGGGGAGTAGGAAACACCAGTGAGCACGATCAGCAACCCGGGCCACCGCCCCATCAGCTTCGCCGCGCCCAGCGGCATCGACCGCGCCGCGCACCACCGCCTCGACGAAGCCTGGCTGGCCGCCGCCTGGAGCCACCCCACCACCCGGGTCTTCGTCGTCTCCGGCGGCCAGGCACTGATCGACGACACCGCAGACGGCGGCACCGAACTCGTCATGACCCCCTCCTTCGAGGCGCCGGTCACCGAGACCCACCGCTACTTCCTCGGCACCGACGAGGACGGCGTCAGCTACTTCGCCCTCCAGAAGGACAGCCTCCCCGGCCGGATGGACCAGTCCGCCCGCCCCGCCGGACTGCGCGAGGCCGGCATGCTGCTCTCCGCGCGCGACGCCGCGCTGATGGTGCACGCCGTCGCCCTGGAGAACTGGCAGCGCCTGCACCGCTTCTGCTCCCGCTGCGGCGAACGCACCGTGATCGCCGCCGCCGGACACATCCGCCGCTGCCCCGCCTGCGGAGCCGAGCACTACCCCCGCACCGACCCGGCCGTGATCATGCTGGTCACCGACGAGGAGGACCGCGCCCTGCTGGGCCGCCAGGTGCACTGGCCGGAAGGCCGCTTCTCCACCCTGGCCGGCTTCGTCGAACCGGGCGAGTCCATCGAGCAGTCGGTGGCCCGGGAGGTCTTCGAGGAGGTCGGGGTCACCATCGGCGAGGTCGAGTACGTCGCCAGCCAGCCGTGGCCCTTCCCCTCCAGCCTGATGCTCGGCTTCATGGCCCGCGCCACCTCCTCGGAGATCGACGTCGACGGCGACGAGATCGAAGAAGCCCGCTGGTTCTCCCGCGAGGAACTGCGGGCCGCCTTCGACTCCGGCGAGGTGCTCCCCCCGTACGGCATCTCCATCGCCGCCCGGCTCCTCGAACTCTGGTACGGCAAGCCCATCCCCAGCCGCACCCCCGGCCCCAACGCCTAGCGGCCCCGGGGCCGGGAAGCCCCCGAGCGCACGAAAAGAGGGACCCCGGCGACCGAGGTCCCTCCTTCGTGCCGTGTGTCACCGGCGCGGCTCAGACCCCCAGGGCCTGCTTCACCTGCGCCAGGCTCGGGTTGGTCATCACGACCTCGGCCCCGCCGCCCGCCGGAACGACCTGCACGGTCGGCACCGTCTGGTTGCCGCCGTTGGCCTTCTCGACGAACGCCGCCGACGCCGGGTCCTGCTCGATGTTGATCTCGTTGTACGCGATGCCCTCGCGGTCGAGCTGGCTCTTCAGCCGGCGGCAGTAACCGCACCACGTCGTGCTGTACATCGTCACAGTGCCCTGCATGGCCGTTGCGCTCCTCGTCGGTGCCTCGGGGCGGGTGCGCCTGCCGCACCCGTGCACGGGAGCAACGTCCGGTGCGCTCCACCCATTCCCGCGCCGGCACGGGAGCCGCACCACGACCCCACAACCC
>NZ_PVLV01000436.1 GCF_002982015.1 Streptomyces solincola
CCGGGTGCCCCCGGGGCAAGGCCCCCGCCCCCACGGAAGCCTCCCCCCCCGGCGCGCGGGGGAGGCAAGCCCCCGCCCCCGAAAAGTGGGGCCCCTCCCCCGCCACCCCCCCCCACGGCGCTGGCGACCCCTCCTCCCGGCCCCCCCCCTGACCCGCCCCATCCGCTGAAAGGCCCCTCCGTGAAGTCGCACCGCCCCGTCGACCGCCACCGTCTGACGGTCGCCATATCCGCCGCCCTGTTCACGTTCGCCCTGCTGTTCTCGCTGAGCCTGCTCACGGACGACGACGACAGCTTGCCGACCTGCCCGGCCTCCCGGTCCGGGGCGGTGGACATCGTGGCCTCCGGCGCCCGGCCGTGTGTGCTGCACGCCCCGGCCGGAGCCGGTGCTGCGCCCGGCGTCGGCACCGGGCACGCGACCGTGCCGGGCGGCTCGGGCAAGACGACGTCCCCGAAGAAGCCGGGCGGCGGTACGGCGAAGCAGCCGAAGGCCCCGGCCGCGCCGAAGGCCCCGGCCGCGAAGGCGCCCGCCGCGCCCAAGGCTCCGGCCGCGCCGCCCGCCGTGAGGGCGCCGTCCGTTCGGCGCTGATCGAGCCCGGGTCACAAGCTGTTCGGGTGGGCCACCCTCCCGCGGATTCGTCCCCGAGAGGAAGGCCCACCCCCATGTCCGATAGCCCGTCCCGTCGCCGCCTCGGCGCCCTGGTCGTCGGTGTCGCCCTGATCGTCGTCGGCGCCGTCCTGGCCGCGTTCGCCGTGTTCACCGGAGACCCGCAGGCCCCCGCGCCCGAGCCGTCGCCGACGGCGAGCTGCAACATCTTCGACCCGGAGTGCGAGCCCGGCCCGGGGCCCACAGCCGGCCCGACGCAGCCCGAGCCGTCCAGCCCGCCGCCCGTCTCCCCCACCCCGCCGCCGGGCGACGACAGCGGTGGCGGCAACGGCGGCACGACCGGCGGACTCTTCGGCGGCGCCGAGGGCTGAGCCGCCCGCAGCAACGCCGCGCCCCGTACGACGGACCTCCGCGTACGGGGCGCGGCGCATTGTCAGTGCCGGGTGCGACGGTGAAGAGCATGACCGCCACGACCGTCGAAGCCGACCCGGCGACGCTGGTCGCTGCGCTGCGGCTGCCCGTGTGGAACGCGCTGGCCGAGCGTGCCGACACGATCCGCCGGACCCTCCCCCCGCGCATCGGTGAGCTGCCTCATGAGCGCTACTGGTGGCTGCGGTCGCTGAACCCCGAGCAGGCCCGCCGAGCGGCGCTCCTTGACCGCCTGGACGCCCTGTGCGGGCACCTCGCGGGCCGTCCCGCCCTCGGCTACCCGGCCGACGAGCCGATCCCGGACGCCGCCCTGGAGGAGGCCGACGGGTTCACCGGCGCCGAGGTGGCCGAGCTGATCGCCGAGTACCGGGCGCTGCGCCCCGCCCGTCACGCGGCGGCCCCTAGGGCGGCGATCACCAGCGCGGTGACGTGAGCGGTCTGGTCGACCAGGGGCGCCCCGCCGCGCTGGAAGAACGAGCGGCTGCCGGTGTGCTCCATCCACCACTGGATCGGCCAGCGGCGATCGATCAGGCCGTGCGAGAAGCCCACCCACACGAGGACGCCCGTCACGTCCGGCCACGTCAGCAGCAGGTCGAGCAGCGCCTTCCCGGCGCCGAGGGCGAAGGCCGACACGGCGACGTGCGTACCGGCGTGGCACAGGTTGGCCCACCAGCCGGCCAGGGTCCGCAGCGCCTTGTGCTCCGACTGCCAATCCGTCTGGAGCGCGTAGTCGGACACCAGGTGCGCGGCGTACAGCAGGATGAAGATGGTTGCGAACACGGTGGTCTGACCTCCCGGGTCATCTGGAACGAGGAAGGCCCGCGCGCCGGGTGGCGCGCGGGCCGTTGCTGTCTGCTCCCTCAGTCCGCTCGTGGCGAAGAACGGTCTTCGACGGCGTTACCTGACGTTTTCGTGGCTGGTGGGACTCAGGAGGCTGCTGGGGCTTCCCACAGCGTCCGGGCGATCCGGTCCGTGCCGTGGGACTCGCGGGGGCGGCTGGGGCAGCTCCAGCCCCGTCGCGGCGCCCGCTGCGCGATGACCCGCCACCCGGCGCCGCGCAGGCTCGCCCCGCTCTCCCCGGCCTGCGTGTACGTGACGAGCCGCGTGTAGCCGAGGGCCTTCGCCGCGCGCCATGCTGCGCCGTACAAGAGTGAGTTCGCGTTGACCGTGCCGTCCGTCGCCGTGCGGGTGACTTCGAGGGTCTGGCCGTTGTCGAGCATCCGGGCCACCGGGCGGCCGACCATGGCGACCGCGCGCAGTACGCCGTCGTCGTCGGCCGCGCCCACGCAGAACACCGCGCCGGCCGGGGGCTTGTGGTGGCGGTGCCACTCGGTGACGAACGCCTTGGCGTCCTTCTGCTTGACCGGCACCAGGTGCAGTCTCGGTCTCCCCGGGGCTGCGCCGGGGGTCGGTCGGAGCACGGAGTCCTCCACGGTGTGGGGGCGCTCTGCTGCGCCCCGGAGGCCGTGCACCATGCGGTTCGCCGACCGCTACCGTCCCCGGCGCCGTTGCTGGCCAGGAGCCCGCCCGGGGACCCCAGGACACTAATGGGCCGGTGTGCCTACCTTCCGCGCCATGACGAACACCTCTCTTCCGACCCGTGGCCGCCCGACCCGCCTGACCACGCAGACGATCACCCGCATCGCCAAGGCGGTGCAGAAGGGCAAGACCCGGCCGGAGGTCGCCGCGCAGTTCGACGTGCCCCTGTCGACGTTGCAGGGGTGGATCACCCACGGCCGCCGAGTCCGCGACAACGAGGGCAGCGCGACGAGCGGCCTCGACCTGCTGACGCTGCGCCTGGTCCTGGAGCTGGAGAACGCCGAGCGGAAGCGGAAGGCCATCGACAGGATCGTGAGCGACGAGGACCTGGGCAAGGGCGTGCCCGCCGGGAAGAAGCCGATCGGCCGCCCGGCGCTGCTCACGGAGGAGATCCTGGAGGCCGTGACGCCGCTGTGCGAGGAGGGCCGGCTGCGGGACGCGGCCAAGGCTGCGGGGGTGGACAAGCGCAGCGTCCTGCGGTGGCTCGCCCGGGGCCGGGAGGTGCACGCGAACGGTACGGCCCGGACCGAGTACGAGCGGCTGTGCGGCATCCTCCACGCCCGCGTGGAAGCCGCGCGGCCCGAGGTGGTCGTGCCGGTGCTGTCCCCGGCCCAGGGCGGGCCGACGAACCCGACGGGCGGGTCGTTCGTGGTGACGGCCGAGAACGTGAAGCAGCTCGTCGCCGCGATCCGCGAGGGGGCGACGCGCGTGCAGGCCGCCGAGGGCATCGGGGTCTCGTACCGGACGTTCGCGCGGTGGCTGGCCCTCGGCGCCCGGGTCAGCGCGGCCGGGACGTACGCGAGCGAGCACGAGCGGCTGTGCTGGGAGCTGCGCGCGGGCGTCGACCAGGCGGACGAGGAGAGGAAGCAGCCGGCCCCGAGCCCGGCCCCGGCCGCGGCTTCGGTCGCGGAGCTGGAGCCCGCGCGCGGCGGCGTCGTCGCGCTCTCGCCGGTCGGTGAGGACGGTCCCGTGGAGTCGGTCATCGTGATCGGGCGACCGCGCCGCCGACAGCTCCTGAAGCGCCTGATCCTCGACCGCTTCGGAGCGCGACAGCCGCACCGTGTCTGACCTGCGCAAATAATCCACGTACGCCAGAGCGCATCAGGGTTTCCTAGTGCGGTGTAGCGCATGAGGTGAAACCCACGTGCGCTACACCGCATCAGGCCACGTACGCGACACCGCATTTGGCCTCATGCGCTGGAGCGCACGTAAACAAGAAGAACCCAACACAACCGAAGGAAGAAGACGAAGAAGGGCCCGTGGCGGACCGAAGTGGGCTGCTGCGGGCCTCGTCGTGGCCCAGGAGACTTCTCGGCCGACAAGCGGCCTCACGCCGAGACGCTAGCGCTTTCAGCCGGCACCTTCTCCAGCTCGAACCCCGCTCCAGGCCGGGCAGCCGAACCCGTCGGCTCCCCGGCACGAACGATCGGACACGAGCACATGAAGCCCACCGTGACGGAAGCCCTCGCAGAGTGGAAGGACGCCTGGGACGAACTCCAGAGCTCCGCCGTCAACGCTCTCTGCCTGGCCCTTCCCGGCCTCGACCACACCAAGACCCCTACCTACTGCTGCCCCGTCATGCTCAACATCAGCAAGCCGAACGATCTCGGCGACGGCCGGGTCTGCGTCGATGACGACACCCGCGCCACCGTCGAGCTGAACGACGTCCCGAACGAGGTCATCGCCGAAGCGGTCGACGCCGTCTTCGGGATCGCCTGGTTCGACCAGGCCGAGGGGCCCCTGGAGGACGCCGGGCCCGGTACGTACAACTACGACGACGAGCAGACCGGCGGGGAGTACGAAGTCGTCCTCGGCGACAACGGCACCAACACCGGTCGCGTCTACGTCGGCTACGTGCCGGTCCCGTACGCCGCGGAACTCCTCGACGCCATCAGCACCGCCCGGGAGCGGCAGGTGCAGCGGGCGACCGCCGGCGACTGACCTCCCACCCCGGGACGGTAACCGCCCCGGACGTGCATGTTCCCGTCCTCGCGCCCGCCGCTTCCCCCGCGGCCGTCACCGGCGGCCCAGCGTGCGGGCGCAGGACGGAGAACCGGCCGTGGCCTCTCGACGCCGCCGTACAGGCCCCACGGACGCGGTGCGCCACCTCGTGCACGTGCGCGACGGCGGGCGCTGCGTCCGCTGCAACACCCCGGCCAACCTCACCATCCACCACCGGGTCAACCGGGGCATGGGCTCCTCGCGCGAGGAGTGGATCAACCAGCCGCAGAACCTGCTCCTGGTGTGCACGACGTGCAACTCCTGGTTCGAGGACCACCCCCGCGAGTCCTACAGCCACGGTTGGAAGGTCCGCCGGCCGATGCTCCCCGGCGAGATGACCGTCCGCTACCCGGGCGGCGCCGAGTTCGCGCTGCACCCAGACGGCAGCCGCTCCCGCGTCACCCCCGAGCCGGCCTCCGAGACCGTCCGACGGTTCGACGGCACCACCATCCGCGTCACCGGCGGTGCGCGATGAAGACTCGTACCCTCCAGCTCACCCTGTGCTGGCACCTGCTGATGTGGCGCGGCGGCTCCCGCTTCGCCGTCGGGCCCGTGCGCACCTACGACATGGACCAGGAGCGCACCCGCACCGTCGGCGCCACCCTGAGCCTGTTCCGGTACACCGTCGGCCTCGCCCGCCTCGGCCCCACCCTCACCCTCCACACGACCGGCTCCTGGTACCGGACCTTCGGCGGGCACTTCCTGCCCCGGTGCAGCGTCGGCGGCTGGCGCCACACCCACCCGGTCCTGATCAGCTTCGGGCTGATGCGTGGCCGCCGGTGGCCGTACGGCATCACGATCACGGTCGCGTCCCGCACCCTGCACTTCACCTACCTGTGCTCGGCCGCCGAGTACCGCCCGATGCGGGAGGCCAAGCGCCGCCACCAGGGGAAGCGATGACCGCCGCTCCCCCGCCGACGATCCCCCCGCGGGTCCGGCTCGACGCAGGCCGGCCGCCCGCCTGGGACCTCCTGGTGCTGCGCGCGCTCCGGGAACTCGGCCGAACCAGACTCCCCGTCGCGGACATGGTGTACAGTTCTGGGCCAAGGACGAACGGCTAGGGGGGTCCCCTGCCACCAGCGCCCACAGGGCGCGCACCCGGAAACGGGCACACCATGAGCAGCATCGACTACGACAAGATCCGCGCCGACGCGAGAGCCGAGGTGGACGCCGAACTGGCCGAGGTCACCGACCCGCGCGAGCGCCGCACGCTCGCCGAGGAGATCCGCGACCAGGCGTTCATGGAACTGTCCATGCTCAAGGAGGAGCGTCAGCAGCTCGTCGCCTCCGCGGCCCTGTATGAGTACGCCCCCGACCTCCACGAGAAGTTCGGGATCGCCCGCACCCACCTGCGGCGCCTGACGATGACCCTGCTGCACGACGACCTGGACCGCGAGGAGCAGATCAACCCCCCGAGCTGGCCCGCCGACCGCGCGGAGGCCGCCCGCAACGCCGGCATCCCGCACCACAAGGACGTCGTGCAGAAGGCCGCCGTGATCTGCGCCCGGTACGAGGGCGCCGCCGCCCGCCGCAGTGCCGCCATCGCCCACCTGGAGGACGCCGGCGAGATGCTGCGCACCGCGGGCGGCCGAGTCCGCGTCGACCCGATGGAGCGGCCCGACTTCGCGACCATCCGCGAGCAGGCCCGGCAGGAGATCGTGGACGAACTCACCGCGGCCGACGGGGCTCCCGAGGACCGGCTGCGCCGCGCGGCCGAAGCCGTGGACCTGTGGGAGGAGAAGGTCGCCGAGCTGCTGCCCAAGCGCGACGCCGCGATGTGCTCGCTCGCCTTCTACACCACGGCGCAGGGCGTCTACTTCTCCGCGGGCATCAACCGCAACGCCTGCAACCGGGTCCTGGCCCGCGTCCTGAAGGTGCCGAGCGTCGCCGACCTCCCCAAGCGGGACAAGCAGCCGGCCGCCGCGCGCGCCGCGGGCGTGCGGTTCGTCAAGAACGCCGAGCGGAAGCTGCCCAAGATCGCCACGGAGTACGAGGCGGCGAAGGCGCGGCAGGCCGCGGCCATCCAGATCCGCAACGAGCTGATCCCCGTCATGAACGCCGAACCGTACGGGTGGGGGCCGCTCCGGATCGCCGAGGCCATCGACCGCGACGACAAGATCGTCCGCCGCATCCTGCCCGCGGGCGAGAGCGCCTGAAAAATCTTCCGCGGAACCTGTAACACCTGGCGGACTCACTCCGTCTATGGCGGTGAAGGGGGTCCCCTCCCTTCGCTCCAGGTAGGTCAGCACCCACCCGGGGCGGCCCCACCC